>JBNMPS010000006.1:0-42355 GCA_051277005.1 Pseudohongiellaceae bacterium
CTAAAAAATAAAAACTAAACAGCAGTGCTATTGAAAGAATAAGGCGATAAACGCTGTAAACTTTGAGCGGTGTAAGGTTTTGTTGCTGTGTTTTGTTGTTGACAATTTTTAAGCTGGACATTTTCACGCAGGTTATACTTTTTTAGTTATGCTTAATTTGCTATGTTTTATTGTGGTGTTAGGTTTTATTGTAGTGTAGATAGAGCTGCGCGCTTGTTTTAATGACTTGTTTTTAGAGGCGTAATTTATGCCTCGTAGGGTATTGGTATGGCCGCGCGCTTATGTTGAGTACGTTGATATAGAGCGATAATGTGTTGTTGAACTTCATCCCTCACCGCTTTGCCTTCTAAAAAATCATCGAGTTGATCGTAACTAATGCCCAGGGCGTCCTCGTCTTTCTTTTGCGGGCTTAAGCACTCTAGATCAGCCGTAGGCGCTTTATTGACCAGCTGCTCAGGCGCGCCAAGATAGGCCGCTAACTGTTTGACTTGGCGTTTGTTTAAACCAAATAGTGGCGCTAAATCACAGGCGCCATCACCCCATTTAGTAAAAAATCCGGTGATGTTTTCGGCGGAGTGATCGGTGCCAATCACTAACGCGCCTAAAATTCCTGCAACATGATACTGCGCCACCATGCGTGTGCGGGCTTTGACATTGCCTTTTGAAAAGTCAATGTTAGCTTGTGGCGCGTTAAGCAGATCAGCTTGTTGTAATGACTCTAGCGTCTCTTGATGGATGCCTTCGGCGCCCAATTTGATGTTTAACGTAAGGCGCTTGCTGGGGTCTATAAAATCAACGGCAGCTTGAGCATCGGCCTCATCGGCTTGCACGCCAAAGGGCAGCCTAACCGCTATAAATTGGTAAGTTTGGTTTTCGCTTTGATTGAGTTCGTTAACGGCGAGCTGCGCTAAGCGGCCACACGTTGTTGAATCGATACCGCCACTAATACCTAAGACTAAATTATAAAATCCGGCATTAATCAGGGTTTTTTTAATAAAATCTATCCGTCGGCGTATTTCAGCTTCCGCATCAATCTGGGGTAGTACCCGCATTTCTTGGATGATATGTGCCGCTAGGTTTTCAGTATTCATTATTAGTCGTTATATGTTCAGCGAATCATGTAGTCGGGGCGATTATCAAATTCAGGTGGATCAGCTCTATCAAATAAACCGAGAGTGAGCTTGTTGATGGTTGAGCGCTGCTCATCGGCGAGGGTGAACTTTTCGATAAACTTACCATTTTTATCAGTAGAGGGGTGATTGGGGTGATTTTCATTTAATACGTTAAGGGCATTGCCTGATAAGTCTTCTAAGCCTAATAGGCGATAAGCTTGAACCATTACTGCTAAGGCATCAGCTACAGCGGGTGTTTGCGGATAATTTTCTATCACATAACGGCCACGATTGGCCGCGGCAATATAGGCGCGGCGCTTAAAGTAGTAATTAGCGACATTGATTTCGTAACGCGCTAGGCGGTTACGCAAGTAAACCATGCGGGCTTTAGCATCGGGTGCGTATTGGCTGTCAGGGAAGCGGTTGAGTAACTGACGAAAGTCTTCGAAAGCTTTCAAGGCGGAGCCAGGGTCGCGCTCGGTCATGTCAGTGGGCAGGAACTGATCGAGAAAGCCATCGCCTTCGGTATAGTTAGCTAAGCCTTTCATGTAAAAGGCATAGTCTATATTGGGGCTTTGTGGGTGTAGGCGAATAAAGCGATCAGCGGCGGCAATGGCTGCCTCAGGTTCTGAGCTGCGCAAATATGCATAAATAATTTCTAGCTGAGATTGTTCAGCATAGGGGCCAAAAGGAAAGCGAGCTTCTAGCATTTGGAAGCGTGTTACAGCAATATCAAAACGCATACCATTTAAACTTTCTTGCGCGCGATTGTATAATTCGCGCTCAGCCATGTCTTGGGTAAGGTTTGTATCGGTCGCGCAGCCTGTGAGCCATACCGCGGAGAGGAGAAAAAAGGCCTTAACAACAGTGTTCATATACAACGGCGTCCCGAAATTCAGATATAATGCGCGTTTATACATCCATATATAGGTGCGCAGGGCTATTATTAATAATTGAGCCCGGTATTTAACCACAGCCACCCCCCTGCATAAAGCGCAGACGTTCAGAAAAGAGATCTACATGGCCGAAACCATAGAATTACATGCCGAAGTGCCCGTTGAGTTACGCGGTAGCCGATTAGATCAGGCGGCAGCTCAACTGTTTCCCGAGTATTCCAGAGCTCGATTGCAGGAGTGGATTAAAGAAGGGGTGCTAACGGTTAATGGTGAGGTTAAAAAAACCAGAGAAAAAGTGTTGGGTGGTGAGTTATTGGTGCTTGAGGCTGAGGTCGAGAATGAAGAGCGCTGGGAGCCTGAGGCGATTCCTTTAGATATTGTTTATGAAGACGAAGCCTTACTCGTTGTGAATAAACCCGCAGGTTTGGTGGTTCACCCTGCTGCCGGCCATGGTAGTGGAACCTTGCTTAACGCTGTGTTGTACCATTGCCCCGACTTAGCCAGTGTGCCTAGAGCGGGCATTGTGCATCGTTTGGATAAAGATACAACCGGCCTGATGGTGGTGGCGAAAACCCTGGCGGCGCAAAATCACTTGGTTAATCAGTTGCAAGATAGAACGGTTCACCGTGAGTACGAAGCCGTCTGCATGGGGCATATGACGGGTGGTGGCACGGTGGATGAGCCCTTGGGCCGTCATCCGAGGCAGCGTAAAAAAATGGCAGTGGCCTTAGTGGGGGGTAAGGAGGCGATTACTCATTACCGGCTGATCAAGCGTTACAAACACCATACACATGTGCGCTGCATGTTAGAAACGGGTAGAACCCATCAAATTCGGGTACATTTGGCACATATTAAGTACCCCCTAGTGGGAGACGCTACGTATTCAGGTCGACCTCGCATACCGAAGGGGGCCAGTACGGAGTTGATTGAGACTCTGCGAGGGTTAGGGCGCCAGGCATTGCATGCCCGAAGGCTTGAGCTGATTCACCCCGACACCGGTGAGAAAATTGGCTGGGAGGCTGATTTGCCCGAAGACATGCAGCATTTGTTAGTTGTTTTAAGTGAGCATGACAGCTAAGCCGCTGGAGCTGATTTAATTGAAGATAATTGTTCCAGATTGGCCGGTTCCAGCAAATATTGCGGCGGCCTCTACTACCCGCATAGGAGGCGTCAGCGTGCCTCCGTATGCCTCTTTGAACGCTGCATACCATGTGGGGGACGATAGTAAGGCGGTGCAGCTTAACCGTCAGCGTATTGTTGATGCGTTGTCGTTACCCTCAGAGCCGGCTTGGCTAAACCAAACTCACAGTACCGATATCGTCCAGCTAGATCATCAGCCATCGTTAGTTAGCCCTGCTGATGGCGCCATTACTTCTCTCGTCGATCACGTATGCGTTGTGCAAACGGCCGATTGCTTACCCGTGTTGATATGTGATCAATCGGGGCAGCAGGTGGCGGCAGTACATGCCGGTTGGCGAGGTCTGGCTGATGGTATAGTGACTAAAGCGATTGAGTTGTTTAAAGCGCCTGCTGCTGAGTTGCTGGTTTGGTTGGGGCCTGCCATCAGCGCCCCGCATTTTGAGGTGGGTGCTGAGGTGCGGGAGTGTTTTGTTAATCGCAATAAGCAGTATTCTTCAGCCTTCAGCGCATCGTCCAATACGGGCCGTTATAGGGCAGATCTCTACCAGCTCACTCGATTAGAGTTGCGAGGTATAGGTGTGGAGCGTATTTATGGCGGCGAATGGTGTACCTACCAAGACCCTGCGCGCTTTTATTCTTATCGCCGCGATGGTCAGACGGGCCGAATGGTAAGTTTGATTTACCGCAAGTCTTAGTCTTTTCTTTATGTGGCAATACTTGATATTTCCTTATCAACCCCTATCTCTTTCATAGAGTATTTATACTATCAATAGCGTATGCGTTTATTAGCCGTGTTTTATTTGGCATGGGTTGTTGGGCATGGATTGTTGATAAGGGATTATTATTGCCCCACTTGGGGTTATTTATTTAGAGGTGAGTAATGCGAGTTGATCGTTTAACCAATCAGTTACAGCTAGCACTATCGGATGCCCAGTCTTTGGCAATTGGTAAGGACCAGCAATTTATAGAACCTGTTCATTTACTCTCTGCCATGATTGAGCAGCGAGGCGGCCCAGTACGCCCTTTGCTCTCTCAGGCGGGAGCAAGTATTAGCCGTTTACGTGAAGTGGTGACCAAGGTTTTAGAGGCTCTGCCCTCTGTGCAAGGTGGTGCTGGTGACATATTAATGTCAAACGATATGGCTCGTTTGATGAATGTGGCTGATAAATTATCGCAGCAAAAAAACGATGCCTATATTTCCTGTGAGTCGGTTTTATTGGCGCTGTTTGAAACTAAAAATACCTTGTCTAAATTATTAGAAGATATTGGTGTTGATCAAGCTTCGTTACAAGATGCTGTTGATAAAATGCGAGGAGGTGAATCTATTGATGACCCCGGCGCAGAAGAAGCCAGACAAGCCTTAGATAAGTACACCGTCGATTTAACCGCTCTAGCGGAGAGTGGCAAGCTAGACCCTGTTATTGGTCGTGATGATGAAATTCGTCGTACCATACAAGTGCTGCAGCGCCGTACTAAAAATAACCCGGTATTAATTGGTGAACCCGGCGTGGGTAAAACGGCTATTGTTGAAGGTTTGGCGCAGCGCATCGTTAATGGTGAAGTGCCAGAGGGTATAAAAGGTAAGCGGTTACTGTCTTTAGATTTAGGTTCTTTATTGGCGGGTGCAAAATATCGTGGTGAATTTGAAGAGCGTTTAAAATCTTTACTGAATGAATTGTCCAAGCAAGAAGGCAGTGTCATTTTATTTATTGATGAGATGCACACCATAGTCGGTGCGGGTAAGGCCGAAGGTGCGATGGATGCCGGTAATATGCTCAAACCTGCGCTGGCTCGCGGTGAGTTGCACTGTGTGGGTGCGACCACGCTGGATGAATACCGTAAGTACATTGAAAAAGATGCAGCGCTAGAGCGCCGCTTTCAAAAAGTGTTAGTCGATGAGCCTAGCGAAGAAGATACCATTGCAATATTGCGGGGTTTAAAAGAGCGTTACGAAGTCCATCACGGTGTTGATATTACCGACTCGGCGATTATTGCAGCGGCAAAATTATCCCAGCGTTATATTGCCGACAGGCAATTGCCTGATAAGGCGATTGATTTGATCGATGAAGCGGGCAGCCGAATCCGTATGGAGATCGATTCCAAACCTGAAGATATGGATCGCCTAGAACGTCGATTGATTCAATTAAAAATTCAGCGAGAAGCGGTAAAAAAAGACACCGATGCATCCGCTAAAAAACAATTAGATATTTTAAACGCCGACATTGCCGTGGCGGAGCGAGCCTTTGCCGATTTAGAAGAGGTGTGGAAGGCCGAGAAAGCCGCATTGCACGGTTCACAAAAAATCAAAGAGGCGTTAGAGCAGGCAAGAGTTGAGTTGGAGGCCGCGCAACGTGCCAGCGACTTAACCCGAATGTCTGAGCTACAGTACGGTGAAATCCCCGAATTGGAAAAGCAGTTAGATATGGCAGGCCAAGCCGAAATGATGGAAATGACTTTGTTGCGAAACAAGGTGACCGATGAGGAAGTGGCGGAAGTGGTTTCCCGCTGGACGGGTATTCCTGTTTCGAAAATGCTGGAAGGGGAGCGTGAAAAATTACTTCAGATGGAAAGTTTTTTGCATGAGCGAGTGATTGGCCAAAGTGAAGCCGTTACGGCGGTTTCCAATGCGGTACGTCGTTCACGGGCAGGCTTGTCTGACCCTAATCGTCCTAATGGCTCGTTTATGTTTTTAGGGCCAACCGGGGTGGGTAAAACGGAGCTCTGTAAAGCCTTAGCGAATTTCTTGTTTGATAGTGAAGATGCCATGGTGCGTATTGATATGTCTGAGTTTATGGAGAAGCACTCAGTGGCGCGTTTGGTGGGTGCACCTCCCGGCTATGTCGGTTATGAAGAGGGCGGCTATTTAACCGAGGCGGTACGCCGCAAGCCGTATTCCGTTTTATTGCTGGATGAGGTCGAAAAGGCTCACCCCGATGTGTTTAATATTTTATTGCAGGTGTTGGATGATGGCCGTTTAACCGATGGCCAGGGTCGTACCGTCGATTTCCGTAATACAGTCATTGTAATGACCTCTAACTTAGGCTCTGATGTTATTCAAGAGCTGGCAGTGAGTGATGATAATTATGAGCAAATGAAAGCGGCCGTGATGGAAGTGGTGGGTAATCATTTTCGCCCAGAGTTTATTAATCGCATTGACGAAACCGTGGTGTTTCATCCTTTAGGGCGAGAGCAGATTCGAGGTATTGCAGAGATTCAGCTGGAGATTTTGAGCCAGCGTCTACAAGAGCGAGGCTTAAGCTTAGAGTTGGGTGATGCGGTAATGGATAAAATTACCAGTGTTGGTTTCGACCCGGTTTATGGTGCAAGGCCGCTTAAAAGAGCAATACAGCAATATATTGAAAACCCCTTGGCGCAAGATATTTTACAAGGCAAATTTTTAGCCGGCGATGTCATTAACGCTGGGCTGGATGAAGGCCAAGTTACTTTTTCATAAGCGTAAACATAAATATAAAAAAACCGCTTAACCTTTCGCAGGGTAAGCGGTTTTTTTATTGTGGGTTTGGGTTTGGGTTTGGGTTTGGGTTTGGGTTATCGAGTGTCGATTAGTTGCAGTTGTCACTGATCGCTTTTTTAGAGCGTTCTACTTGCACATTTTTTTCATCTTCGGTTAGCAGGCGTTGCGTACCATCGTCATCGGTCACTCTGATTCTGGTATAGCCCTCAAGCGCCGTTATGTTTTCTTGGGCTTGCTTGCAGCGCTCTGGGTCTTTCTCGGGCAAGATCTCCATTTTTAAAGATTCTTTGGGTTGAGCGGAATCGGGAGTCGAGGTTACTTCGGTTGAGGTCGTTGAGCTGTAGCGGCTCTTTCTCGACCCCAGGGTTTCTACAAATCTAGCCTCGATACCGGCAGCGGGTGGGCGATCAGAAAGCTTTAAGTTGCCTTCTTGATCTTTCCAGCGGTAATAACCGGAGGTTTCAGCTTGTACGCAAGAGAATGTAAAAACAGTAGCGAATAAAATTCCGATGAGGCGTAAGTTCTTCTTATTCATTTTGCAGGCCTGTAGAGGTGATTGACACTTTGTATTTTGAGTTAATTATGGCAAAGCATAGTGATTTTCAAAGTTATTAATTCAATTATCTCGATAATTTGTGCGAGATAAGACAGTTTTTTAATTAATTTACTGAATATAGCGGTATCTTGGTTGACTTTGGGGCTTGTTGCTTCAAGATTGTAAGCTGAAATTAGCTGATGTCGCCCACTTACCGGTGCCGACATCTGCGTCGTGTCGTTGCTTACCGGCTTCGACAGTGGGACGCTCCCTATATTCTGCAGGCACATAGCCGTGTTGCGAGTATGCCATCTCAGCTGAGATGAGCTCAATCGCTCGGTGTGCTCCCAGTCAGGGAGACGCCCCTTAGGTTATGGGTTTGTACCAGCTTATGAAGCGTTCGGCTTCTAAATGCCAATATATCCTCATAGTTAATATTAGTCGTTTTACACGAGGGTTAATCCGTGGAAATGTTATCTGGCGGCGAAATGGTCGCGCGTGCACTACAGGATGAGGGCGTTGAATTTATATTTGGCTACCCTGGCGGTTCAGTTTTACATATATATGATGCGTTGTTTCAATATTCAACAGTCCCGCATATTTTGGTGCGCCATGAACAGGCCGCGACCCATGCGGCAGACGGTTACGCCCGTGCCACCGGTAAAACCGGTGTGGTGTTGGTAACTTCGGGCCCTGGCGCTACCAATGCTATTACCGGTATTGCTACGGCATATATGGACTCCATCCCTATGGTGGTCATTTCTGGCCAGGTACCTTCCGATAAAATCGGTGAAGATGCCTTCCAGGAAACCGATATGATCGGTGTCTCACGCCCCATTGTTAAGCACAGTTTTTTGGTAAGAAAAGCCAGCGACATTCCCGTGATAATTAAAAAGGCGTTTTACTTAGCATCTACCGGCAGACCCGGCCCTGTGGTTATCGATATCCCTAAAGATATTACTAATCCAGCGGAAAAATTTGAGTATTACTACCCCGATAAGATTAAGCTACGCTCTTATTCACCCACCGTAAAAGGTCACTCCGGCCAGATTAAAAAGGCCGTTAAGCTGCTTATGTCGGGTAAACGGCCGATTATTTATTCGGGTGGTGGTGTTATTCAAGGTGATGCTAGCGAGCAATTAACCGCTTTGGCAAAAGCCTTGAATGCGCCAGTTACCAATACCTTGATGGGCTTGGGTGGTTTCTCCGCAGATGATCCACAGTATGTGGGTATGTTGGGCATGCATGGTCACTATGAGGCGAATACCGCTATGCATCACAGCGATGTAATTTTAGCGGCGGGTGCGCGTTTTGATGACCGTGTAACTAATACCATCTCTAAGTTCTGCCCCACGGCCAAAATTATTCATATTGATATTGACCCGGCCGCGATATCTAAAACCGTCATGGCGGATATCCCCATCGTTGGCCCCTTGGATGTGGTTTTAAAAGACATATTGGCTCAGGTTAATGAGTATCGCGCCACAGGTGAGGTAGACGTTGACCACGACGCGATGGATGCTTGGTGGAAGCAAATTAATGAATGGCGTGATGCCCATGGTTTGTGGACAGGGCCTCGTTACGATACGACGAGTAATTTTATTAAGCCGCAACAGGTGATTGAATCGTTATATAAAACGACTCACGGTGAGGCGTTTGTAACCTCTGATGTTGGCCAGCACCAAATGTTTGCCGCTCAGTATTACCGTTTTAACCAGCCGCGCCGTTGGATTAACTCCGGAGGCTTAGGCACGATGGGCTTTGGCTTGCCTGCTGCGATGGGGGTTAAGTTGGCTCATCCAGAAGCTGAGGTTGCCTGTGTAACGGGTGAAGGTAGTATTCAGATGAATATTCAAGAGCTGTCTACTTGCACCCAATATAACTTGCCGATTAAGATCATCAATCTGAACAACGGCTACTTAGGCATGGTTAAACAGTGGCAGGATATGAATTACGGCAGCCGTTACTCGCAAAGTGAATATGAAGATTCACTGCCCGATTTTATAAAGTTGGCAGAGGCCTATGGCCATGTGGGAATGAAAGTTGAAAAACTCGAAGATCTGGACGATGCCATGAAAGAGGCGTTCAGCCTGAAAGATCGTCTGGTGTTTATGGATATCTACGTTGACCGGCACGAGCATGTTTACCCCATGCAAATCGCTCCTAATGGTTCGATGCGAGATATGTGGTTAAGTAAAGGGGAGAGAACCTAATGAGGCATATTATTTCTGTTTTATTAGAAAATGAGCCAGGCGCGCTAAGCCGTGTGGTTGGCCTGTTCTCCCAGCGCGCGTATAACATTGAAACTTTAAATGTTGCGCCCACTGAAGACCCAACTTTATCGCGTTTGACATTAACAACCGTTGGCAACGACAGCAAAATCGAGCAAATTATCAAGCACCTTAACCGCCTTATTGATGTGGTTAAGTTGGTTGACCTAAGCGAAGGCTCACATGTTGAGCGTGAGCTGATGTTAATCAAGGTCAAGGCTACGGGTGCTCAGCGTGCTGAGATCAAACGTACCACTGATATTTTTCGTGGCCAGATTGTTGATGTGGGCTCTACGTTATATACCATCCAAATTCTGGGCACCTCAGATAAGCTGAATGCTTTTATTGAGGCGTTGGGTGAAGCTGCTATCATAGAAGTGGTTAGAAGCGGTGTGTCGGGTATCGCCAGAGGGGATAAGGCTTTAACCCTATAACCTAGCCTTATAAAGATAAAAAGGGGGTTGTATACCCCCCTTTTTTATTGTTTTTACTCCTTTGTTGGTACCTAATTTACGTGTCATTCGGTAAAGCAATTTGCTAATATGGCTGACTAGGCAGATAGGTTTTATCTGATAGGTTTTGATTGTTAGCGAGCCAGTAAAATTTATGAAGTTATCCAACTCACTTCCCACTTTGCATGTTGAAGAACGTGTACAGCGCATTGTCACCACGATTCGTGCGGAAGAGCAGCGCCTTAGGGAAAAGTATACCTTCCTCAAATATCAAGACATGATAGGCCTTGCCATCATGATGCTGTCGTTAGCTGGCATGGTGGGTACCGCCGTACTTTACTACTACGACTACTTGCCGGTTTGGGCGACGATTGCACTGGCCGCCATTTTTGCGTCTTTCTCTCATGAGCTGGAACACGATTTAATTCATCGGCAATACTTCAAAAAGAATGATTTTATGCATAACTTGATGATGTGGGCGGTTTGGATTATGCGCCCTAACACCATCAACCCCTGGTACCGTCGTAAGTTACACTTTTTACATCACAAAACCTCAGGCACCGAACAAGATCTTGAAGAGCGTTTGGTGGGTAATGGTATTGGTAATCAGTTGATGCGTTACTTGGTGATGTTTGACGGTTTGTTAGGCATGCTGGTTCGCAAAAAAATATTAGCAAAAGAGGTGGATGAGTTCGATGTGTCACAAATGCTGTCTTCGGCTTTCCCTGTTGCGGTATTGTATTTTATATTTTGGTACGCCTTTTTAGCGTTTCACGGTTTTGATGCGCTATGGGGGGCTAATATTGCTTATCCTGAGCTGATGTTGAGTGTCATTGATGCGGTAAATTTTTTGGTTGTGGTATTGATTGCGCCGAACTTTATTCGCTCTGGCTGTTTAAATTTTGTAACGTCCCATATGCATTACTACGGTGGAGTTGATAATATTCTTCAGCAAACACAAGTGTTAAAAGGTTGGTTTATGTTTCCTTTTCATTTGTTCTGTTTCAATTTTGGCAGTACCCATGGCATTCATCACTTTGTGGTAGGCCAGCCGTTTTATATCCGCCAAATGGTCGCTAAAGTTGCCCATCAAGTTATGAAAGAAAACGGTGTACGTTTTAACGATTTAAAAACCTTTGTTAATGCCAATCGATATCAGTCTTCAGCAAGCTGATATCAGACCCTTTGCCCTATTTAACCTGTTCTCTTTATTTTTTATAGCGATATATTAATGTCTTGAGGGCAGACGCCTTCGTTTTATTAATCATCAGTTTAATGTTTCCTTATTCTAGAGCTTGGGGGGGGATATAAATCTCTAATCTCTTAGCTGTTCTAGAAGTGCTTGATGCCATTGCGGCGCACATTCTTTTCTTGGCGGCAGGTCCTCCGACTTGCCTTTGCCTGGATAGCCAAATCCCATCGGTATGATGGCGATTTTGTCTGGGTTGTAAAAGGTTTCTGCTGAAACACCCATCCATTGTCGTAACCGTTTGCCCGATGGGTCATCCCAGGGTATACCTGACGCATGAACTTTACTGCCGGGTGCCTGGCCTATGATCAAAATTTTAGCGCCAGAGCTGACTTGCAATACTGGCCGCGGCCCCAGCGGAAGATTTTTCTCGCAATAGCGGCAGCTTTGGATGTTTTCTAATAAATTGAGCAATGGCAGAGTATTGGGCATGTCTTAGTCTTAATTGAGCGGTGCATTGATTGTAAATAGGGTCATGCTTTAGGGTAAAACGTGTTCTTATTTGACCAGAATAGTTCGCTCTATTGAGGATATCTATCACATCATGCTCTTTTCAGCTTGATTTACTGGCGTGAATCCTGCATAAGGTCTATATAAATCATGGGCTTAGCCACGTTTTTGGCGGCCGTGTTTACGGGATACAGACATGTTTAATAATAAATCGATACTCATCACCGGCGGTACGGGCTCTTTTGGCAAAAAGTACGTGAAGACTATTTTAGAAAGCTATGAGCCTAGCCGCCTGATTATCTACTCTCGAGATGAGCTCAAACAGTACGAGATGCAGCAAACTTACAGCGCCCCCTGTATGCGCTATTTTTTGGGGGATGTACGAGATAAAGCCCGCCTAGTTCAGGCGATGCAGGGGGTGGATTATGTTATCCATGCTGCGGCTCTTAAGCAGGTTCCTGCGGCAGAGTACAATCCAACAGAGTGTATTAAAACCAATATTAACGGCGCAGAAAATGTTATTCATGCCGCGACGGTTAATGAGGTAGAGAAGGTCATAGCGCTATCAACTGACAAGGCTGCTAACCCCATTAATCTGTACGGTGCGACAAAATTGGCCTCCGACAAATTGTTTGTTGCTGCCAATAATATGACAGGGGGGCATCGAACGGTGTTTGCCGTGGTTCGTTACGGCAACGTAGTGGGCTCCAGAGGTTCTGTAGTGCCTTTCTTTCAGAAGCTAATTAGAGAGGGGGCAACCGAACTACCGGTAACCCATCAGGATATGACCCGCTTTTGGATAACGTTAAGGCAAGGTGTAGAGTTTGTATTGACTAACTTTAGACGCATGCACGGCGGTGAGATATTTGTACCTAAAATACCCTCAATTCGTATTACCGACTTATGTGAGTCAATCGCGCCTGATTTACCGGCTAAAATTATTGGTATTCGCCCAGGCGAAAAGCTGCATGAAATTATGTGCCCTAAAGATGACTCCCATCTGACATTAGAGTTTGATGATCATTATGTCTTGCGCCCTACCATAGAGATGTATGAAAAACGCGATTTTACGCTTAACGGAATAGGTGAAAAAGGAACTCCTGTAGGCGAAGGCTTTGAATATAACTCGGGCAATAATGCACACTTTTTAACCGTGGATGAATTGGCGACGTTGAATGCTCAGGCTGAAGATTGATGATTCCCTATGGCCGGCAAGATATTAGCCAGCAAGATATAGACGCCGTTGTCGATGTATTACAAAGTGATTTTTTAACTCAGGGGCCGCAGGTTCCGACTTTTGAGGCGGGCATTGCTCAGTATTGTGGTGCTGAGCACGCGGTGGCCGTTAATAGTGCTACCTCTGCTTTGCATCTTGCTTGTAGAGCTTTGGGGATCGGCCCTGGTGATAGGGTGTGGACATCCCCCATTTCATTTGTGGCGTCAGCTAATTGTGCCCTTTATTGTGAGGCTGAAGTCGATTTTGTTGATATAGACCCCATCAGCTACAACCTTTCTATTGACGCCTTAACGCACAAGTTACAGATTGCTCAGCAGCAGAGTGAATTACCCAAGCTTGTTATACCGGTGCACCTGTCGGGCCAAAGCTGTGATATGGAGGCTATTTATCAGTTGTCGCTGCAATATGGCTTTAAGATTGTTGAAGATGCCTCCCATGCTATTGGCAGTCGTTATCAGGGGCAGGCTGTGGGCAGTTGTCAATATTCTGATATTGCGGTCTTCAGTTTTCACCCTGTTAAAATTATTACTACCGCCGAAGGTGGTGTGGCGGTAACCAACTCGCAGGCCTTAGCTGAAAAAATGGCACTGTTGCGTAGTCACGGTATTACTCGCGATGAGCAGCTAATGCAGGGGGAGTTAGATGGCCCTTGGTATTATCAGCAAATAGTTTTGGGTTATAACTACCGCATGACGGAATTACAGGCCGCTTTGGGTTGTAGCCAATTACAGCGGCTGGATGAGATTGTTGCTAATCGTAACCGCCTAGCCCAGCGTTACAATGATTTGTTAGCGGGGTTACCTTTACAGCTGCCCTTTCAAAGCCCGGAGAGTTATTCTGCCTACCATTTGTACATTGTTCGCTTGCAGTTATCGCAGCTCAGCATGAGCCATCGTCAAGTCTATGAAGCATTGCAGCAGCGGAGTATTGGGGTGAACCTACATTACATCCCTATATATCGGCAGCCTTATTATCAACAAATGGGCTTTGCGGCCGATACTTTTATTAATGCTGAGCAATATTATCAAGAGGCGATATCGATTCCTTTATTTGCTCAAATGACATTGTCGCAGCAAGATGAGGTGGTAGCCGCATTAACAGAGGTTTTACAATGACGGCGAAAAAAATTGCAGTCATACCTGCCCGAGGTAGTAGTAAGCGCATCCCTAAAAAAAACATACGTCCTTTTTTAGGCAAACCGATAGTGGCTTATTCGATAGAGGCGGCTTTGGCGTCCAAATGTTTTGATCATGTGGTGGTGTCTACCGATGATGAAGCCATTGCCG
Organism: Pseudohongiellaceae bacterium; assembly: GCA_051277005.1. Lineage (GTDB taxonomy): Bacteria > Pseudomonadota > Gammaproteobacteria > Pseudomonadales > Dasaniaceae > Dasania. Next base: position 14,103 of record JBNMPS010000006.1, read on the forward strand.
AAGTAGCTAGAGACTATGGTGCTCAAACACCGTTTATGCGCCCGGCACAATTATCGGATGACTTTGCCGGCACTAATGCCGTAGCGGCGCATGCAATAGAGTGGTTTCAACAACAGGGCCATGAAGTGAGCCATGCCTGTTGCCTGTATGCCACCGCGCCTTTTGTGACGGCAGAATTAATTCAGCAAGGTTGGCAGCGTTTGCAAGAAACCCAGGCCGATTTTGCCGTCACGGTGACAACTTTTCCTTTTGCAATACAGCGTGCTTTGCGAGTGAATAGTGACAATACCCTGGCTTTGTTTTACCCCGAGCACAGAGATACCCGCTCTCAAGATTTAGAAGAAGGTTTTCACGATGTGGGTCAGTTTTATTGGGCTAAGGCCGAGTCATTTACCTTAGATAAGCCGTTATTTGATGAGAGTGAATGCAAAACGGCTTCTATTATCGTGCCCAGAAAATGCGTACAAGATATCGATACCGAAGAAGATTGGCAGGAAGCCGAATTAAAATACCAAGTGCTGCATCCGGAGCAGGGCTGATATGCAGGTGGTCTTTAGGGTGGATGCGTCCACCAAGATAGGCAGTGGTCATGTGATGCGCTGCTTGGCGTTAGCTAATTATTTATCGGCCATCGAGATACGCTGCTTATTTATCGGTAAAAAACTAACAGGCAGCTTGCTCGAATATATTAAACAAAAAGGTCATACGGTAGCTGCACTAGAAGTGATAGAAGGTAAGACTTACTTGGGCGGTAGTATTACGGATGACGCACAGCAAACGATACAGGTAATGCAGCAATCGCTCATTAAAGCTGATTTTTTAATTGTTGACCATTACAGCTTGGATGCACGCTGGGAAGGTTTGCTAAGGCCCTTCGTCAAAAAAATATTTGTGATTGATGACTTAGCCAATAGAGCGCATGACTGTGATGTGTTACTAGACCAAGGCATGGCTAAAATTAAAAGCGATTATCAAAAACTGGTTGATAGTGAAGCTAAGATTTTATTAGGGCCAAGCCTCGCCTTGCTTAGAGGTGAATTTAGCCAGTGGCGAAAAGAGGCGGTGCTTAATCATCAGCAAAAATCACACGTTAACCGCTTATTAATCGCTTTAGGTGGTGCTGACACTGAGAACTATACTGAGCTGTTAATCAATGTTATTGATCAATTAACACTTGGGCGAACTTTAGATATAACGGTTGTTATTGGTGCGCAATATGCACATCAGAAAACGCTTGCAACGATAGCCAAAAAAAGTAATCACCATATTACCACTAAACAACAAATAGATAATATGGCTGAAATTATGGCCAATGTTGATTTTGCAATAGGTGCGGCGGGGGTAAGTAGTTGGGAGCGTTGTGCACTAGCTCTGCCTTCAATTACCTTGTGCACGGTTGATAACCAAATAGAAAACAGCCAAGTGTTAGAGACCAATCATGCGGCTTTTGTTTTGGATGCTAGAGAGGCTGATATCCAGCCATTGTTAGTTGATGTATTGCAGCAAGTGTTTAGTGGTACACATCAAACAATGTCTAGTAGGGCGGCAGAATTATGCGACGGCTTAGGTTGCTATCGAGTGGCTGAAGCCCTATTAAATGATGGCGTAGAAAGCTTAGATTACAGCGCTGCTCAAGAAAGTGATTGTGAGTTGGTATACCAATGGCAGTGCCATCCTGATACGCGTCGTTACGCACTTAATACAAACATTCCAAGCTGGCAAGAGCACAGCGTGTGGTTTGAACGGATGTTGCAGGATGCAAATAGAAAAACCTACATAGTCAAGAATCGGCAAGAGTCGGTAGGGTTTTTCAGGTTAGATTTTAACGATGTTAATAACGCCTTGATTTCTATTGTGATTGCCCCTGACTATTATGGCCAAGGCATCGCCTCTAAAGTGTTGTCTTTTGCCCGAACTTGGTGGCATGGTGTTAACATCAAGGCAGATGTGTTACCAGAAAATAACGCCTCGATACGTGCCTTTGAAAAGGCCGGCTACCTACGAACGGAAACGGGTTTTTTATCGCAGCCTCAAATGATATAAAAATATGAGTATGATCAAAAAAAATATAACAATCGCAGGCCGTGAAATTGGTGAAGGTCAGCCTCCTTATATTATCGCTGAGTTATCGGCTAATCATAACGGCTCAATTGATAGAGCTTTACAGAGTATTAGTATGGCTGCACAAATGGGTGCGGATGCAGTAAAAATCCAAACGTATACCCCAGACACCATGACCATAAAATCGGATAAAGACGATTTTATCATTAAGGGCGGCTTATGGGATGGATACACCCTTTACGATTTATACGCCAAAGCGTATACGCCTTATGAGTGGCACGCTCGATTATTTGAACATGCCAAAAAAGAAGGGATTACCCTTTTCAGCTCGCCATTTGATGAAACTGCGGTAGAGCTATTAGAAGGTTTACATGCCCCCGCTTATAAAATAGCCTCTTTTGAGTTATTAGACTTACCGTTGATTCAACGCGTCGCTAAAACCGGCAAGCCTATGATTATGTCTACGGGTATGGCCGATAAAAGCGAAATTGAAGAGGCGGTCGTAGCGGCGACAGCAGCGGGCTGCACAGAGCTGGTCTTACTACATTGTATTTCGGGTTACCCGGCCCCTGTTGAACAATCAAATTTACAAACGATACCGGCGATAAAACAAATCTTTAATACCGTAGTGGGATTGTCTGATCATACTCTAGGTACTGCTGTGTCAGTCGCTTCAGTGGTATTAGGTGCTAGTGTTATTGAAAAACACTTTACCTTAAGCCGAGACGATAAAGGGCCAGATTCTGAATTTTCGCTAGAGCCACAAGAGTTAAAAGCGCTTTGTGACGATACTAAGGCTGCTTGGCAGGCGATGGGTATTGCTGGTTTTGAGCGTAAGGCCGCCGAGAAAGAAAATGTAAAATTTAGGCGCTCACTCTATGTTGTTAAAGATATTAAAAAAGGTGAGCGTTTAAGTCATGAGCATATTAGGCGTATACGTCCAGGTTTTGGCTTAGCGCCTAAGTACCTAGAGCAAGTCATAGGTAAAATCGTGGTGGACGATATTGAAAAAGGCACGCCGTTAACCTGGCAGTGTTTGCAAGATTAATGAGCGGGTCACAAACAGCCTTAAAGGTTAAAAAATGATTAAGTATTGTGTGAAATGTTTATACCCAGAAACCAAACCTGATATTTGGTTTGATGATAAGGGCGTGTGCAGCGCCTGTTTGAATTATGACGATAGACCTACTGTTGATTGGCAAGAGCGTGAGCGTGAGTTTTTAGAAATAGTGGAGCGTTACCGCTCTAAAGATCAGTCGAATTATGATTGCATCGTGCCGGTAAGTGGTGGCAAAGATAGTACGTATCAAGTTTTAAAACTTTTAGAGCTGGGTTTGAATCCGTTGGCTGTTACGGCGAGAACTGATTCACTCAGTGACTTAGGTAAGCGAAATTTAGAGAATTTAAAAAACATTGGTGTCGACCATGTTGATATTACGCCTAACCCACAAGTTCGTAGAAAAATATCTCGCTTAGGTTTAGAGCAGGTAGGCGATATTCAGTGGGGTGAGCACATTACTATTTTTACCTTGCCCATTCGGGTGGCAGTTGAGAAAAATATTCCCCTGATTGTTTGGGGTGAGAACAGCCAGCACGAATACGGTGGTCCGGCGTCTGATGCCAAAAATAATACTTTAGATCGACGTTGGTTAGAAGAGTTTGGTGGCTTGCTAGGTTTGCGTTCCAGTGATTTGATCGGCCAAAGTGACATCGAGAAAAAAGATATATTACCCTACACCTATCCCTCTGAAGAAGACATTCAACGAGTCGGTGTGACGGGTGTGTTCTTAGGGCACTATTTTGAATGGGATGGCTTTAGCAATGTGTTAATGGCTCAGGCTAATGGATTTGAATCGTACCCCACAGTGGTTGAAGGTAACTATGTCAATTATGAGAATTTAGATAATTATTACCACGGTATACACGATTACTTTAAGTACCTGAAATACGGTTTTGGTAGGGCGACGGATCAGGCTAATAATCACATTCGCCGAGGCCGTTTAAGTCGTGCGATGGCTTTGGATTCGATCAAACATTTAGATGGCGCCTATCCCTCGACATATTTGGGGCGTGAGTTAGATTCTATCTTGGCAGAAATAGAAATGAGGCGAGAAGAATTTGATAAGTTGTGTAATAGCTTCACCAATAAAAAAATATTTAAAAAGAATACGGCAGGTAACATTAAGCGCCGTAGAGACGGCTCGCCACTACTTATTAATGATGATAATGAGTCTAGTTAAATCATGAGTGATGTGGGTGTTATTAATTACGGCATGGGCAATATCGATTCAGTTTGCCGGGCGATAGAAAAAATTAGCTACGGGGTTGAGGTGATTAATAATCCGCAGCAGCTAAGCAATGTGCCAAAAATTATTTTGCCTGGTGTAGGAGCTTACCCTGCAGCGATGGAGCATTTGCATAGCACGGGGTTTGTGGCTGCGATAAAACAAGCGGTGAATGAGCAGCAAAAGCCATTGCTAGGTATCTGTTTGGGTATGCAGATACTCTCTGATGTTGGTGAAGAGAATGGGCAAGTACAAGGCCTTGGGTTAATCCCCGGTAAAGTTGTTAAATTACAGTCTGAAAACGATTCAGAGCGTATTCCTCACGTGGGCTGGAATGAGGTAAATCCTGTAGAGCCAGGTGATGGATTATTTACGGGTATCAAAAATTCAGCTGACTTTTATTTTGTGCACAGCTATTTTTTTGATTGTGATAATGAAGAAAATGTATTGGCAACGACACCATACTGTGGCAAGACTATAGCCGCAGTACAAAAAGGACTGGTGTTTGGTATGCAATTTCATCCAGAAAAAAGTCAAAAATTCGGATTAAAGTTGTTAGAAAATTTTTTGGAGCTATAAGCGACTATGCTCAAGTTACGCGTAATACCCACCTTACTCTATAAAGACCTAGGCTTAGTGAAAGGTGTTGGTTTTAATTCTTGGCGACGAACCGGTAGCGCTATACAAGCGGTAAAAGTCTATAACATGCGTGAGGTCGATGAGCTGGTGTTTTTTGATATTAGTGCATCTATTGAAAACCGTGAGCCAGATTATGAATTGGTTGATGAGCTGGCGGATGAATGTTTTATGCCTATGGCTGTGGGTGGTGGTGTTAAGACTCTTTATCATATACAAAAACTGTTAGCTGTTGGTGCCGATAAAGTTGTGATTAATAGTGCCGCTATTGAGCGTCCTGACTTTGTTAATGAAGCCGCAGATAAATATGGTGCTCAATGTGTGGTGGTTGCCATTGATGCTAGAAAAAATGAAGATGGTGGCTATGTTGTTTGTAGCTTGTCGGCAACACAAAAAACAGATCTAGACTTAGTCGCTTGGGCAAAAGAAGTCGCGCAGCGTGGTGCTGGTGAGATACTGATTACATCCATAGAGCAAGATGGCACGATGGAAGGCTTTGATGCAGACCTGATAAAATTGGTTGCTGATGCGGTGAATATCCCGGTGATTGCTTCTGGTGGTGCTGGCTGTTATGAAGATTTTGTTAAGGCGGCCGATTTAGGTGTTAGCGCAATAGCGGCTGCTAGTCTTTATCATTTTACTGAGGCTACTCCTCGCGAGGCTAAATTGGCATTAAAAGAAGCGGGTTACCCGGTTCGGCTATAAGCTAAGAATGAAGAAGATAAGTAACTACTCAGCACTGTCCGTAACGATTCAGATTGCAGTCAAAATTGTGCTGAGCAAGGCGAAAAATGTGAGTTTACAGGTGTAATCGATCATTTTTTAACGCGGTTCAGTACGGTTTTGGCTGTGAACTGAGTCGTTACGAAAATAATAGGTGAGAATATGAGTGATGAGCAAACAGTAAAATCCCTGCACGCAGACCGTTCAAAAATGTGGGATGCAAGTATTGCCAATCATGCTAAGTACATGAGTTCCGAGACCGGTTTGTTTGATGAACAGTATACCGAGCCTCGTCACTGCCCAGCTTGCGCTAGTAGTAACGAGCTGTTCTTATTTAATAAAGAGGGTGGCCGTTATGTGAAATGTAATGACTGTGAAATGGTATACCTCAATCCTGTTTTTAAAGATGAGTATTTAGAAGACTACTATCGCTCCAATCATCAGGTGCAAGGGGAGGTGGTAGAAAATGATAGCGAGTTTTATGCGGGTTTGTATAAACAGGGATTAGCCTCAATAGAAACACAAGCACCTAAAGGGCGTATTCTTGATGTGGGGTGTTCAACCGGTGTTTTTTTGTCAATAGCCCGTGACCTGGGCTGGCAAACTCATGGTGTAGAGCTGAATCAAGAAGAGGCGAAGCATTGCGCTAGTAAAGGCCACAGCGTACATAATAAATTGTTGCAAGAGGTTGAATTTGAACACAAGTTTGACGCGGTAACCTTGTGGGATGTGTTCGAACACTTAAAAAATGGCTCGGCCTATTTTGCCGAACTTAAAGCTCTGCTTAACCCTGGAGGCGTTATTTTTCTACAAATTCCTAGTGCAGATTCATTGGCTGCCAAAATGCTTCAGCAGGCATGCAATATGTATGATGGCTTAGAACATGTGAATTTGTATTCTCACAAAGGTATCTCTATTTTGGCTGAAAAAACTGGCCTTAAAATTGTAGGAATACAAACTGTTATTTCAGAAATTGGCGTAATGAATAATTATTTGAATTACGAGTCGCCCTATTTTGGTGGCACGGTTAATAAATCTGATGTGCTTAGTTTGATCGATGAGAAAGCCCTGCACGATAAATTACTGGGCTATAAGTTTCAAGTCGTCTTAGCGAAACAGTAATGTATACAATAAGATAAGCAGATTATCTTTAAAGTTACATGTTTTCATAGGTGTGTATTGCATTCATGTAATGTTGTGCAATCTGATTGTTTTCGTCGTGTTCTAAAACTAATTCAAATACCATTCTGGCTGACTCTGCCTCGTTTATTTCAACATAAAGTTTTCCCAGAGATATCCAGGTTGGAATGTCTTCTGCGTTATCTTTCAAATATTCTGTGTAAGTGTAGATGGATTCTTCTAACTTGTTTTGTAATTTCAGCATCTCTGCATAATGTGGAGTATAGGCACTAGATTTAGCTGAAAGTCTTTCAAGGCAACTTTCAGCCTTGTCAGTATCCATAATGTCTAAATATAGAGTAAGAAGCTGTTTTAAAGCTTGTTCTTGTTTCTCATCGTCGCCTACTTTTTCTAGAGCTTCAATCGCAGCCTCTTTATTGTGACTTTCAGTTAGTATGAGTAAATAACCTTGGCAGAGGTGATGCAGTGATTTTTCTTGATCGCCTTTTTCTTTTATTTTTTCAAGAGCTCCTGCTAGATGCGTGAGGCCATCTTTATTTCTTTGCAGAATCATTTTGTCAGCTTTGCGCTGTACGCCGCTAAGGGTTGTGTTTATCTTACACATTTTTGCCCAGTCGGTGTTTGTATTTGTAATGATATCGTCGAAGTCGTTAGACAGGGTTTCCAGCTTGCTTTGAGTCTGTTTATCTAAGTCTTTATAGGTATCGGGGTGGCGCTCAATCCAAAGTTTTGCGCGGCCAATCTGATTGTCCTCCTTCCATTGTTCAATTAACTTGTTGAAGTTAGGGTTTTGACTCTCTTCGTCTATGCGAGATAGCGTGCGTTTTTTTGTGTTGTCTATTAGTTCGTTAACAGAGGTTACGCTGTGTACCATCGCTTCATAATAGAGTTTTCTGCTAAGTTCAAGTTCTTTATCTTTCCACTCATCAGTAATAGCGGGTTTAATAAACTCGCGGAAAAAATCTGCGCCGTATGATTGGAGTAGAATTGATTCAGTGCCGTACTTTTTAGTTAATTTACTATGAATCTTGTCGAGCTTCACTTTGAATTTGGCGTTGTATTCGTTGTTTTGACTTTTTTTGAAAAGAGACTGATTGATTTTAAGCGCTTCTTTCGATAGCGTATCAATCTCTTTTAGCGATTTAAGTATTTTTTCTAGTTCTTTTAGAGCAATTTTATTGTCATCTAGATACAGCTTACTATCAAAATAGGGGATTTTTCGATCAATCATTTCCCATATGTTGTCTTCGCTTGGCACAATTGTGATTTCTTGCGGAGAGATATGGCTTACGTGCTCTATTCGCGCTGCGTTTTGGGAGAGGTTGATCACTTCCGTACCGTGTTCTTCGGCATACTGTCCTTGTTCTGCAATGCACTTTATGGCATGAACAAGTTGTATGTCAGTTAAAGCTTTTTCGCCGGCATAGGTTTCTACCCATTGTCCATCTTGGCTAAGGAAAGGGCCAGCTTCAGCTTCGTCAGTACCTTTGGTGTGTGTGATTCCATTTTTTGCATAGCAAAGGTCAACACCTGCTAAGAGTATTCTTTTAAAGCCAATATCAACCGCAGCCATGATGGCGGTATTGGTTACGGTTGGCCCGTGCGGCATAACATTACTTTTTTCGAGTTTGCTTTCCCATTGGTAGCGAGGGCCTATATAGGCGCTCTTGCCATGCCATTGCGATACGAGTTCTGCGCACGCGTGATGGGAGAAAACAAACAATACTTTTGGTGGCAGTGTTAACAGTTCTTTACCTATATCGAAACTACCGATATCAGGATCAACTGAAAAGATAATATGAGGTGTTAGCCCTTCGGATTTTAATTTTTTGGCTAATCGGGACACCGCAATAATGACTAGGTTTTCCTGGTTTTCTTTTATCCAGTCCATGTGTTCATCGAGTGATGGGCCGCCGCCAAGAACGATACAGGTTTTGTCATCAAAGCTACCTTGTAGCTCAAACGCCGGAGTTACATTTTCGGAAAATAGCTTCATCTGATGGCTGATGAAGCGCTTTGAGCCTGCCGTTGCACTTATTCTATAAACGGTCGCTTCCAATTGTAGCTGGAGGCTAGAGTTTATGAGGTCGTAATCCATAAGAGTGGGGTCAAAAGCGGCAATAGACTTAATGAATTCTATGGCGCCACCAAAAATATAGGTGTCTATATCTAATTCATGGGCTTTTTCTTCCCATTCATCGGGGGTGCAAAGCAGAATCTGGCTGGAAAATTCTTCTAGATCTGGAGCCAGCTCTTTAATGGTATTAATGACATTGTCAGGCTCGATGAATAAAAAACGCGAGTCTTTAGGAATGCCATGCTCAAGAATAAATTTAATCAATAAACCTGAGTCTGTGCCAAGAAGAATAAAGAAGGTACTTTCTGACCAAAGCCCGTCTTTGAATTGCTTTTGAAGGGTGTACGCAGCGCCATTTGAGTTAAATATATTTTTATTAATGGCTGGAATGTAAATATCGCCAAACTTATTTTCTTGTATTGATAGAGATTGCTGGGTTTCTGAGCTATTCATGAACGACTCTTCTAATAAATTTATATTTGGAATATTTGACAGTTTAGCTGTCGGCTTTATAAATAAGCAATAAATATACCTATTTGTTGTGTTTGTTGATCTAATTTGAGGCGTTACCTGCCTGTTCTATCGTATCGAGAGCCCTGTTTTAGCGATTGTTGATTTCTCGCTTTAACCACATTGATCAACTATCCTTTGCTGAAAGGTACATGTAAGCCTTTGAAAGTTATTATTAATCTGAGCTCAGTTTATTTTGTATTTGGGGTAAATATTGGACCGCGACTCAAAAGATAACACCTCTTCACTTCAAGAAAAGCCAACCATTTTAGTGGTTGAGGATAATCCCGTTGAGCGTCAACTCGTCAGCAAGGTGTTACGTAATGCTGGTTTTGAGGTCATATCGGTCGATTGCGGTAAGGCTGTGCTCAGCACTGTTATAGGCTGTCAGCCTGACTTAGTGCTTCTGGATGCGCTACTGCCGGATATTGACGGCTTTGATGTGTGTCGTGATCTTCGCTCTCACCCTAAGGGTATCTATATTCCGGTATTGATGTTGACGGGTTTGGACGATGTCGATTCGATTAATAAGGCTTACGAAGTAGGTTCAACTGATTTTTTTACCAAGCCTATCAATCATAATATATTGATTCATCGCATTCGTTATCATCTGCGCTCGCGTCAGATGGTGGATCAACTACGCGTCAGCACTCAGTCGTTAGAAAATGCGCAGCTTGTGGCCAAATTAGGCTATTGGGAGTATGACTTTGAGCGCTCTCACTACACCATTTCAAATGAAATGTTCAGCCTATATGACTTGGGCAGTGGCTACTTTCCCGATGACAAGTCAGTGTTGGATAAACATTGCCACCCCGATGATAAAGAATGGGTCGATGCCACCGTTAACCGGTCATTAAAACAGCATAAAGAAACGCGTATTGAGCACCGAATTATTACGCCTAAGGGCTTGATGCGTTATGTCGACCTGCATTTAAAACTAATGCGAGATGAAAGTGGTGTTGAAACCCATATGCTGGGCTTAGGTATGGACATCACCGCTCGCAAGCAATCTGAGAAAGAGATTTTACGCTTAGCGTATTTTGACCGATTGACTCGGTTGCCAAATCGCTCACTGATAGAGCCGATGATTGATCAGGCTATCCCTAGGGCTCATGTTAATGGCTGTAGTGTTGCTGTACTGGTATTGGATTTAGACTTGTTCAGCCGGATTAACAACTCCATGGGGCATCACGCGGGCGATGAGGTTTTGCTGCAAATGTCGCAGCGCTTGCGATCTATGTTGCATTGCGCCGATTCCGATCTATTACTAGAAAACTTATCCACCACGAAAGAGACGATCAATGTTAATGATTGCAATATGTTGGCGCGATTGGCCTCGGATACTTTTTTAATTGTATTGCCGATGGTTGATCGGCAAAGCGATCAAGTCGCTAGTTTTGCCGCTAAAGTTAAAGCCAGTTTTCAGCAGCCTTTTACTTATCGCGGTCAAGAATTATTCGTAACAGCGAGTATTGGCTTTGCTTATACAGACTCAGGGAGCAGCTCTGCAGAAACGATGATTCAGCAGGGCGACCTCGCGTTACATGAGGCTAAGGCCGAAGGTCGCAATGAAATCCGCCAATACAGTGGTGAATTGGTCGCTAAGGTTTCAAGCCATTTATCCATTCAAAGTGATTTACGTAAAGCCTTGGATAACGGCGAATTTCAATTATTTTATCAGCCCAAAATATCAACCATTAATCAGAATATTTGTGGTTTTGAGGCATTGGTTAGATGGTTCCATCCCGTCAAAGGCATGATCTCTCCGGATCAATTTATCTCAGTGGCTGAGGATACCGGACAGATTGTGGAACTGGGTAGCTGGGTGCTTAAAACCGCTTGTAGACAAGCCAAGCGGTGGATGGACGAAGGTTTAATCGATACCAAAATGGCGGTGAATGTATCTGCCCGGCAGTTTAAAGAGAAAGATATCACCCGTTTCGTTTTTGACGTTTTAAAGGAAACAGGCTTGCCGGCAATGAATCTGGAATTAGAGATGACAGAAGGGGTGTTGATGGCAGACCCCAACACCAGTGAGAGGGTGGCCGTGTTGCGAGAGCAGGGTATTTCTATTGCCCTGGATGACTTTGGTACAGGCTATTCTTCACTTAGCTATATTACCCGTTTCCCTATCGACACGATCAAGATTGACCGTTGTTTTGTGCAAGACATAACGCTAGGGTCTGATAAAGCGGCGATTGTAGCCGCTGTTACTAACCTATCACATACGCTCAATTTCAATGTGGTTGCCGAAGGTGTTGAAAATCATAGCGAGCTGGCAGTGATAAAGGCGCTTTCTTGTGATGAAGTACAGGGTTATCACTACTGTAGGCCGATGTCTGCTGCTGATATCTCCGAGTGGGTAAAAAATCGCCATAGCAATCAGTCTGCCAGTACTGCTAATTAAATTACGCAACCCCCTTATTATTTCTTGATTTTCCGTGTCATAAAATTGACTCGAAAGATATATTACGGTTTACTGCAACCACTTGCGGGCAAAAAATAAAGGCTCTTTTTCAGTAAGGGCAAAGCCAGCAATATCGACTAATAACGTATAACACTCCAGCGCTTTGTAAGGTCAATATTTAATGTGGGAAAACAATAACGTTATTGTCATTGATAACAATGAGCAGCGTCGTCACGATACAACGGTTATTTTAGATTTTTTAGGTGAGAACCCCGTCAGTTATGGCTGTGATGAATGGTTGTCATTGAGCAGCCAAGAAGATTCTCGGCAGCAAACCCGTCATATTAAAGTCCTTATTTTAGTCGATAATAGCCATTTAGAAACTCAACTGAACCAAGCGCAAGCTTGGGACGCCTCTTGTCCTGTTATCGTCTTGGGTGAGCATAATATTGATACCATTTCCGATGAAGATCTCAAACTGAAAGTGATCGCTCAGCTGGATTACCCGCCCAGTTACAACAGCTTTATGGATTCACTACATCGGGCCCAGGTATTTAGAGAGCAGTACGACGTGCGTGCAGGTAGGGTTCGTCAAAGAGACGCACAGTTATTCCGCAGCTTGGTCGGCAGTAGCCGCGAGTTACAGCGGGTACGTGAGATGATTTCTCAGGTCGCCGATAAAGAAGTCACCGTATTAGTAACCGGGGAATCAGGCACGGGTAAAGAAGTGGTTGCTCGCACCTTACATTACAACTCTCGTCGTCGAGATAAACCCTTTGTACCGATTAACTGTGGTGCAATCCCCCGTGAGTTGTTAGAAAGCGAGCTGTTTGGTCATGAGAAAGGGGCCTTCACCGGCGCGGTTACAGCCCGAGCGGGACGTTTTGAAATGGCGCAGGGTGGTACCCTATTTCTCGATGAAATCGGTGATATGCCGCTAGATATGCAAGTGAAAATCTTGCGAGCGCTTCAAGAGCGCAGCTATGAGCGAGTGGGTGGTAATAAAACTATTAAGGCTGATGTGCGAGTGATTGCCGCGACTCACCGTGATCTTGAAAAAATGATTGATGACGGTGATTTTCGTGAAGATCTTTATTATAGAATCAATGTTTTCCCTATCGAAGTACCGGCGTTGAGAGAGCGGGTGGAAGATATTCCCGTATTACTCAACGAACTTATTACGCGCATGGAAAATGAAAAACGTGGTTCAATACGTTTTAACTCGGCAGCGATTATGTCGCTTTGCCATCATGAGTGGTCGGGTAATGTGCGTGAGCTAGCGAATTTAGTTGAGCGTATGTCGATCTTATTCCCCTATGGTGTTGTCGGCGTGCAGGAGTTACCCAAAAAATTTCGTCATGTTGACCCGAGCAATGAAGATTTAGTACTACCTGAGGGCGAGGCTGGCGGAGGTATGCCGGCGATTGTGGATACGGATGCAACAGCCTTGCTACCGGTTAACGGTATTGATTTAAAAGAGTACTTAACCAATCTAGAGAAGAGTTTAATCCAACAGGCGATCGATGATAGCTGCGGTGTTGTCGCTAGAGCTGCCGAGCGTTTAAAAATTCGCCGTACGACACTGGTTGAGAAAATGCGTAAATATGACTTGCAGCGTAAGTAGTACCATAAGCTGCCAATACCTTGACGAAGCCGCTAGTTAGCGGCTTTTTTATTTTTTAACTTGTTGATTTTTAAGATATTTATTAAATGGGCACGGAGTGTGCAATAGGCTAGTTATACAGTAGAAAGAGCCGATTTTTTGGCTTTTAGCGAATCACTGACTTAACTGGATAGGAGCACTAATGTCCTTAACTGCATTCAATACAGTCCTTAATGGCAACGGCAACTCGGTTAACGTAGGCTTGGTTGGTACTGATACAGACAATAACGGCAACCCAGTTAGCGATGCTTTAGCGCTATTTAACAGTGCCTCTAATCAATTGGCCGATAACTACCATGAGATGGAGCAGCGAGTTGACTCCTTAAATGCAGAGTTGATGCAGGTGGCTGAGCAGCGTCTGCAAGAGTTGCAGGAAAAAGAGCGTCTCTCTGATCGTTTAGAAAGTTTGTTAAAAGTATTACCTTCCGGTGTCATTGTTATCGATAGCCGTGGCGTAATTCGTGATTGCAACCCTGCGGCGATTAGCTTTTTAGGTGAGCCATTAATGGGTGAGCTGTGGCGCGATGTTATCAGTAAAAACTTTTCTCCCCGTGGCGATGATGGTCACGAAATCTCATTAAAAGATGGTCGCCGAGTTAGTTTGGAAACGCGCTCTTTAGATAATGAGGGTGGTCAACTTGTTGTGTTAACCGACATGACAGAAACACGTGAATTACAACGAAACCTCAGCCGTCATAAACGTCTATCGGATATGGGGCGCATGATGTCATCGTTAGCACATCAAATTCGCACGCCGTTATCGGCTGCTATGCTATATGCCGGTCACCTTTGCGAGTCTGATCTTAGCTTAGATCAAACCCAACGCTTTTCAGAAAAGATTCTCTCTCGTCTCAATCATTTAGAACAGCAGGTTAAAGACATGCTGATTTTTGTGAGAGGCGATGTAAAGCTAACCGATTCCTTAACAACTCATGAACTTATGGCTGATTTGGAATCTTCAATTGATGTGGTGATGGAAAATTCTCAAGCCAGTTACAAAGTCTTTAATCATTGTCCCGAGGCCGAGTTGCAGTGTAATCGTGAAAGTATGATAGGCGCTTTAGTCAACCTGGTGAACAACGGTGTGCAGGCTTCAGAGCAGCCCGCTCATCTTAAAATTGAAGTGTTACCCGAGTCGGATGATCAGGTCGCGATACATATAATTGATAGCGGTGATGGCGTTAGTGAGCAGGAGCTTATCAATCTGCAAGAGCCTTTTTTTACCACTAAAGTTCAGGGCACCGGTTTGGGACTGTCTGTTGTTAGAACAGTTGCCCAAGCTCATCATGGCTCTTTTGATTTATCGAATGACCCTAGTGGTGGCTGCCGGGCCAGTATTCGTTTGCCCATTATTTCATCCCAGAAAAAACGAGGTGGTGTATGAGTAAAAGCCTAATGTTACAGGCCAATATCCTCGTTGTAGAAGATGACTTGGACCTTAGAGAAGCTTTAGTGGATACGCTGGAAATTGCCGGTTGTAAGGTGACTCAAGCAGATAGTGCCGAGCAAGCCTTAAGCTTATTACCCAGTCAGGTCTTTGATATGGTGGTATCCGATATCAATATGGGGGTGATGGATGGTTTAGGTTTACTAAAAGAAGTACGTAAAAACTACCCGCAATTACCGATGCTGTTAATTACGGCTTATGGCAGTGTAAGTGCCTCAGTCGATGCGATGAAAAATGGCGCCGTTGATTATTTGGTAAAACCTTTCAAACCTCAACTTTTGGTTGATACCGTAAGTCGTTATGTGGGTGTGGCAACACCGAATTTAGATGAAGGCCCTGTTGCAGAAGAAATCAGCAGTCAGCAATTACTGCAGTTGGCCAGACGTGTTGCTGAAACTGATTCAACCGTCTTGATTTGTGGTGAATCTGGAACAGGCAAAGAAGTACTAGCTCGATATATTCATCAGCAATCCTCTCGAATCAATAAACCTTTTGTGGCAATTAATTGCGCCGCTATTCCCGAAAACATGTTGGAGGGAATGTTGTTTGGTCACGAGAAGGGCGCGTTTACCGGAGCTTATGCCAGCGCACCAGGCAAGTTTGAACAAGCTAATGGAGGTACATTATTACTCGATGAAATTTCAGAAATGGATATTAGTTTACAAGCAAAGCTATTGCGAGTGATTCAAGAGCGTGAAGTTGAACGCTTAGGTGGTCGTAAAACGATATCGTTAGATGTGAGGATTTTGGCAACCACTAACCGTAATTTAGCGGAAGATGTAAAGGCTGGACGTTTTCGTGAAGATTTATTTTATCGCTTAAGTGTTTTCCCGCTTAACTGGTTGCCTTTACGTGAACGCAAGTTAGATATTATTCCTATTGCGCAGCGTTTATTGAACAATCACACTAAAAAAATGGGTAGGGTTAATGCTCATTTTGATCAGCAGGCAAAGCTAGCGTTAACGACGCATCCGTGGCCTGGTAATGTTAGGGAGCTAGATAATGTGGTGCAAAGAGCACTGATTATGCAGCCGGGTAATGAGATTGCCGACAATGATTTACGCATCGACCCGTTTACACAGCAATCTTTCGTGACGGTTGAGGTGGCGAATGAACAAGAAAATGATAAAAATATCTTAGGCGATGATTTGCAGCGCAGAGAGTTTGAAATTATTTTAGATGCACTTAAAATAGAGAAGGGTTCTAGAAAAAATACAGCAGAAAAGTTAGGTATCAGCCCCAGAACATTGCGTTATAAAATTGCTCGTATGCGTGATGTGGGCATCAATTTAGACGCAGCTTTAAGTGTTTTTTGATAAAATATAACAAATAAAGCCCAGTCATGTTAAATAATAGGCCCTTTTTTATTGGTATGCTGAGTGAAGGGTGTGTGAGCTAAACGGCTTGAGCCAGTGGTGGTGGTTGATGCTCTAACTCGTCTACATATAATTTATACCAATAAGGATTGAGTAGTTTGCTTTCAGGCGTTTTTCCGCTGGCTTCACTTTGTAAAAAAAGCATCCAGGCAATGGCTGTGCTGTAGCGCAAATTGGTGATCAGTTCACTATCGGGATCTGTTAAAAATTGACGTTGACTAGCCAAGCCTCGGACTAAACTCGCCAATTCAGGGTTAAACGTTAAATATGTATCCCATACACTGCGATGTTGCACTGAGCTTATTTGATACATCCCTAAGCCCTCACCGGAGCTACTAAAGGGATTGCACTGGGATTCGTATGAGGCGACCCCTTCAAGCACATGGATAGCGGCTAAAGAGTGCATGTTGAGGTACTGAAGCGTGGGTTCAATAACATATTGGCGAAGATGAGCGGTGTCGATGTTCATGTGAGTAAACTCCATCGTGGCCACAAACTGCTGGGCCGTTAGCCAATATATCGGCCGTTTTAATATTTAAAGCACAAAATGTTCCAAATATTTTTATTATTTCCACTTTATCCCTTTCAAATATACGGAGCCCCTTAGTTAAAGAGGTTAATCACCGTTAGGTTTAGACAGTTTGTTATGTAATCCCTGTATTTTTCTAAAAAAATTAATGACTTACCGTGTTTTTCTAGAATTTTTCTCTAAAAGTTAGCTAACAGTAAGATTAATCAATGATTATCAGTAAATTTTTGGTAAAAATAGATTAAAACTTTAGCGAGTTCACAGCGTAAAAAATTTGATAAGTGTTAAATGGGGGGTATTAGATTAAGATTAGCTAAAGACGGTGCTCTATATTTGTTAGCGATAAAGGGGTTTGGGAATGACATATGCAGATAGTCCGGTGTTATTTGTTTTAGCCATAGCTGCCGTGACGCTGCTGGCTATGTACCTGTTTCGAGCTCAGGCCCAGCACTTGGTCGAGCAGTTTTTTCGTATTCTACAAAAACAATTTCGTTTGCTTTCAAAGGTTTGCGTTCAATCTGAACTGCGAGTGAGACTTCGCCACTACGAGGTTACCAAGGCCTTGGTCGAGGTGTTATCGCAGCGTCGGGTAGAGCGTAGCTACGGCTATATCGAAAAAATGGTGCGTAAAGAATTGGCCTATTACAAAGATAGGGCAGGTCACTTCAATAGGCAGCTCGGCACACTGACGAGTGATTACAAACAAAGCGGCCAAATTCCTCCGCCGTCGCCAGATTGGGTTGCCGCCGTAGAAGCGATTGCCCAAATTGAAACGGATGAGCGCAACAGCGAGGTGATGTTAAAAATTCTTGCTGATATGCATAGCACCATACAACTACACCAGCAGGATGCCATGCGTGAGCATCGCTGGAGTGTCAGTAATAGGCACAAATTGTTAGCGGGCTTAGAGCCACAATGGAATAAATTGGGGCAATTGCTTGCCACAACAGAGCGCAAAAATGACTTGCTGCAGCATAAAATTCGTCGTTTAGATCAAGAAATGTGCCGTTATGAGCTATTAACCTCAGGTAATGGCCAGGGGTTTATGGCTTCAATTTTGGCTCGGTTCTCCATCGCGGTAATCTTGATGGCAGTGGCTGGCATGGTAGGTTATTACAATAGCCAGTTGTTGTTGCTGCCGTTTGCGCAGCAAATGAGTGGTGAGATGAACTTGTCTTTACCGGTGTTGGGTATGCACAGCGTCATGTTGATAATGGCGGCGGTACTTCTGTGTGAGGTGTTAGGTTCAACCCATATGCTACCCTTTATCTCATCAGTAAGTCGGTTTGTGAAGGGCGTGGTTGGCGTATTTTCAGGCCTTATGATTATCGCCTTAGCGGGTTTGTCAGCTTGCTGGGCCGGCGGTTTCCAGTCAGTCGAGGCGGTGCTTAGTGCTGATTTAAATCAATGGTCGCTGGCGATAATGAGTTTCTTTGCCTGTTGGTTATTTGCTGCAATTGTAATGCCCTTAGAGTATGCCGTGCATACCTTGAGGCCAGTGTTAAGCAGTTTGTTACAGCTGGTCTTGTATTCTGCTAGTGTTGTCTTCCGAGTATTATCATCATTAAGTATTGAGTTGGGGCGTCTAAGTCTGTGTTTGTATGACGCTGTTATTTTTATTCCCCTCTATATCGAAAAGCGAATTCAGGCGAGCCAAGGGCAAGCCGTTGCCGGCTCCATGGAAATGGTGAATGCAGAGCCACAGCCTGCTATTGAGCCAACGACGGTGACCTATAACGAACAAGAGATTGAGGGTAGTAATGTGACCCAAATTGATTTCAATACAGTGTCTAAAAAAAGTGGGCTGTAATTAGCCGCTAATCCCTTTGATATTGAAGTGTTTTTACAACATTGACTTCGGTGAAAGGCACTATATAATTCACCTAGCTTGAAAGTACGTTTTTTACAATATGCACACCATTTCGAAGTATCGTTTAGACTCTCGTCCTGATTTCATAAGTAATAGCAGCACTTCCAGCCCAAATGCCAATAATGGCTTTAATTACTCTTGAACATCTAGGATACAGCTATGTCTACTACTACTGGTACAGTTAAGTGGTTTAACGAATCAAAAGGTTTTGGTTTTATCGAGCAAGAAAATGGGCCAGACGTTTTCGCTCACTTCAGTGCTATCACGGGTGACGGCTTCAAAACTCTAGCCGAAGGCCAAAAAGTTGAGTTCACTGTAACTCAAGGTCAAAAAGGCCCACAAGCTGAAAACATTGCTGCTGTCTAATTTCATTAGATGACAGTTATTAAAAAAGGGTAAGACTTTTGGTCTTACCCTTTTTTATTGCCTAACGTTTTATTTCAAATGCTTTATCGGAGCTAGAGTTATATCGGCAGGCTATAGCCTAGAGGGCTTAATTTTTAAATCCTCTATGTTTTCAAAATTAAGCGTGATTACCAGAAGGTTTGCCACCCTGTGGGTTGCTTCTTCGCGGCGGCCTACTACTGTTTCTATTCGCATTTGGCGCGCCTTGTCTTTGGTTGCCTCCCTGCCTACCCGCTTTGTGCCCTTGTGCATTTTCTCCTGAGCGTTGGCCGTCTCTATGACCGCTTTTAGCACTCTTAGGTTTTTTGGCTCTAATCGGCCTGGTGTTGAGTTTTGACTCGGGTAATGGGTTTGTCGGCTCAAAGCCTTCAACGGTTTTGCGTGGAATTAATTTTTGTATCACTCTCTCGATATCAGCAAGTAATTTAAATTCATCGGCGCTCACTAATGATATCGCCTCACCCTCAGCGCCTGCGCGACCGGTACGGCCTATACGGTGTACATAGTCTTCAGAAACATGTGGCAGCTCATAATTCACAACGTGTGGTAACTGATCAATATCGATGCCTCTAGCCGCAATGTCAGTTGCCACTAAAATTCTGACTTCGCCGGCTTTAAAATTAGCTAAGGCTTTGGTTCGTGCGCCCTGGCTTTTATTGCCATGAATGGCGGCCGCGCTGATGTTTTTGGCTTCTAGCTGTTTAGTGATGCGGTTGGCACCGTGTTTGGTTTTTGAAAATACCAACACTTGTTGCCAGTTATTATCTTTGATCAATTTAATTAACAGGCTGGTTTTTTGAGTCTTGTCGACGGGATAAATCCATTGCTCTACCGATTTAGCCGCGGCGTTGCGAGGTGTTACCGATATTTCGACAGGGTTGTGAACTAAGCCTTTGGCTAAATGGCGAATATCTTCAGAAAAGGTCGCTGAAAATAATAGATTTTGGCGTTGCTTGGGTAACGCCGCTATAATTTTTTTGATGTCGCGTATAAAGCCCATATCCAACATGCGATCGGCTTCATCGAGTACCAATACTTCAAGCTGATTAAAGTTAATGGCGTTTTGATTGTAGAGGTCTAATAAGCGGCCCGGTGTGGCGACGAGTACGTCGGCCCCTTTACGCAATTTAGTCATTTGCGGGTTGATTTTAACACCACCAAAAACCACGGTAGAGTTCAGCGCTAAGTTCCTGCCGTAGAGTGCGACGCTTTCGCCGACTTGTGCGGCTAGTTCACGGGTGGGTGTTAACACCAGGGCGCGAACTTGATTAGCTTTGGCGCGCTGGCCTTTTGATAGCAGCTCTAAAATAGGCAGGGTAAAGCCTGCGGTTTTGCCGGTGCCGGTTTGTGCGGCGGCCATCACATCTTTGCCTTCAAGTACGGCGGGAATCGCTTGGGCTTGAATCGCAGACGGGGTGTCGTAGCCCTGTAGGGCAACGGCATCCAAAATAGGCTTAGATAGCCCTAAGTCAGTAAACTTCATAAAGATTTCTCTGGTGGTGTGGGCAACGATATTGAGAGTTGTGTTGCTGGCAATTGCTTGCATGGGATTCGAGGTTAACTATTTTGCAATGTTGCCAAGACCACCATGCTGGGGGCGCGCAGCTTACAGGAAGTGAGGCCCAAGCGCCATGCTTAGCTTAAAGGGTGAGCCGCCAGACAATAAAAAAGGGGCGATAATGCCCCCTAGAGTTTATGTTTTGAACGCTATTCAATAGCCCGTTTGATTTGGCCGCCCCAACGCCTAAAGGCGCGATTGACATCTCGCCAGTAAGTCGCATTCGTCACCAGACTGAGGTGGCTGGAGTTGGTTGAGAGACTGTTGGTTTTGATTTTATGGCTTGCGCTTAAAACGACTTGTTGAGTGCTGGCGTCAATGAGCTCTGTTGTGATGTTGAAACGGCTGCTGTCTTGCACAAAGCTTTTGGTGGGCGAAACCAGGTTGGTTTTAATGGGGGATGTTAAATAAAAATCCTCTATGGTGTTACGAACAATAAGTTCACCGCTTTGAGTGTTAGTTTTTTTAATGCCTGCGGTAAAGCCTTTGTCGGCTCGCTGCTGAAAACGTTTCATTTCCTTTTCGTTAAACTGAAAGTCTTCGTCAGTGAGATTTCGCCGTTTAGGGCGTAGTTCATCGCTATAAGACAGTTTAATCGTTTCAAAACGTAAACTTTTGTAATGACTAAAGCTAGTGCCTTCACGAATATATAGCTGATCAATAGAGTCGTTTTTGGTTAGCGTAAGGCCGTCTTCTGATACATTGGGTGCTGGTGGTTGGGTGCTGGCGCAGGCTGTTGTTAAAAGCAGTATTATGAAGGATAAGCCTAAAGACTTTTTCATCATGGGGCCTCGTGATGCAGTGACATATCAGTGATAGTGGCATATTAATTAATATAATATGACCTTGATTGTAGTTGATAGTTCCCAGAGGTGGGTGGGTGTTGATATGACGCACTCCCCATCTTGGGTCTATAGTAAGTGGGTAGTTTTTTGTGGCAAACCAATCACCTAAAACAGCAAAGTTTAACTAAGAGGTCATTATGGCAACTGTATTAATTACCGGTGCAAATCGGGGTATTGGTTATGAATTGGTGCGTACTTATTATGAGCGTGGTGATGAGGTGATAGCCGTTTGTCGGCAAAGCTCTCAAGAGCTGGAAGCCTTATCGGTTGAGATTGTGGCAGGTATCGATGTAACTGAGGCTGATTGTGTCGCTGTGTTGGCGCAACAGCTAGCAGGCAAGTCTATTGATATCTTGTTTAATAACGCCGGTATTTTGGTGAGCCAGTCTTTGAGTTCACTGTGTTTTGATGATGTTGAGCGCCAGTACCAAGTCAACGCTATGGGGCCTTTGCGTTTAACCCATGCCTTATTAGCTAACTTAGGTCGTGGCAGTAAAATTGCCATGGTGACCAGCCGTATGGGGTCGATGGAAGATAATGACTCGGGTGGTCAGTACGGTTACCGTATGGCTAAAGCGGCGTTGAACGCGGCCAGTGTTTCTTTGGCGCGTGATTTAAAAAATGAGGGTGTCGCGGTGGCCATTTTGCATCCGGGTTATGTGCAAACCGAAATGGTGGGTTTTGGTGGTGATATTTCACCGGCCGTGGCCGCCGAGCGTTTAATGCAGCGAGTCGATGAGTTAAATCTTCAGAATACCGGTACGTTTTGGCACTCCAATGGCGAAGTTCTTCCCTGGTGAGCTTTTAGAGGTCGTAGCGCTTGCTTGAATTATATGGGGCTGAATAGTCTGTAATTGCTCCACCATCCATTGCAGGGCTTGACCGCGATTAGTGGTTTTCCAGGCAATATTCAATTGAGTGATTGCGGCGGGTTCAGCCATTGTTAGCTCGATGAGTCTCCCTTGTTGTAAATCTTCCTGTACTCTTTGTTTGGGTACTAGCCCTATACCTAGCCCCTCTCGGTGAGCGTTGATTTTATCGCCCATGCTGGGTACGTGTATGTAGTGGTGTTGGTTGAGTATGCCACGATTGAGGGTGGGTAGGTTTTTAGAGGAGTCATGCACAATGATGGATCTATGTTGCGCTATGGCCTCTTTGCTCAAGGGCTGGGCTTGCTGGCAGATAGGGTGATTAGGGCTTGCCACTAAACACATCTCAGATTCAAACCATTTAATACAACGTATACCTTGATGCCTAGGCGGCTTATCGATAGCGCCAATAATCAAATCGGCTCGGTTTTCTATCAGCGCCTCCCAGGTGCCCGCTAATGCCTCCTCACTTAATTCGATCTCTATATTGGGTTGCATTGCATAAAGCTTATCCAGTAACGGGTATAGCCAGCTAGTGGCTATGACGGTGTCGCAGGCTATGCGCAGTCGTGGCTCCCAGCCAGAGGCGACTTGCTGAGTGCTGTGGCTCAGTTGTTCGGCAGCGGCTAATAGCAGCCTCCCTTCGGTGAGTAGGTGTAGGCCTGCGTTAGTGAGTACTGAGCGTCGCCCTTGCTTTTGAAACAAGGTAACGGATAGATCCTGCTCTAGTTTTTGAATGGTGTAAGACAGGGCTGAAGGCACTTTGTTGAGCTTGTTAGCTGCTGCAGCAAAGCTGCCTTTGCGGTCTATAGCATCTAAGACTTCTATCGCTTCTAGGTTGATTAAGTTCTTCATGATGCTGGGTTGGCTGGCCTTAGAGTGAGTTAATTTTAATAGTTCAAATATTTTGATCTAATTGATCAAAATATACCGCTTTTTTAATTTAAGCGCAAATATATACTAGTTTCATCTTATTAGATTAATTGAATTGTTTTGGAGATAATTATGAAGTTTAACAAAATTAAAGGTGTTTTGGCGGGCGAGCAAACTTGGTCGCCTGTGGTAGTGAGACTTATTGTGGGCAGTGTATTTGTAGCTCATGGGGCGCAAAAGCTATTTGCTTGGTTTGGTGGCTATGGTCTTGAGGGTACTGGTCAGTACATGGCTTCGATAGGGCTGGAGCCAGGATATGCTATGGCTATAATGGCGGGTAGTGTGGAGTTCTTTGGTGGGTTGGCTCTTCTATTAGGTTTGTTAGTCAGGCCTGCGGCGTTAGGGTTAGCGGCAACCATGCTGGTGGCTATTTTTACAGCGCATTTCTCCAGCGGCTTCTTTTTAAGTCAGGGTGGTTATGAGTATGCCTTGACCTTGTTTGGCGTCAGCGTGTTGTTAGTGGCACAAGGTGCGGGTCGTTTGTCTTTGGATGCGGTCCTGTTTCGTAAAGTGTAAGGCGTAAGAGTGATTGCCAATAGGAGGGTAGTACGATGGGTTTATTAGTGAATGGTCAGTGGGCTGATCAGTGGTATGAGACAGAGAGTAGCAAAGGGCAGTTTATTCGCCAGGACAGCGTGTTTAGGCACTGGGTAACCGCCACAGGCGAGGCCGGCCAAACGGGTGAGGGTGGTTTTAAGGCTGAAAAAGGCCGTTATCACTTGTATGTGTCGCTGGCCTGTCCCTGGGCTCACCGTACATTAATCTTTAGAGCGATCAAAGAGCTGGAGGATTACATTGATGTCACCGTAGTAGAGCCTTTAATGCTCGAGCAGGGCTGGGCGTTTGCTAACGGGGGTGAGCCTGTTTATGGCTATGAGTTTTTACATCAGCTCTATAGTCATGTGCAGGCAGATATTACGACGAGAGTAACGGTACCCGTGTTGTGGGATAAGCAGCGCCAAACCATCGTTAGCAATGAATCGTCTGAAATTATTCGGATGTTGAATGGTGCCTTCAATCACTTAACCAACAATGATGAGGATTATTACCCTGAGGCGAAGCGTGCAGAAATCGATGCCTGGAATGAAGCAATATACGCCAGTGTTAACAACGGCGTCTACCGGGCAGGTTTTGCGACCACACAACAGGCTTATGAGGCTGCTTATATCGAGTTGTTTGCCATGCTAGATCGCTTGGACGATCACTTGGCGATTAACCGTTATTTGCTGGGCGAAAGCATTACCGAGGCTGACTGGCGTTTGTTTACCACCCTAGTACGGTTTGATGCGGTGTACTTTGGTCACTTTAAAACGAATCAACAGCGCATAGCCGATTACCCCAGCTTATCGGCTTACGTGCGTGAGTTATATCAGCAGTCAGGTGTGACAGCTACCGTCGATATCGCCCATATCAAGCAGCATTACTATGGTAGCCACCCAACGATTAATCCAACCGGTATCGTACCCTTGGGGCAGGAGCATGACTTTATGTTGCCGCACTTCAGAGAGCAGGTTGGCCAATCATTAACAGCGGTTTTGGGAGGATGAAATGAACGCAGTAAGACAGCTTGTACACATTGTTGATGCACAGCCGGCCTCTGATGGTGCTGGGGTTAAAATTCATCGCTTAGCAGGTCGGCATTTAAACCGGGCTCTTGACCCTTTTTTGTTGATTGATGAGATCAACTCCGAGGATGGCGCAGATTATATAGCCGGTTTCCCGGAGCATCCTCACAGAGGCTTTGAAACCATTACCTATATCAAACAAGGCCGGTTACGGCATAAAGATCATATGGGTAACGAGGGGGTGTTAGCGGGTGGAGGTGTGCAGTGGATGACAGCGGGTCGCGGGATTATTCATTCCGAGATGCCAGAGCAAAGTGAGGGTTTACTGCAGGGGTTTCAGCTGTGGTTAAACCTCCCCGCTGATCAAAAGATGAAACCGGCGGCCTATGCTGATTATGTTCATGAGCAGTTGCCAGTGATTGATTTAGCCGGCTTGGGTAGCGTTAAAATTATTGCGGGTGAGTATATTGATAACAAGGATGAGCGCCACCAAAGCCCTATTCCGCAGGGTGATACCGACGCCATCTGCTGGGATGTTTCTTTGGCCGCAGGTGCTGATTTTGAGCAGACTTTACCGAGCGATAACCACGTTGCGGTTTATGTCTATGAGGGTAGCAGCACGGAGCTGACTTACCGTCAGTTAGGTATTTATCAGCAAGGTGATACGCTAAAGTTGAAGGCGGGTGATGAGGGTTTAAAAGCTTTAGTTGTTGGTGGCAAGCCATTGAAGGAACCTATCGCTCAATACGGCCCTTTTGTGATGAATACGCCAGAGCAAATTGAACAAGCGCTACAGGATTACCAGCAGGGCAAGCTAGTTGCGAGTAAGTAGGTGTTCACTATTGGCCGGTAGGCTGCAGAGTCAGGCGCGGATTAAACGTTCACCTGCTGCTCAACAGAATCTAACTGCTTGAAGAGATTGTTGGGGAGCGACATTTCATGCAGCGCTTTTTGAGCCGCATGTTCTAAAATCTCCTGATCTTCCTCAGGCGCCTCACGCAAGGTGAAGTACATCTCGCAGGCCAGGTTAGCCTGGTAAAGCAGGTGGGCATAAGCGCCAACTTTATCACCGGGGGCAATGTCGACTTGTTGTTGTAGAGCCGAGCAGATTTCAGCCGGTAGCTCCCAGTCTTCAGCGATGGTGTAGCTGAGTGCGGGTGATAGGATTTGCATCAGCGGAGCAAAGGCGGCGTAGCTGGGCAGCACTATATCCATTTGATGGCTATTGATTTTAAATTGGGTGCATAACTCACTAAAGAGAGTGATTTTGCCCATATCATGCATTAGGCCCAGCAAATAAGCCTTATAAGGTTCAAGACCTCGCTGGCGGGCGATAATTTCACAGGCTACGGCACATGAGAGCGAGTGCTCCCAAAGCTTGTGACCAAAGTTAGAGAAGTAAGGAGATTTACGTTCAATAATAGGCTGCATAACCGCCGCAGACAATACTGAACGCAAGCCATCGGTGCCCAGCTTAACCACCGCAAAATCGATATTAGTAATGCGTTTGACAATGGGGTTGAAGTAAACGCTGTTAGCTAGTTTTAAAACCGCCGCTGTCATAGCCGGGTCTTTATTGATGATGTTGACGTAATCTTTAGAGGAGGAGTTTTCGTTACGCAGGCTTTGAAGCAGCTTAGGGATAACAGACGGCAGGCGAGGTACGGATTTAATCCGTTTACTTTTATCGGTCATATCCTGAGTAACAACATCTAAAATCAGTTTTTGTGGAATCGAGAGACTATCGACGTTTTCAGCCTTGCCAAATAAGCTGCGATAAAAACTGGTGGAAACCGAAGCCATACTAAAGTGAGAGGGTTCAATCACTTCAATACCGTCGTTCATCATAGCCGGAGTTTGAGTTGAAGAGGCGCTAAACGCAGCCTTTAAGCGTGAGAGTAAACCTGCCATTAGCGTATAAAATTTCCAGTCATTGTTAGTATCGAACAAGTATAGCCTGAATTGCTGTGTGGGCGTTTTAATTTTTTTGAGCTTTTAAGGCGTAAAATAAGATAAATGCTAAGCTGAAATACAAAGACATTAAAGGGAGAGCGTTTAGTGAAAAGGCAGCAGTTAATAGAGTATGTTGAGCAGTTGAATAGTTATTTAACGGATATTGAAGTCACTGATCAAGAGCGTGAAGCGCTACAAGCATTAATCGTCAACATCGATAGTCAATTAGGTGGTGAGGCGAGTGAGCCCTCGGATACATTGGGGCAGCAAGTCGATGAATTAGCGTCAGCTTTTGAGGCAGAGCACCCTACTCTAACGGGGGTGTTAAACAATATTATGGTGACCTTGACCAGTATGGGGGTATGAAATGCAGCTTTTAATGACATAAATACGCGACCACACCCGATATCAAGGTCATGACAAAACCGAATTCCTTTATTCCTCCAATAAGTGCTGTTTGATTCAAATATCCAGTCATTGAAATCCTTGCCTGAGGGGGTAAAGTGGCTTGCGGTGTACTTTTTGTTCAAGTCGGGTGGGCAAGCCTTAACGCTAGCCCCAACAAAACACCGTAGTGGTATAAAGGTATCGGAATACCGTGCAGATGCTTTGATGCGGTATGTTATAGCAATTACCCATTAAGGCCCGCCCGTAATTTTTCAAATATAACGAGCGGATTTTAACCTGCAATATTTGTGATAGCAGTGCCATGGTCATACGAGCTATCTTCAAAAGAACCATCGGATTTTTTACCGCACATAATTTTAGGTTTTGCGCGCCTAGATAGACTTTTTTTGTGACAAATAATATCTTGTGCCTTCATGCCATACTGTTCGATATACACGCCAATTTTTTTATCGATATAGAGCTTTTGTGGGTCATTGAGTTTTGCGTATATGCCGTCATAAGTATTTTGCCTCTTACTGGCACCCATCTCATTAGCCACGCCCAGCCAAGCAAGCCCGGTATCGAGTTCTCTGCCCACATACTGCCCCTGTTTTATAATATCCAACGCCTTTTTTTTCAGCGGCCTGTATTTCTGGCGTAGTCATTTTTTTAACGTTACTTTCAGCGGCAGAAATGGGAAGTGCGGTGACTAAGAAACAAACGGCCAAGATTAATTTCATGCGATTATATCCTCCATGGGTGATTGGTTGTCCGATAAAATAATCATTTTGAAAATGTCCCAGCATATTGATGCGGTCCATACAAGCTAATACACTAGCCCAAATCCCTACATAGGAGGCTGACCTCAGTTAGAAAAGCTGTAAGCTGTCTAAATTCAAACTCAAAATGAGGGAAATCTTATCGAAACCCCTCCGGAGAGATCAAAAAACAACCGGCCGCTGGTTGATTTTTGACTTCTCTAGGCATTGCACGTCTACATCTCGAATTTTGGGC
>JBNMPS010000007.1:0-39666 GCA_051277005.1 Pseudohongiellaceae bacterium
CGATATATCCACTACGGGGAACATGTTATTGACTCGCACCATTACCGTAAATAAATTACTGCTGGTTGATGATATTGATCACGGTGCCGGTGTACCTAATTACCTCTCCAGTATTGTTATTAGCCCCGATGAACAAAACGCCTATATAACCGCCAACAAAGCCAATATTGGCCGTGGCTTATTCCTCAATGGGGAAGCTCTGGATGGTGATAATACCATCAGGCCTATGATTGCGACTCTGGACCTAGTGAACAACCGAGACACCAACACCGACCCCACTAGCCGAACCGGCACCATCGATCTTGATAATGCCGCCGACCCCCATGGTATTACCTTCCTACCGGATGGTGTGACTCGTGCTCATACTCTCCAAGGCAATAACGTGGCAGTATTAGCTAATATACAAGCCAATACTATTGCCCAAACAGCTAGTGGTTTTGCGCCTCAAGACATGTGTACCACCTTGCGTACTCTGTTTGTGAAAAACTTTACTGACCGTTCCGTCAGTGCCATTGATATTGCCGAGTGGATGTACGATGGTTCACAAAACCCTGAGATTCAAACGGTGTCAACAGTAAGTCATGAAGTATTGCCCACCGAAGAACTGCAAGGCCTCAAATTGTTTTATCATGCACGCATACCTGACATATCCCCTGAAGGATATATTAGTTGCGCCTCTTGCCATGCGGGTGGCGGTCATGATGGCATGGTTTGGGATGTCACCCACTTGGGTGAAGGGCTGAGAAATACCGTATCACTGAATGGTGCCAGCGGTGTGCGCTTTGGCAACCTTCACTGGTCATCCAACTTCGATGAAGTCCAGGATTTTGAACTTCAGCTGGAGCAGCTTAATGGCGGGGTCGGTTTAATTCCCGGCATCACCTTTAGTGGGACAGATAATCCTTTGAGCGTAACCACTAGTGGGGAATCTGAAGAATTGGATGCTCTGGCGGCCTATGTCAACGGTCTGGGTAAAGATAAAGTCATGCGCTCACCCTATCGAACTTACACAGGCGATCTAACACCTGCAGCACAACGAGGATTGGCTTTGTTCGCAGCGGATAATTGCGGTGATTGTCATAGTACTAGCGCCTACCGTGATGGCACAAACCATGATGTGGGCACTATTATCGCTTCATCAGGTAGTCACCTTGGCACCCCATTAACAGGCATTCGTACCCCCAGTTTGATTCAGCTATGGGATAGCGCCCCCTATTTCCATAATGGCAGTGCGGCAACGCTAAATGATGTTTTGGATGTGGGTGCCCACGCAAGAAGCTTTACCGGCACAGAAAAAGCTGATCTTATTGAGTATCTACACTCTATTGATAGAGAACTCTATATTGAGGACAGCGCAGCGCTTAACCCTTAATGTAAAACTGGCCGGTTTGGATTTTATTTTTTTGGGGGGGGGTAAGTTATTTATTGGTGGCGGCGCTAGAAAATTATTATCGACACGGCTAACCGCGGTACTGGCATCATGAAGGTTTGGCGGGCGTTTAGTGGCCGTTACCACGGCTTCTTCCTAGTGCTACAGAGCTTTAATAGAGAGTGATAGGCTGGCAAAGCTTAGAGTAGAGATGTAGGCAGAGAGTGGTTGTGAGACGGGCTGTTGTCGGCGTGGAGTTAACTCATGAAGTTTTGTATCATTGAAAACGATATGATCGATGAAGTTGTAGTCGATCGTTATCATAGCTACGGCAAGATGTTTACTCACTTGTTCAGGTCGGTAAAGCCCAACATTGAAGTCGACGTTTTTAATGCTATGAAAATGGAATATCCAGAAAGTTTTGATCGCTATGATGCGGTGTTGCTTTCAGGTAGCCGCGCGGATGCATTTGGCCAGGATGAGTGGCTAGTCGAATTGAAAAATCGCACTCAGCAGCTCATGGACGACAAAAAAACCTTAATTGGTGTGTGTTTTGGGCATCAGCTTATTGCGATGAATTTAGGGGCTGAAATGGGTCGTGCGCCTGTAGGCTGGGGCATGGGCAGAATGTCTTACCGCTGGCATCAAGATAATGCCGCCGCTAAATTTGCCGATAGTGATGGCTTTAGTCTATTGGCCAGCCATCAAGATCAGGTGTTAACGCACCCTGAGGGAGCTGAGATCCTAGCCAGTAGCGAGTTTTGCCCCATAGCGGCCTATACGGTTGGCAAGCATATTATTTGCTTTCAAGGTCACCCAGAGTTTGTCGAAGATTACTCTACGTGCCTTATTAATAAGCGTAAAAATTTGTTAACGGAAGATCAATTTCAGGCGTTCAGTGATTCTTTGCAGTACGGCCATGATGGCCAAAAAGTGGCACAAGTGATGTGTGACTTTGTTGAGCAATTATAGCACTACACTTAAGTAACAAGGCTGGTAACTACTCAGCTCACAGCCAAAATCGCGCTGAACCGCGTTAAAAAATGATCATTTACACTTGTAAACTCACATTTTTCGCCTTGCTCAGCATAATTTTGACTGCAATCTGAATAGCTACGGGCAGTGCTGAGTAGTTACCAAGGTTGATGGTTAGTCCATAAAAAAAGGCCCTTAACGGGCCTTTTTTTTTGATGGTTGTTTTATCTCAACAATTTATATATTGACGATGTCACCCTACGGCAACTTTGTGTAACCCTGATACGCCGGTATAACCATCCCATTGATCGGTGCGACCTTCGCGCCAGCCAGTTAACCACTGCTGCTTCATCATCTCTTGCTCATGAGGGCAGTTTTCCTTGTTTTTACCACTTACGCCAGCCATATAGCCTTTTTGAAATGCGCGTTCAGAATGGTCACGTTTTTGTCGCTTCATAGATTACACCTCGAGTTGTTGTAACGAATAACACAATTGAAATGCACCACAGCCGTGGTGTAGGGGAAAATAGGTATTGCGGAGTTGGGTAAAACGTCATGTACGATTTTTAATTACTCTCTAACGATAGGTTTATTGCTGTGTATTTTCCTGCAATTAACGAGCAGTCGTTCTAGCTTGAGCTGATGAGTGGTAGAATGCCGCACTCACTGCGAGCCCTAATATAAGCAAATTCAGACCGACCTTGTCGACTGCTTAATTAGACTATATTTTAAGGGCTTTTAGTGGATTTAGGCATAAGCCAATAAAGGCTTGTTTATCAATCGCTTGGCGTTGATCAAAAAGCGTTCAATAACTGTTGGTTATTGAATGGCGCTTGGTAATAACAACTTTGTCTTTAAACGTTGGTTAGATGTTGAATCTACCCAGTGTTTTATGGCTTTTATTCAGTACCCGCCCTAGGAAATTGCATGTCCAAATTATTATCGTTTTTCGCTACTTGCCCAAAAGGCTTAGAGTCTTTATTGCTGGAAGAGTTAAAACAGCAGCAAGTAGAGCGCCCTAAGGAAACGGTGGGCGGGGTTTATTTTTCTGGGACGTTGGATACCGCTTATCGCTGTTGCCTATGGTCGCGCTTGGCTAATCGGATTCTATTGGTGTTATCGGTGTCTGACTGCCGCAACGTGGATGACTACTACGATGCCGTTAAATCGATTAACTGGTCAGATCACTTAGGTTTAGATAACACCTTTGCCATCGATTTTTCGGGTGGCATGCACGACATTAAACATACCCATTTTGGTGCCTTAAAAGCGAAAGATGCGATCGCCGATTACTTTACCGAGCGAGAAGGCCGTAGGCCCAATATAGATGCTAAAACGCCAGACTTGCTGGTTAATATTCGGGTGAGTAAAGGTAAAGTAACCGTCGCTTTGGATTTATCGGGCGAAAGTCTGCATAAACGTGGCTACCGAGAAAGTGGTGGTTTAGCGCCGTTAAAAGAAAACCTAGCGGCTGCGATATTGTTGCGCGCCGATTGGCCGGGTGTGGCCGCTAGAGCGGGTGCGCTGTATGACCCCATGTGTGGCTCGGGTACGCTATTAATAGAAGCCGCGTTAATGACGGCCAATATAGCGCCGGGCTTGCTGCGATTGTATTGGGGCTTTGATAACTGGAAAGGCCACCAACCAGAGCAATGGCAAGCCATTTGGAATGAGGCTGAAGCGATTAAAGAGCAAGCGTTAGAGCGCCAATGGCCAGAGATTCGTGGCTATGATGCCAGCCCCAAGGCGGTTGACATCGCCATGCGCAATATTGAAAACGCCGGTCTTGCTGGCAAGGTGCGGGTGTTGCGGAAAGACTTAGCCAAGTTTGTTAAACCCACCCATAGCACCATTGAGTACGGGTTGATTTTATCGAACCCGCCTTATGGTGAGCGAATGGGCGAGGTAGAATCCTTGGTGCATTTATACCGTCATCTGGGTCAAAAAATGAAGCAGGAGTTTCCCGGCTGGAAAGCGGGGGTCTTTACCGGTAACGCTGACTTAGGTAAGCAAATGGGTATTAAAAGCTGCAAACAGTATCAGCTGTATAACGGTGCCATCCCCAGTAAGCTATTAATGTTTAGTATTGAAGAGCAGTATTTTGTTGAAGATAGGCAGCGTAAACTCGACGGCGCGGTTGATCAGAAAACGCTAGAAAATATTGTGCTCAGCGATGGTGCACAAATGTTTGCCAACCGCTTAAAGAAAAACCGTAAACAATTAGCCAAGTGGAAAAAGCAAAACGATATTACTTGTTATCGTTTATATGATGCGGATATGCCCGAGTATGCGGTCGCCGTAGATGATTATAACGGTAAAATTCATGTGGCTGAATACAAGGCGCCTGCTTCGGTTAAGCCTGAGGCGGCAGCGACTCGTTTGCAAGAGGTGATGTCAGCGATACCGATTGCCTTAGACGTTGACCCCAGTAATATTGTGTTAAAACAGCGCCTAAAACAAAAGGGGACTAACCAGTACCAGCGACAAAATACTGAAAAAACCTATCAAGAAGTTGTTGAAGGGCAGGCTAAGTTATTAGTTAACCTGACCGACTACTTAGATACCGGTTTGTTTTTGGATCACCGCCTGCTGCGTTTAAAAATTGCTGAGTTAGCCAAAGGAGAGCGGTTTTTAAATTTATTTTGCTATACCGCAACGGCTTCCGTGCAAGCCGCTGTTGGTGGTGCAACGTTCACCGATAGTGTTGATCTTTCGACGACTTATCTCGAATGGGCAAAAAAGAATATCGCTCTCAATGGCTTGAGTGACCTCAACCATCGTACTCACCGAGCAGATGTACGTGAGTGGTTAAAAACCTGTGAGAATACTTATGATCTGATTTTATTAGACCCGCCCACGTTTTCTAATTCTAAAAAAATGGAAGGTACACTCGATATACAGCGTGACCAGGTAGAGCTTATCGAAGCGGTGATGCCCTTGTTATCACGGGATGGTTTGTTAATATTTTCTAATAACCTTCGTAAATTTACCCTTGATGAAGGTGTTACGGAAAAGTATCAAGTGGAGGATAAAACTCGCTGGTCATTAGATAAAGATTTTCAGCGTTCGCAAAAAATCCATCAATGTTGGTTTATTAAACACCGTTAATGATTATTGTTGTCGGTAAACGTGACGGCGAGTCTTTACTGGGTTTTATTGATGATGGCCGTCTTTTGTATCGATAGACGGCGGTTAATTTGAGAGCGGTTTAGCTCGCAGATTAACCGCTTGTTTATTATGGCTGGTTATTTTTACGGTTATTAGCTGAGCGTTCGGCACGATTCTTACGGGTTTTTGACCCACCTGCTAAGTTTTGTTTTTTACCGCTGCCATTGTCACGAGGTGGTAAACCGGTATGCTGAGTTAGCATGTTGCCTTTTTTAGGCACCCAGGTCCTGGGTTGGTATGGCGGAATAAGGTGCTTTTTGCCGGTGCCGATTAAATCTGATCGCCCCATCTTTTGGAGGGATTCACGCAGCATCGGCCAGTTGTCGGCATCGTGGTAACGTAAAAACGCTTTATGTAGGCGGCGATGTTTTAAACCTTTAGGTGTTGTCACCGTTTCACTGCTACGTGATACTTTTTTGAGCGGGTTTTTCTCTGAATAATACATGGCGGTAGCGCTTGCCATAGGCGAGGGGTAAAAGGCCTGCACCTGGTCAGCTCTAAAGCCATTGGATTTTAGCCACAGTGCTAAATTCAACATGTCTTCATCGTTAGTGCCGGGGTGGGCAGCGATGAAGTAGGGAATAAGGTATTGTTTTTTACCTGCCAGCTTAGAGTATTTCTCAAACATTTTGGTGAAGCGGTCGTAAGTGCCCATGCCCGGCTTCATCATTTTTGATAGGGGGCCACTTTCGGTATGCTCGGGCGCAATTTTTAAGTAACCGCCAACGTGATGAGTCACCAGCTCTTGTACGTATTCGGGGGTTTCTACCGCGAGGTCATAGCGCAGTCCTGAAGCGATCAGCACTTTTTTGATGCCGGGTAGCTCACGTGCTTCACGGTATAAGTTAACTAAAGGCATTTGGTCTGTATTGAGGCTTTTGCAAATGCTTGGGTAAACACAGGATAAACGCCTGCAGTTTTGCTCGATTGTTTTGCTCTTACAATTGAGGCGCCACATATTGGCGGTGGGGCCACCTAGGTCCGAGATAATGCCGGTAAAGCCTGGGGTTTTATCGCGGATGGCTTCCACTTCTTTAATGATTGATTCCTGTGAGCGGCTCTGAATAATACGGCCTTCGTGCTCGGTGATGGAGCAGAAGGTACAGCCGCCAAAACAGCCGCGCATGATGTTCACCGAGAAGCGAATCATTTCATAGGCGGGAATACGAGCATCGCCATAACTAGGGTGTGGGATTCGCTGGTAGGGTAGGCCAAATACCGCATCCATTTCATCCGTTTCTAAAGGGATGGGTGGAGGGTTGAGCCATACTTCTCTTTTACCATGTGCTTGTACGAGTGCTCGGGCGTTACCGGGGTTGGTTTCCAGGTGTAACACCCGTGAGGCATGAGCGTAGTAGGTGGGCTCATTTTTAACTTTCTCATAGGAAGGCAGGCGAATGACGCTGCGCTCACGGCCTATTTTTTCTTTCCGAGCGGTTAATGGGTCAATAATCCGTACGGCTTGCACCTCGGAATTAGCCGCTTCTTCCGCTAATTTTGACTTTTCACAGCCCTCGTTGCCGCCTTCTTCGGTGACTTGATAAGGGTTGATCTTTGGGTCGATTATGCCGACTTGATCTATTTCACTGGAATCAATAACAGTCCAGCCAGCCGGTATGCTGTTGCGCATAAAGGCGGTGCCGCGTAAGTCGCGTATTTCATTAATCGCTTCACCTTGGGAGAGTCGGTGGGCGATGTCAACAATGGCTCGTTCGGCATTGCCGTACACTAATATGTCGGCTTTAGAGTCGAGTAATACAGAGCGGCGAACTTTATCGCTCCAGTAATCATAGTGGGCGATGCGCCTGAGGCTGGCTTCAATTGAGCCGGCAACCACGGGTACGCCTTTAAAGGCTTCTTTACAGCGCTGGCTGTAAACATTAACGGCGCGGTCAGGGCGTAAGCCTCCTTCATCGTTGGGGGAGTATGCGTCGTCGTGGCGTAATTTACGATCAGCGGTATAGCGGTTAATCATGGAGTCCATGTTACCGGCGGCTACACCAAAAAATAGATTGGGCTTGCCCAGTGCCATAAAGGCATCTTTTGAGCGCCAATCGGGCTGGGCAATAATGCCGACTCTAAAGCCCTGGGCTTCAAGTACGCGGCCAATCACGGCCATGCCAAAACTGGGGTGGTCGACATAGGCGTCGCCAGTCACAATGATAATGTCGCAGCTATCCCAGCCGAGCACATCCATTTCTTCCCGCGACATAGGCATAAAGGGGGCCACGCCAAAACATTCTGCCCAGTACTGTCGATACGAAAATAGCGAGGTAGGCAGGTTGTTGGTGATTGATTTAGTACGCAAGGATGTAGACATAATGAAATAACTAAGCAAAGTAGTTGGTTATTATACCTCAACTTAGTCGGTGCTTGCTAAGGGGGAAATACTTATAGTCAGTAGGATTGGAGTAATTATCGGCTTATAATCCGCGTTTGTTATTAAAGTTGTCATATAACTGTCATATATACGGGTTTTAATGGGTACATGTTAATTCATTGTGAAAATTCATAATTGTATGAGTGAGGTTACATGAGCGAGGCTATACGAGCAAAACAATGCATTTTAGTTGTCGATGACGAAGTGGCCATTCGAGAGATGATTATCATGTCATTGGAAATGGCAGGTCTTAATTGCCTGGAAGCCGGTAATATTCAAGATGCACATAGCATCGTTATAGACAAAAAGCCCGATCTTATCTTATTGGATTGGATGTTACCCGGTGGCAGTGGCATAGAGCTGTTGCGCCGTTTGCGCCGTGATGAGTTAACGGCCACTATGCCTGTTATTATGGTGACGGCCAAAGCTGAGGAAGATAATAAAATCCAAGGTTTAGATGTGGGTGCCGATGATTATATTAGTAAACCCTTTGCGCCTAGGGAGTTAATCTCTCGTATTAAAGCGGTGTTGCGCCGTACCGGTGTGGGCGAAATGGAACCGGCCATCGAAGTTGATGGCTTGCAGTTAGACCCGGCAAGTCACCGCGTATTTATCGATAAAAAACCCGTAGACATGGGTCCAACAGAGTTTCGCTTGTTGAAGTTTTTTTTAACCCATCAAGAGCGTGCTTATAGCCGTGGGCAACTGCTTGACCATGTTTGGGGTGGCAATGTTTACGTAGAAGAGCGTACGGTGGATGTGCACATTCGTCGTTTACGCAAAGCGTTAACACTTGAAACCCAAGAGCAAAATAAAGATGACTACGCCAACATGGTACAAACTGTTCGTGGCACCGGTTATCGTTTTTCTACAGCGAGTTAGGCGCTTTTAAATGCAGCGAATCAGTTGGGTGGCAGAGTTCAGGCTACTAAGTCAGTTATTTTTTGTCGCTTTAATCATAGGTTGGCCCACGGGTTTTGTTACCGAGGCGTTACTTGTTACGGCCATGCTGTACATTGTTCGTAATTTTAGGCAATTGATTCGTATTCAGCGCTGGCTGGCGGCTGAAGATGGTATTGACCTCCCCGAATCTACGGGTTTATGGGGTGATGTATTAGACGGTTTTTATCGTTTACAGCGTCAAAATCGTGAAGAGCGTGAGCGCTTGCAGGGTGTGGTCGATTATTTGCGAGACTCTTTTTCCGCGTTAACCGATGCCGCGGTTATGATTGATAAAACCGGCGACATAGAATGGAGTAATCAGTCGGCTAGACTGTTATTAGGCCTGCGTTACCCTGAGGATATAGGGCAGCAATTGGTAAACTTAATTCGTAGCCCTGAGTTTATTCAGTATTACGACGAGGGTGATTACCAATACCCCATTGAAACCACATCACCCCACCTCCCTGAAAAGCAGCTGCAATTTCAACTTACCTACTTTGGTGAGGGGAGCCGTTTACTGTTTGCGCGGGATATTACCCAGACCCATATGTTGCAGGAAATGCGTAAAGACTTTGTCGGTAATGTGTCCCATGAGTTGCGCACGCCGCTAACAGTAGTGAGGGGGTATGTGGAAACCTTTGCCGATGGTGAGTTGGCCGATGATAAGCGTTATAAACGTGCCTTTCAGCAGATGTTGCAGCAGGTTAAACGCATGGAGAATTTGGTTAAGGATTTAATAGCCTTGACCCGTTTAGAATCAGTGGGTAACGAAAAAGAACAGGTTAGTATTAAAGTGTGTTCAATGTTGCGTTTAATCCGTAATGAGGTGTTAGGGGTTTTTGATGATCAGCGAGATATTTATGTTGAGTGTGATCCTGCTTTTGCCCTGCAGGGTGATAGTGAGGAGCTGCGTAGCGCCTTCACTAATCTTATTATGAATGCCGCCAAATATACCGCTGAAGGTGGCCAGATCACTGTGCGCTGGTATGTGGATGAACAGTACGCATGGCTTGTTGTTAAAGATGACGGTATTGGTATTGAACCTCAGCACATCCCTCGTTTAACTGAGCGTTTTTATCGTGTTGATAAGAGTCGTTCAACCCGAACGGGTGGTACTGGTTTAGGTTTGGCTATCGTTAAACATGTGTTATTGAGACATAATGCTGAGCTGAAAGTGAGCAGCCAGTTGGGCGAGGGTAGTGCCTTTTCATGTCGTTTTCCCATTACTCAAACTATAGCAATTAATCATTAGTCTTTATTCTTAAGATTTTGATGATATTTTTACGGCCTTTTTGTAATTTCTTTAAAGTTGTAAAGACATATAACTTTAAAGAAACTGTCATATGGCTGTAATAAATGTTTCTTATATTAGTCGCATCACTTTGATAACAAAGACTTGGATAATCGAATGAATATGAAAAAAATTGCGGCAGCCATTGCTGTTACTGCATCTGTATTGAGTCCTACGTTTGTTACGGCAGCTACTGCTGTTGATGCGGACTTACCTATTTACCAAAAAGCTAGCGGTGTTTCTGGCAACTTATCAAGTGTTGGCTCTGATACTCTGGCTAACTTAATGACCTTATGGGCTGAAGACTTTAAACGTTTTTACCCTAATGTGAATATTCAAATTCAAGCGGCTGGATCATCTACTGCACCTCCAGCATTGTCTGAAGGGACATCTAATATCGGCCCTATGAGTCGTAAAATGAAAGATAAAGAATTAGCTTCTTTCGAAACTAAATTTGGCTACAAGCCAACAGCGGTTCCTGTCGCTATTGATGCCTTGGCGGTTTATGTGCATAAAGATAACCCTATTAAAGGTTTAAGCATTGCTGACGTTGATGCCATATTCTCTTCAACGCGCAAGTGTGGCTCTAATAACGATATTGGCACTTGGGGTAAAGCTGGTTTAACTGGCGCTTGGGTTAACCGTGATCTTCAAATATTTGGCCGTAACTCGGTGTCGGGTACTTATGGTTATTTTAAAAAGAAAGCTCTTTGTAAGGGTGACTTTAAAAACACTGTCAATGAACAGCCCGGCTCTGCTTCCGTTGTTCAATCGGTAGCAACCTCGATTAACGGTATTGGTTACTCAGGTATTGGTTACAAAACCTCAAGCGTTCGCGCAGTGCCTTTATCGAAGAAAGTGGGTGGTACTCCTGTGGCGGCAACACCTGAGAACGCTGTTAGCGGTGAATATCCATTATCTCGTTTCTTGTACGTGTACATCAATAAGGCACCTAACAAACCTTTAGCGCCTATGGAGCGTGAGTTCTTGAAGCTAGTACTTTCAAAAGCGGGTCAGCAAGTTGTTGTGAAGGATGGTTATATTCCATTACCCGCTAAAGTGGCTGCCAAGGCATTGAAAAAGCTAGGTTTGTGATTTTAAAATCTCTTAGGTCCTAGCCAGTGATGGCTTGGCTTTGCCGCTCAAACCCGCGATTTATCGCGGGTTTTTTGGTTTTAGCCATGGCTGTTATTGGAATATAGAGGGCCTGTTTATGGTGGTGGATTCTTTCTGCTGCCTTACTTGGAGGCTTGTTAGTATGGCTGCTGCTTCTATTGAATTGGTTTTATTGTGAAGATGATTTCGGCTTTGTAATATTACTGTCACAAAGTCGAAATATACTACAAGGATGAATATGACTAAACCTGCAAAACCTTCGTCACCCGAGCTTTCAACAATCTATGCAGAGCGTTTGAGCGGTTGGCGAAAGGCAAAAGATGTCCTGGCTAACTATGTTATTACGTGTGGTGGCCTGGGTGTGTTAATGGCTATCTTATTAATTTTCTTTTATTTGTTTTATGAGATTATGCCGTTGTTCAAGTCTGCTGATTTGGAGCAACAATCAAGTTATGAGTTAGCTGGAGTCGATAGCAGTGACCTAGTGTTTATGTCGATGGAGGAACAGGCCGAAGTTGGTTTGGTGCTTAGTCAGCAGGGGCAGGTACATTTCTTTAGTGCTGAAAATGGTCAAACTATCAACCAATCTCGGGTGCCACTTGATGCCGAGGTGACTAGTTCAGCCATTAATTCACAGCAGCAACCACTAATCGCTTTAGGTATGGCTAATGGCCAGGTACTACTTACTCAGCCTAAGTACAAAGTAAGCTACCCCAATGATAAACGCTTAATTACCCCTTCTATGGAATACCCTTTTGGTGGGGAGTCTTTAAATATCGCAGACTCGGCGCTTGAAAAAGTAGCTGTCAGAGACTCCGAAGAGCAATTAATGATTGTAGCGGTAGCTGACGGCAAATTGTCGGGTCGTTTGTTTGTTAAAGAAGAAGATTTTTTATCTGAAGAAATTACTCTTGAAGAAGAAATTCTTGATTTACCGCAAGTCGATATTACGGTCGATTGGTTAATGATTGGCCCTGACCAACGATGGTTGTATGTGATCAGCAAGGAAGGTGCTTATAGAGTTATTAATGTTATCAACCAAGAGTTAGCGGCCAGTGGTCGTATGCTCGAGCAAGGGAAGCTGACCGATGTTAAGTTTCTGTTAGGAGGTATATCCCTAATGGTGGCTAGTGATACCGGTGAAGTTAGCCAGTGGTTTATGGTGAGGGAAGATGGCAAGCTGCCGCGGATGGAAAATATTCGTCAGTTTAAGGCCTCTGATAGCGCCGTTGAAAAAATCGTTGTTGAGCATAGGCGTAAAGGTTTTCTTACCTTAAATAATCAACAACAGTTGAATGTTTTTTACGCGACTTCAGGGCGTAAGTTATTAACCAGTGAGCTGGGTGATACTAAGGTGACTGATGCGGTCATTTCTCCTAGAGCTAATGCGGTGTTAACGCGTAATACGCAAGGTTTATTCTCCTATTGGCGTTTGCATAATGAGCACCCTGAGGTGTCATGGTCAGTATTGTGGGAAAAAGTTTGGTACGAAAGTTATCAAGAACCTGATTATATTTGGCAGTCTTCGGCATCGAATAACGACTTTGAGGCAAAATTTAGCTTCACTCCTTTGGCCTTTGGTACCCTAAAAGCGGCATTTTATGCCATGTTGCTAGCAACGCCTTTAGCAATTTGTGGCGCGATATATACGGCGTATTTTATGACGCCGGGCATTCGTCGCAAGGTGAAGCCGCTTATTGAATTAATGGAAGCGTTGCCAACGGTTATTTTAGGGTTCTTGGCAGGCTTGTGGTTGGCGCCATTTTTTGAGCGTACTTTGCCGGGGGTGTTTGCTGTCTTCTTGGTGTTTCCTTTTGGTATTTTATTGTTTGGCTACGGCTGGAGTCGTTTGCCTGCAAAAATACGTTTGGCTATTCCTGACGGCAGTCATGCGATTTTATTAATTCCCGTCGTCATTGCCATTACCTGGCTGTGTATCTCAAGCAGTGGCTTGTTAGAATTATGGTTTTTTAACGGTGATATGCGTTCTTGGTTAACCCACGATATGGGTATTTCGTATGATCAACGTAATGCTATGGTAGTCGGTGTCGCTATGGGATTTGCTGTTGTGCCAACGATTTTCTCGATCACCGAAGACGCTATTTTCTCTGTGCCTAAGTCATTAAGTTATGGTTCATTAGCGTTAGGTGCAACACCCTGGCAAACCTTGGTCGGTGTTATTATTCCTACTGCAAGTCCCGGTATTTTCTCTGCCTTAATGATCGGCATGGGTCGTGCGGTTGGCGAAACCATGATTGTATTAATGGCTACTGGTAATACACCGATTATGGATGCCAATATTTTTGAAGGTATGCGTACCTTGGCCGCTAATATAGCGGTTGAGATCGGTGAGACTGAAGTGGATAGTTCGCACTTTAGAGTGTTGTTCTTGGCTGCTTTTGTGTTGTTTATGTTTACCTTTGTGGTTAACACGGCCGCTGAAATTGTTAGGCAGCGGTTACGTAAGAAATACGGCTCGCTTTAATTATTTACGTCAATCTGTTTGTTGCGCGGATTCAAATCTGAAGTGCATCAAAATTAAAGAATTTATAGGTTCAGTTAAGCATGTTAAAGCAAGATAAAAATATCAGCGTCAGGCAATGGTTCAAAGATGGTGATGCCTATATTTGGCTGAACGCGGCTGCGGTTAGCGTGAGTGTGGTTGCCGTTGTTGGTTTGTTGTTACTATTGGCTGTGCGTGGCTTTGGCCATTTTTGGCCCGCCGACATTATGGAGGCTGATTATCAATTGCCGGGCGATATTTCGTATCGTGTTATTGGTGAGTTGGTTGAGAGTGAATACGTCCCTGTAGAGCAAATCCGTGATTCGGGTTTTGCGATAGAGACTAACGATCCGTTTGTTCAGCGTAGTCTGTTAAAACAAGGTAATCGCGATGTTAATGGCTTGGATTTTACCTGGGTATTAAATCAATACCTCGGCGATGTACGTTATCCCGAAAAGTTGATGGCGATTGAGCGTTACGAATGGGGTAAT
This sequence comes from Pseudohongiellaceae bacterium, assembly GCA_051277005.1. Lineage (GTDB taxonomy): Bacteria > Pseudomonadota > Gammaproteobacteria > Pseudomonadales > Dasaniaceae > Dasania. The sequence goes on from JBNMPS010000007.1 coordinate 14,236, forward strand.
TTTTACGGTTATATCAAATCTGTTAAGGAGTCCAAGCAGCCAGTAGTGCTGGAAGGCGACGCGGAAATTTGGCAGGATTTTCAGGAGCGTATCGCTAGAGTTGCGGATATTCATGCACAAATTAAAGTCATAGAAAAAGGTGATATTAGCCGTGTTAACTATGGTTTAGAGCGCCTTCGTTTACGTGATCGTGGTTTGGAATTAAATGAGGGGCTGGAGTCTTCTCTTCGAACGTTAGCGTTGGCGGAGATTGCGGCAGAGCGCGCTGAGCTTACGGCGAGTTATAAGGTGATGCAGTCTCAGTTGTTGGCTTTGTATAATCGAGTTAATCGTGACAGTTTTATCGCAGAAACAATGTCGGGTGAAGAGGTGGAAATACCTTTAGCGCATATTGTTCATGCCTACAGACCTAACAGTATGGGGTTGTTTGAAAAGTCTTGGGCTTACTTGGTTAAGTTCGGAGAGTTTCTAACAGAAGATCCTCGTGAAGCAAATACTGAGGGCGGTATTTTTCCTGCTATCTTTGGCACCATCATGATGGTGTTGTTAATGTCGGTTATGGTCACCCCATTTGGCGTGATGGCCGCTGTTTATTTGCGGGAATATGCCAAACAAGGTACGTTAACTCGGATTGTTAGAATAGCGGTCAATAATCTAGCCGGTGTGCCTTCGATTGTTTACGGTGTGTTTGGCTTAGGTTTCTTTATTTATTTTATTGGCGCCGAGATTGATCAGATATTTTTTCAAGCGACTTTGCCTTCACCAACCTTTGGTACGCCTGGTTTATTATGGGCTTCTTTAACCCTGGCGTTATTAACCTTGCCGGTTGTGATTGTGTCGACGGAAGAGGGTTTGTCGCGTATACCTCGTGCTTTGCGGGAAGGTAGTTTAGCCTTGGGTGCCACTAAAGCGGAAACGTTATGGCGTATAGTGCTGCCAATGGCTAGCCCTGCGATGATGACAGGTTTGATTTTAGCGGTAGCAAGAGCGGCTGGGGAAGTTGCCCCTTTGATGTTGGTAGGTGTTGTTAAGTTGGCGCCGTCTTTGCCATTAGATATGAATTATCCCTACCTGCATTTAGATCAGAAATTTATGCATTTGGGTTTTCATATTTTTGATGTTGGTTTCCAAAGCCCCAATGTTGAAGCGGCAAGGCCTTTGGTTTATGCCACAGCATTATTGCTGGTGGTAATTATAGCATTACTAAATTTAAGTGCGGTGGCTTTACGTAATCACTTACGTGAAAAATATAAATCCTTAGAGATGTGATTAATCGGCAATCTAATTCATAAGACTATTAAAGAATTGAAAAGATACTGGGTGGAACTGTGAAAACACAAGCAATATCGTTAGATAAAATGGGCCGTGAGCAGCGCAATATGTCTCTTGAAAATGAAGAGATTAGCTTAGCGGTTAATAATTTAAATTTATATTATGAAGGTGGTAAACAGGCACTTCATGACATTAGTTTAACTATTCCTAAACAGCGTGTGACTGCATTTATTGGCCCCAGTGGTTGTGGTAAATCAACATTGTTGCGCTGTTTTAATCGCATGAATGATTTGGTTGATGGTTGTGAAATTGATGGCGATATTCTTTTAGATAATCATAATATTTACGATAGGGCGGTTGATGTCCCTTCGTTGCGCCGTCGTATTGGCATGGTGTTTCAAAAGCCTAATCCCTTCCCTAAAACTATTTATGAAAATGTTGCCTACGGTTTACGTATTCAGGGTGTCAATAAGGCCCGTGTCTTAGATGAAGTCGTTGAAAAGTCTTTACGGCAATCTGCATTGTGGGATGAAGTGAAAGATCGTTTGCATGATAGTGCCTTGGGTTTGTCGGGTGGTCAGCAGCAACGTTTGGTTATCGCTAGAACCATTGCCGTTGAGCCAGAAGTTTTATTGTTGGATGAGCCAGCTTCGGCATTGGATCCTATCTCGACGTTAAAAATCGAAGAGCTTATTAATGAGCTAAAATCAAAGTATACGATAGTGATTGTTACTCATAACATGCAGCAAGCCGCTCGTGTTTCTGATTACACTGCTTTTTTATACATGGGTAAGCTAATAGAGTTTGATGATACCGATAAGTTATTTACTAACCCTTCTAAAAAACAAACAGAAGACTACATCACTGGTCGCTACGGTTAATCAGTAGAAAGGATTTAACATGATAGAAAAAGATGCACACAGCCACCATATTTCTCAGCAATTTAACACTGAGCTAGATACGGCAAAAACTCATATGCTGGAAATGGGCGGCTTAGTTGAAAAACAAGTGAGTGACGCCGTGGCCTCTTTGTTGGCCGGTGATACGGGTATGGCAGAAGAAGTAAAAAAGCGTGACGACCTCATTAATGATATGGATGTATCAATTGATGATGAGTGCACGCGTATTTTAGCTAGGCGCCAACCTGCCGCGAGCGATTTACGTTTGGTGCTTGCGATTAGTAAGGCGGTTAATGACCTTGAACGCATCGGTGATGAGGCGGGTAAAATTGCCACTCAAGCGATGAAGTTAGCTGAGAGCGGCGAAGCTAGTCGAGGTTATGTTGAGATTCGCATGATAGGTGAACATGTGGGTCGTATGGTTCATGACGCCTTAGATGCATTTGCTCGCTTGGATGTTGAGCGTGCTTTGGCGGTGGCTAAAGAGGATAAACGGGTCGATGCTGAATATGGTACGGCTGTGCGTAGTGTGGTTACTTATATGATGGAAGATCCGCGCAGTATTAGCTCCATGTTAAATGTGCTGTGGTCTTTGCGCTCGCTGGAGCGTATAGGTGATCATGCTCGTAATATTGCTGAGCATGTTATCTATTTAGTGAAAGGCAAAAACGTAAGGCACGTTGGTCTCACTGAAATGGCGCAACATATTAAAGGCGATTAAATCGTTTACAGTTAGCCGTGTTTAAACGCTAATGTCTGTAGCGCGTAATAAAACTAGGGCTTGTATTAATCGCCAAAAGCTCTCTGCGCATCATGTCTAGGGCTACCGCCGCCATCATTTTTTGAAACACTAGGCGTGGTTGTGGATAGCACAATTTGATGGTTTTAAGTTTATTGCTTTGCCCCCAGGCTAGATAGGCGGTCCCCACGGGTTTCTCGTTAGTGCCTCCCTCCGGGCCAGCAATACCTGAAATGGCGATGGTGTAATCTGCGCCGCTTGCCTTTAGCGCGCCTTCTGCCATTGCGAGTACGACTTCTTCGCTTACGGCGCCATGCTGGTCTAGTAAGCTCTTATCGACATTGAGTAGGCGTTGCTTGCATTCGTTGGAGTAGCTAACAATACCCGCTTCAAAGGCGGCAGAGGCGCCGGGTATTTCAGTGAGCATTGAAGCGATTAAGCCGCCAGTGCAAGACTCGGCACAACAAAGTGTTTGTTGTTTGGCTTTTAATAAATTTAATACCGATTCAGCTAACTTGCAGCTCTCTTCTCCGATGATGGAATCGCCTATTTTTTCCTGCAACCACGTGTAACATTGCTGTTGCTTGGTTTTGTGGTCTTGTTGTTGGATGGCTAGTTTTAATTCTAATTGGGGTATGCCGGCTCTAAATCCTAATTCTACTTCTGCAGGCCAATCGGGATAGTCTGCGTTAACCAGATCTTGAACAAAGGACTCGCCCAAGCCAAAGGTTTGCAGGCGAATGGTGGAAGGTGTTTGTTGATTGGGAAAGCGTTGGTTGATGATGTCAACAATGCTTTCTCTCATCATTAGGCGTAGCTCGCTGGGTACGCCGGGAGAGCAGATAACTAAGCATCCATCTAGCTCACAGCTAAACCCTACGGCGCTGCCTCTTGGGTTATCAATAATGGCACACTGCTCGGGGAGTACGGCTTGCTTTTTCGCTGATTCGTTAAAACGAACTTTTCGGTTTTGGTACCAGCGGGTAACGTGTGTTAATGCTTTTGGGTTTAAGGCAAGGTTTTGCTTACAGGCCTTGGCTAAAGCCTCAGCGGTAAGATCGTCTTGAGTGGGGCCAAGCCCGCCGTTAACAATGAGTACGTCGCTGTTGGCGGCCATGTGGCTTATTTCATCTACGAGTAAGTCGATGTCATCGCCGATCGTAACTTTGCGGTAGATGTGGTAGCCGCGGCCCAGCAATTGTTCCGCAATCATTGCCGAGTTGGAGTCTATAGTGTGCCCCGACATAATCTCATTGCCGGTTAATAGCAGTTGAATGCGCATAGTTTGTTCTGCTTAAGGCGTCGAAGTGTTAAAGCATGATAAGAGCTTTGTTGCATTAAAAAAGGCCGCGGATGGCGGCCTTGTTACATTATGCTAAATCATTAGCGATCTTCAATGGGTATAAACTTGCGTTGGGCTGGGCCGGTATACAATTGACGAGGGCGACCAATTTTTGGGTTGGCGGCAATCATTTCATTCCAGTGCGCTATCCAGCCTGGGGTACGGCCTAGAGCGAATATTACGGTGAACATACTGGTGGGAATGCCCATGGCTTTTAATATGATGCCTGAGTAGAAGTCTACATTGGGGTAAAGCTTCTTCTCGATGAAGTATTCATCTTCAAGGGCGATTTCTTCCAGGCGTTTTGCGACAGCCAGTAGTGGATCAACAACACCCAATTCTTTCAATACGTCATCGGCGGCTTTTTTCATCACTTTGGCGCGAGGGTCAAAGTTTTTATAAACGCGGTGGCCAAAACCCATTAGGCGGAATGGATCATTTTTGTCTTTGGCTTTAGCAACAAATTCGTCGATACGAGAAACGTCGCCAATCTCTTGTAGCATATCTAATACCGCTTCGTTTGCGCCGCCGTGGGCGGGTCCCCAAAGAGCTGCGATACCGGCTGAGATGCAAGCAAATGGGTTGGCGCCGGTGGAGCCTGATAAGCGGACAGTGGACGTTGAGGCATTTTGCTCGTGATCAGCGTGCAGAATGAAGACCTTATCCATGGCGTCAGCGAGTACTGGGCTAACTTGATAGTCGTCGCATGGGGTGCTGAACATCATATGTAAAAAGTTTTCAGCATAGGCCAGGTCATTACGTGGATAAACAAAAGGTTGGCCAATTGAGAATTTGTAAGCCATGGCCGCAATTGTCGGCATTTTAGCGATTAAGCGAATAGCCGATTTTTGTCTGTGTTTGTCGCTAGTGATATCTAATGAGTCATGATAGAAGGCAGATAATGCGCCAACAACGCCACACATGATTGCCATGGGGTGTGCATCTCGGCGGAAGCCTTTAAAAAAAGCCGTGATTTGATCATGCACCATAGTGTGGTGGGTGACTAAATCAGTAAAACGTTCTTTTTCTACTTTGTTAGGTAATTCGCCATTCCAGAGTAGCCAGCAAGTTTCTAAAAAGTCTGATTGCTCTGCTAGCTCATCAATGGGGTAGCCGCCGTGAAGTAAAACGCCCTTGCCGCCATCGATGAAGGTGATTTTTGATTCGCAGGCGGCGGTAGAAACAAAGCCTGGGTCGTAGGTGAACATTCCTTGGCCGGTGAGGGCGCCCACATTAACAACATCGGGGCCTAGTGTGCCTGAGTAAATGGGAAGGTCGATCGGATCTTTGCCGTCAATAGTTAGCGTGGCTTTTTTGTCTGACATGAGCGGGCTCCTAAAAGTCCTGTAGTTGAAGTCCTAAGGTTAGCTTTTGGCTATCTATATAGAACATATAACGAGCTGATAACTATAGAGTTTTACTCTGTTTTGTCAATTGCGAAATAAGGGTGGGGGTGAAATGGTGGTCGTTGGACCCAGTAAAGCGTGGGGAGAGTGCATTATTGATTGTATGTATATTCATTATATAGGTGCTTTTGGTTGTGCTGTGGCGCTTGTTTTGATGGCTGTTCGGTTCATCGCAGGCTATTTTTGGCTGAGTGTCGCTTCATGGCTATCCTCTCCTGTGTGATGAATGGCTGGTCATAGTTGATTGTGTTTCCAAAAGTATCAGCCTATAATTCTGGGCGATTTCTGTGTCGGCTGATATTAATCAACATTAACAAGTAGTTGGTTTGCAGAGATAGCAGTTCACTTCCTTTGAACCGCCCATTTAGGGCCAAGACAAGTGTGATGAAACCGTGAAAGATAAACGACCTGTAAACCTCGATATTGGTACCTTTGAGTTACCTATCACTGCCTATGTGTCGCTTTTGCACCGTACCTCCGGTGTGATTTCGGTAATAGGTGTTGCTGTATTACTTTGGATTCTAGATGCCTCTCTAAGTAGCGAAGAAAGCTTTAACGCTATTAAAGCGGGTACCGACTCCTTTTTATGTAAATTGATTGTTTGGGGTGTGCTCTCAGCATTGACCTACCACACAGTGGCTGGTGTAAAACACTTGATTATGGACTTGGGTGTTGGTGAAACTATGGAAGGTGGCGTCCTGGGCTCAAAAATCACTTTAGTGACTTCTGCTGTCTTAATCGGATTACTTGGGGTGTGGATATGGTAACTGCAGTAACAAACTTAGGCCGTAGTGGTCTTTCTGACTGGTTGGTGCAGCGAGCTACTGCTGTTATTTTACTCGCTTATGTCATTTTTATTTCGTATGTACTGCTAGTCTGTAGCCCGGATTATCAAACTTGGAAAGCCTTGTTTGAAAATACGGCTATGCGCGTTTTTAGCGCTGCTTCTATTTTATCGATAGCTGCGCATGCGTGGGTTGGTTTGTGGTCAGTTTCTACCGACTATTTAAATGAGCGTGCCTTGGGCTGCAAAGCCACTTTCGTACGCTTGGGCTTTCAATCCTTTTTTGCGGCCTTGTTATTCACTTACGTAGTCTGGGGCATCCAGATTCTGTGGAGCTAAAACTTTATGTCTAATATTAGAACAATCTCTTTCGACGGCTTAATCGTCGGTGGTGGTGGCGCAGGTATGCGTGCATCACTACAGCTTTCGCAATCCGGTTATAAAACGGCTGTTATTACTAAAGTTTTCCCAACGCGCTCGCACACCGTTTCTGCTCAAGGCGGTATTACTTGTGCAATCGCGTCTGCTGATCCCGATGATGATTGGCGTTGGCACATGTACGATACTGTCAAAGGCTCTGATTATATCGGTGACCAAGACGCTATCGAATACATGTGTAATGTTGGCCCAGAGGCCATCTATGAATTAGACCATATGGGTTTGCCTTTCTCGCGGACTGAAGAGGGGCGTATTTATCAGCGTCCTTTTGGTGGCCAATCTAAAGGCCCCGATAATCCAACTCAGGCTGCGCGTACTTGTGCTGCTGCTGACCGTACGGGCCATGCTTTGTTGCATACTTTGTACCAAGGCAATATGAAGAACGATACCGTATTCTTAAACGAATGGTATGCCATCGACTTGATTAAAAATCAAGACGGCGCAGTAACCGGCGTTATCGCTATCTGCATCGAGACTGGCGAAGTCGTTCATATTAAATCTAAAGCAACGGTCCTGGCGACGGGTGGTGCTGGCCGCATATATGCCTCTACTACCAATGCTCACATCAATACCGGCGACGGTATTGGTATGGCGTTACGTGCGGGTGTTCCGGTTCAAGATATCGAAATGTGGCAGTTCCACCCAACCGGTATAGCGGGCGCAGGTGTGCTTGTGACTGAAGGTTGTCGTGGTGAAGGCGGTTACCTGGTCAATAAAGATGGCGAACGTTTCATGGAACGCTATGCGCCGAATGCAAAAGATTTGGCTGGTCGTGATGTTGTTGCTCGTTCAATGACATTAGAAATTTTAGAGGGTCGTGGTTGTGGGCCTAATGGCGATCACGTTTATTTGAAACTTGATCACTTGGGTGAAGAGGTTCTTGAGAGTCGTTTGCCGGGTATCTGTGAGTTATCACGTACTTTTGCACATGCTGATCCTGTTAAAGAGCCCGTACCTGTTGTGCCAACCTGTCACTATATGATGGGTGGTATACCGACCAATGTTAATGGCCAGGCCTTAACGGTTGATGCCAGCGGTAACGAAAAAATCATCGAAGGTTTATATGCCTGCGGTGAGGTTGCTTGTGTATCAGTACACGGTGCTAACCGCTTAGGCGGTAACTCACTACTTGATTTGGTTGTGTTTGGCCGCTCTTCAGGCTTGCATATCGAGAAATCACTACGTGAAGGTATCGACTTACGTGATGCGAGTGAAAGCGATATTGAAGGTTCAATGGCTCGTTTAAACAAAGCTAACGCAAGTACCGGTGGCGAAAAAGTATCTGACCTTCGTAAAGAGCTACAAAATGTTATGCAAAACCACTTTGGCGTATTCCGTCGTGGCGACTACATGCAGGACGGTATTAGTAAGCTAGCTGATCTTCGTGACCGCATTGATAATTCTCATCTTGAAGATAAGAGTAACGCCTTTAATACGGCGCGCATCGAACGTTTAGAGTTGAATAACTTGTTTGAAGTTGCAGAAGCGACAGCGATTGCTGCTGAAGAGCGTAAAGAAAGCCGTGGCGCTCACGCCCGTGATGACTTTCCTGAGCGTGATGATGAAAACTGGTTGTGTCACTCACTATACTTCCCAGAAGATAAGAGTGTTGGCAAACGTGCTGTAAACTTTAAGCCGAAAACCGTTGCTACATTTGAACCAAAGATTCGTACTTACTAAGGGGTTTGCTGAAATGTTAAAAGTTAGTATTTATCGTTACAACCCTGAAACCGATGAAGAACCTTACATGCAGAATGTTGAGGTGGACACCGGTGGTAAGGACTTAATGGTTCTTGATGTATTAGAGCTTATCAAAGACAACGATCCATCGGCGTCTTTCCGTCGTTCATGTCGTGAAGGTGTTTGTGGATCTGATGGCATGAATATCAATGGTAAAAATGGTTTGGCCTGTATTATGTCTTTGTCCGAGGCATTGAAAGGTGGCGACACATTAGTGTTGCGTCCACTACCTGGTTTGCCGGTTGTTCGCGACCTGGTTGTTGATATGGGTTTGTTCTACAAGCAATATGAGAAAATTAAACCTTTCTTAATCAACGATACTCCGGCGCCTGCGATTGAACGTTTACAGTCACCAGAAGAACGTGAAAAGTTAGACGGCTTGTACGAGTGTATTCTATGTGCCTGCTGTTCAACTGCCTGCCCATCATTCTGGTGGAACCCGGACCGCTTTATCGGTCCATCGGGTTTGCTACAGTCTTACCGCTTCTTGGTAGATAGTCGTGATACCGCACAGGCCGAGCGTTTAGCTGATTTGGATGATCCATTTAGTGTATTCCGCTGCCACGGGATCCAAAACTGTGTCAATGTTTGCCCTAAAGGTTTGAATCCTACGAAGGCTATTGGTCATATTCGTAATATGTTATTACGCCGTGCGACATAAGTTGCACTGAGTTTTTCAGGTTAATCGTGATTATTAATCAATAATCACGGTATATAATATAAGTTTCAATAATCATTACGGAAGTTTTTTATATAACAGCTAGACTTAGTGCGTGTAAAAATACTTGGTGTAAGTAACCCTGCTTTTATTAGGGTGTTAAAAATCATTGCTAAAGGTGGTATTTCACTGTCGGTAATATCGGTAAAGGCGAATGGGTTTCGCTTTTATTTTGTGGGCGTTCAAACGGCGCACTCGTTAAACTAAGAAATAATGATGTATCCAGGCTGGAAAGAGCACTTTGGCAGCTATCTTTATTATTTCTTCTAATTCATTGTCTTGGTCAAAAAGGCCAGTCCTCACACTTTAACAAGGTGGACAGTAATGCAAGAAAGCCCAATGGAGTTGCTCTGGAGCAGTTCCCACATCTCTGGCGGTAATGCAGCCTATGTTGAAGATATGTATGAAATATATATTTTCGACCCCAATGCTGTGCCAGAAGAATGGCGTGAATATTTTGAAAAACTGCCTAGAGTTAATCAAGGCAGCAAGCAAGATGTGCCTCATTCAGCGGTTCGAGAACATTTTGCCCAATTAGCAAAAGCACGCGCCAAGCCACTGTCCACCACCACGGATAATGCCATTACCGAGCACGAGCGCAAGCAGGTAAAGGTTATTCAGCTGGTGAGTGCCTATCGGCAACGTGGTCATCAACATGCCAAGCTTGATCCTTTAGGGCTCAAGCAGCGACCTGCTGTGCCCGATTTAGATTTACACTACCATCAATTATCCTCTGCCGATCATGAAACTATTTTTCAAACCGGCAGCTATATCGGTAAAGATCAGGCGACGTTAGTCGAGATTGTTGATGCGCTAGAGCAAACGTACTGTAGCTCGGTGGGTGCAGAATTTATGCACATTATTAACACTGAAGAACGTCATTGGGTGCAGCAGCGCATGGAGTCTGTCCGTTCTAAGCCTGCCTTTAGCCCCGAGGTTAAAAATCATCTGCTTGAGCGTCTTATCGCAGCAGAAGGGATGGAAAAATCTCTGGCGTCAAAATACCCCGGTGTTAAGAGATTTGGCTTAGAGGGTGGCGAAAGCCTTATCCCTATGTTGGATTGCATGATTCAGCGCAGTGGTTCTTACTCGGCCAAAGAAATAGTTATTGGCATGGCTCACCGTGGCCGTCTCAATGTGCTCGTGAATATCTTTGGTAAAAACCCTGCGGAGTTATTTGCAGAATTTGAAGGCAAAGCTGAATACGAAGGTTCGGCCGATGTGAAATATCATCAAGGCTTTTCGTCCAATGTCATGACGCCCGGTGGCGAAATGCATTTGGCACTCGCTTTTAATCCGTCACATTTAGAAATCGTTTCACCGGTTGTTGAGGGTTCTGTTAGAGCCAGACAAGATCGTCGTGAAGATAGTGAGGGCTGTAAAGTTGTGCCCATTGTGATCCATGGTGATGCGGCGTTTGCTGGCCAGGGTGTAGTGATGGAGACGTTCCAGATGTCTCAAACACGCGCCTATAAAACCGGCGGCACGATTCATGTGGTTATCAATAACCAGGTTGGTTTTACTACTGACCGTCAAGAAGATGCACGCTCGACTGAATACTGTACTGATGTTGCGAAAATGGTGCAGGCCCCCATTTTTCACGTTAATGGTGATGATCCAGAAGCCGTCTTGTTTGTTAGCCAAATGGCCACTGACTTCCGTCAGGAATTTAAGAAAGACGTTGTGGTTGATTTAGTGTGTTATCGCCGACGCGGCCATAACGAAGCGGATGAGCCTTCAGGTACACAGCCGCTAATGTATAAAAAAATCAAGACGCAGCGTACAACGCGTGACTTGTATGCTGAACAATTAATTGCTGAAAACATCATCTCTAGAGAAAGTGAAGAGAAAGCGATGAATGACTACCGCGCTAGCCTAGAGAGCGGCGAGTATGTCATGAAAAGCTTGGTGCATAATCCCGATAAAGCGATGTTTGTTGATTGGGCGCCATATATCGGCCATGAATGGAATATGGTTGCCGATACCACGATCGATTTAAAACAGTTGCAGGCCATAGCCACAAGGGTGAATACTATTCCTGAAGGTTTTCCTGTTCAGCGTCAGGTGTCTAAAATTTATGAAGACCGCCGCAAGATGTTGGCGGGCGCAACGCCTATCAATTGGGGCTTCGCTGAAACCTTAGCTTACGGCACCTTGTTAGAAGCGGGTTACCCGATTCGTCTTACCGGCCAAGATGTTGGCCGCGGTACGTTCTCGCATAGACACGCGGTGTTACATAATCAAAATGATGGCGCTGCTTATGTGCCATTGAAAAACTTGGTTGAAGGTCAGCCTGAATTCACTATTTTTGATTCCCTGCTGTCGGAAGAGGCGGTACTGGCTTTTGAATATGGTTATGCCACAACGTCGCCTAGCGGGATGGTTATTTGGGAAGCGCAGTTTGGTGACTTTGCCAACGGCGCACAGGTCGTTATCGATCAGTTTATTACCAGTGGCGAGCATAAGTGGCAGCGGCTTTGTGGTTTGACTTTGCTACTACCGCACGGCTATGAAGGCCAGGGTCCTGAGCATTCGTCTGCACGACTAGAGCGTTTTCTACAGCTCTGTGCTGAGCATAATATTCAGGTTTGTGTTCCTACTACTCCGGCTCAAGTGTTTCATATGATTCGCCGTCAAGGTATACGCCCACTGCGTAAACCCTTGGTGGTTATGTCACCGAAAAGTTTGCTGCGGCACAAAGATGCCACTTCAACGTTAGAGGAATTAGCCGACGGGCATTTTCATACCGTACTTGATGATAGTGATGTGACCGACAAGTCTGCTATTGATCGTGTGGTGCTGTGTAGTGGACGTATTTACTACGATCTACGGGATACGCTGACAGAGAGTGGCAAAAATAATGTTGCCATTCTTCGTATTGAACAACTCTATCCGTTTCCACATGAAGACCTCAGTGAGATTTTACAGTCCTATCCTAATACCAAAGAATCGACGTGGTGTCAGGAAGAGCCGATGAATCAAGGTGCTTGGTATTCAAGTCAGCATCATATGCGTCGAGCGGTTCACGAGTTAAACACTAACATTTATGTGGAATACTCGGGACGTGATGCGTCTGCTTCACCTGCAGCGGGTTATCTAGCGTTACATGTTGAGCAGCAAACAAAATTCATCGCGCAAGCCTTAGGCTTAGACTAATTTTTTAACCGGTAGATCAGACCATACTGAATTTAAGGTTTTAAGGAAATAAAATGACCATAGAAATAAAAGCACCAACATTCCCAGAATCTGTAGCCGATGGAACCATCGCTACTTGGTACAAGCAGCCCGGCGAAGCGATTGCCCGCGATGAGATTATTGTTGATATTGAAACCGACAAAGTGGTATTAGAAGTTGTTGCTCCCGCTGATGGTTCACTGTCAGAGATTATTAAAGGTGAAGGCGAGGTTGTCTTAAGTGACGAACTGATTGGCCGTTTTGTTGCCGGTGAAGTGGCGGCGGCAGCTGCGGTTGCACCGGCAGCCGCTGCCCCCGCGAGTAGTGGTGATGAGAAACTTAGCCCGGCAGCCCGTAAATTGATGGAAGAAAATAATCTGCCGGCGAGTGCTGTTGTAGCAACCGGTAAGGGCGGCTTGGTAACAAAAGAAGATGTTGTTAACCACTTAAAATCAGCGCCAGCTAAACCCGTACCCGTTAAGGCTGCCCCCGCGCCTGTGGTTGATCTTGATCCCAGCCAGCGTCCAGAAAAACGTGTTCCAATGACGCGCTTACGTAAGCGTATTGCTGAACGTCTAGTTGAAGTAACACAAACCACGGCCATGTTGACCACCTTTAATGAGGTGGATATGGGGCCGGTGATGGAATTGCGCAAGCAGTACAAAGACCTCTTTGAGAAAAGCCACAACGGTATTCGATTAGGCTTTATGGGCTTTTTTGTTAAAGCCGCAACGGAAGCGCTAAAACGTTTCCCTGCCGTTAATGCCTCTTTAGATAACGATGATGTTGTTTATCATGGTTACCAAGATATTGGTGTTGCCGTGTCTACTGAGAAGGGTTTAGTAGTACCTGTGTTACGTGATACCGATCAAATGAGTATTGCCAAAGTGGAAGATACTATCCGTAATTACGGATTACGTGCCCGTGATGGTAAGTTGGGTATCGATGAGATGCAGGGCGGAACCTTCACGATTACTAATGGTGGCGTCTTTGGTTCATTGCTTTCAACACCTATTTTAAACCCGCCGCAAACGGCTATCTTGGGTATGCATAAAATCCAAGAGCGTGTTATGGCTGTTAATGGTGAGGTTAAAATTCGCCCCATGATGTATTTAGCGCTGTCGTATGACCACCGTATACTCGATGGTAAAGAGGCGGTGCAGTTCTTAGTGGCGATTAAAGATCAGCTGGAAGATCCTGCTCGTATTCTTTTAGAGCTGTAAGCACGCTAGCGATAAGATCTTCACGATATTATTTAACAACGACATGCCCTAGGTAGCACCTAGGGTGAATAGATAGGAAACATTATGGCTAGTTACGACGTAGTAGTTATTGGTTCAGGCCCCGCGGGTTATGTTGCTGCAATACGCGCAGCGCAGCTGGGTTTAAAAACCTTGTGCATCGAAAAAGAGAAAAACAAACAAGGCAAAATCTGCTTAGGTGGCACCTGTTTAAACTGGGGCTGTATTCCGTCTAAAGCCTTATTAGATAGCACGCATAAATACCACGAAGCCAAGCATGACTTTGATGTTCACGGTATCTCAACAGGTGATGTGTCTTTAGATGTGCCTACTATGATCGCTCGTAAAGACGACATCGTTAAGCAGCTAACCAATGGTATTGGCGGTTTATTTAAGGCCAATGGCGTTGACGCCCTTAAAGGTTCGGGCAAAGTGTTGGCGGGTAACAAGGTCGAGCTAACCAAAGATGATGGCAGTGTTGAGATCATCGAAGCTAAAAACATTATTATAGCTGCAGGCTCTTTGCCGGTTGATATCCCACCGGCACGGGTTGATCAACAGGTGATTGTTGATTCAACGGGTGCATTAGATTTTACCGATGCGCCTAAGCGTTTGGGTGTGATTGGCGCTGGGGTTATTGGCTTAGAGTTAGGCAGTGTTTGGAATCGTCTAGGTTCTGACGTGGTATTGCTTGAAGCATTGGACGATTTCTTACCTATTATGGATAAGCAAATTGCCAAAGAGACGCACAAAATCCTTAAAAAACAAGGCCTAGATATTCGCTTAGGCGCGCGCGTAACGGGTACTGAGGTGAAGGGTAATGAAGTCACAGTTACCTACATTGATAGTGAAGGTGAAAAGCAGCAAGTCTTTGACAAACTCATTGTCTGTGTGGGTCGTCGCCCACAAAGCCAAGCGTTATTATCCGCAGATAGTGGTGTGGCATTGGATGAACGCGGCTTTATCTTTGTGAATGACTACTGTGAAACTGCGGTACCGGGTGTTTACGCAATTGGTGACGTAGTTCGTGGCCCGATGTTGGCGCACAAAGGTTCTGAAGAGGGCGTGATGGTTGCTGAACGCATTGTTGGTCAAAAGGCTGCAATGAATTACGATACTATTCCGAGCGTTATCTATATTGACCCCGAGGTAGCCGCTGTTGGCAAAACAGAAGAGCAGTTAAAGGCTGATGGTATTCCTTATAATGTCGGCACATTCCCCTTTGCCGCGAGTGGTCGTGCCTTAGCGGCAAATAACTCAGCGGGCTTGGTGAAAATGATTGCTCACGCTGAGACCGATCGTATCTTGGGCTGCCATATTGTTGGCCCCAGTGCTGCCGATTTGGTTCAACAGGTCGTCATTGCGATGGAATTTGGCTCTAGCTCAGAGGATATTGCATTAACGGTCTTTGGACATCCAACACTTTCAGAGGCGGTTCATGAAGCAGCCTTGGCGGTGTCAGGCCATGCGATACATATCCCCAACAAGAAAAAGCGTTAATAAAGCCGTGTTTGAGGGGCCTTTGAGATAAATCAAGGCCCATACGGCAAAATCATTTGCGGTACTCCTCAAAATCCGAGAAAATACGCCCCCCGTTTTGCAGCTGGCTTTTTTTATAGGCCAGCCCAATAACGACAGTAGCCCGATCATATCGGTAGCCGCATCCATTCAACAGACCAACACGGTAAAACAACATGAACCTTCACGAGTATCAAGGCAAGCAACTGTTTGCTGAATACGGGTTACCAGTGTCTAAAGGCTATGCCTGCGATACACCCGAAGAAGCCGCTCAAGCCGCTGATCGTATTGGCGGTAACAAATGGGTTGTTAAAGCTCAAGTACACGCGGGTGGCCGCGGTAAAGCGGGCGGCGTTAAGCTGCTAGACAACAAAGAAGATATCAAAGCCTTTGCCCAAAAGTGGCTAGGTAAGCAATTAGTGACTTACCAAACAGATGAAGACGGCCAGCCGGTCTCTAAAATCTTAGTAGAGACGTGTACTGAAATCGCTCAAGAATTGTACCTTGGAGCGGTTGTTGACCGTTCAACACGTCGTATCGTCTTCATGGCCTCTACTGAAGGCGGTGTTGAGATTGAGACCGTTGCTGAACAGACGCCAGAAAAGATTCTTAAAGCTGAAATAGACCCCATGACGGGCGCACAGCCCTACCAAGGTCGTGAGTTGGCGTTTAAGCTTGGCTTAAAAGGCGAGCAAGTTAAGCAATTTGTTAAAATCTTCCTAGGTTTAGCTCAGTTGTTCCAAGACAAAGACTTGGCACTGATCGAAGTTAACCCCTTGGTTATCACCGATGAAGGTAACCTACATTGCTTGGACGCTAAATTAGGAGTTGATAGCAACGCCTTATACCGTCAAGCAGCCGTTCGCGAAATGCATGATCCTTCACAGGAAGATGCCCGTGAAGCACAAGCCGCGCAGTGGGAACTTAACTACGTTGCATTAGATGGCAACATCGGCTGCATGGTTAACGGTGCAGGCCTTGCCATGGGTACCATGGATATCGTTAAGTTACACGGTGGCCAACCGGCTAACTTCCTAGACGTTGGGGGCGGTGCAACCAAAGAACGTGTTTCTGAAGCGTTTAAAATCATCCTGTCTGATGACACCGTTTCAGCCGTATTAGTGAACATCTTTGGCGGTATCGTTCGTTGTGACTTGATTGCTGAAGGGATTATCGGCGCGGTTGAAGAAGTGGGCGTTGAAATTCCCGTGGTTGTTCGCCTTGAAGGTAACAACGCAGAATTAGGTTCAAAAATATTGGCTGAAAGTGGCCTAAACATTATTGCCGCTAACAGCTTGAAAGAAGCTGCTGATGCCGCAGTTGCAGCCGCGGAGAGCAAATAATGAGCGTCCTAATCAATAAAGACACAAAAGTGATCTGTCAGGGTTTTACCGGTTCACAGGGTACATTCCACTCTGAACAGGCGATTGCCTATGGCACAAAAATGGTCGGTGGAGTTACCCCGGGCAAAGGTGGTCAAGAGCACCTAGGTCTACCCGTCTTCAATACGGTTACCGAAGCGGTTGAGAAAACAGGCGCAGATGCCTCTGTTATCTACGTACCAGCCCCTTTCTGTAAAGATTCTATCCTTGAAGCGGCAAACGGTGGCATCAAGCTAATCGTCTGTATCACTGAAGGTATACCCACGTTAGACATGCTTGAATGTAAAGTACGTTGTGACGATTTAGGCGTTGTCTTAATAGGTCCTAACTGCCCAGGTGTTATCACCCCGGGTGAATGTAAGATCGGCATCATGCCGGGTCACATCCACTTACCAGGCAAAGTCGGCATCGTATCGCGTTCAGGTACCTTGACGTATGAAGCGGTTAAGCAAACCACGGATGCGGGTTTTGGCCAGTCTACGTGTGTTGGTATTGGTGGTGATCCAATCCCCGGTTCAAGCTTTATCGACATCTTAAAGTTGTTCCAAGAAGATCCAGCCACTGAAGCGATCGTTATGATTGGTGAAATTGGCGGTACCGCTGAAGAAGAAGCAGCCGCTTACATCAAAGCGAATGTTACTAAGCCTGTTGTCTCTTACATTGCTGGTGTTACCGCACCTGCTGGTAAGCGCATGGGTCATGCGGGCGCGATCATCTCAGGCGGTAAAGGTACGGCTGATGAGAAGTTTGCCGCACTGCAAGATGCGGGTGTTAAAACGGTTCGCAGCTTAGCGGATATTGGCGAAGCGTTGACTGAAATTACCGGTTGGTAGGGTTGTCTCAGTGAGTCAGTTGTAAAAAGGGCGCTTTTAGCGCCCTTTTTTTTGGCATTGATCAACTAGAGTGTGCTGTATCTAAACACTGCATCACACAGAAGAGCTTCCAGTTATTGAGGCAATCTTTTAGGCGTTATTTAAAATAATAGCTCAGGGATGAGTGCGGCTACCTGATAAATGAAAGTAATGAAAGAATAATGTGGCGGGGATTGTGCAACAAGAAAGACCATATATGGCCCCCTTGTTCGTGCCTGTTGGGTAGCGATGATCGGTTTCTTCGGGCGCCCTTGCTCTTGGCTTCTAATTCCCTCTTTTCAGGGCTATGGCTGGACTTTCACCACCTAAATTATTAACATGCCAGTCGCACTTGTGCTTTTACGCTACGCTAGCACAAAACAATCAACTCCAGGTTTTCCGCATATGGCGCGCCTTCGGCGGCCGCAACAGTTCACTGCCTGACAAAACTGAAAAAGAGATATTGAGTATTAAGGCAACGAGTGGTAATTTTTTCTAAAATTCAAAATAAAGAGTAAATTTAAAATGAAAAAGAATTTTTTAACCGGAATAGCAATTGGTTTAGTTATGTTTGGTCAGGCTGGAGTGACCAATGCGACCGCTCTAGTCCAATATTCCTTCACGTCTGACACTAATCCGTCCACGTTGGGGGCTGGAGTTCAAAGCAGTTCTTATGATGACACCAACTTAAATTTGTCATATATCGGCACTGATGGCTTCGGCAAGGTTCTTGAAGCCTATCCATCGCAAGACTCGGTAGACTATAATAGCGCAGTAACGAATGACAGTTATTTTAGCATCAACGTGAATGCCAGCAGTGGAAGCTATCTTGATCTAGAAACGCTACAGTTCGAAGTTGCTAAAGGAGGTAGCGCTGACCCCCGTGGTTATTTTGTCCGTTCCAGTGTAGATGGTTTCTCTGGGGACTTGTTTTCTACCCTACTTCCGTCAGGACCTAACCAAGCGCCAACTCTACAGGCCATAGATCTTTCTACGCTTTCTGTATTTCAACATATATCTTCAATTGATTTTCGTTTTTATATTTTTACCCCCGATTCACCCGCTTATATTAACTATAGCGTGGATTTTAGAAACTTAGCATTACTTGGCAATATCAGCGAGCCCGTTCCTGAGCCTGCCACCATACTTCTCTTCGGCACTGGATTAGCTGGCTTATTAGGTACAACGCTCAGGAGAAAGAAAAAAGAACAATCTAAAGTTAGGGTGTTGACGAGAAAAAGCTAGAGGAAAAACAGGGTCAAAACTTTATTGGTCATAATGCGCTAGTCAAAACTGTGCACTTTAGTGAAAGGCTTTAGCTGCTACACATCTATGTTAGGCTAGTAGCATGAAAGAGTATAGACGAAGTGGTCATGCAGTCAGCAGCCTAAAATTCCATGTGGTTTGGGTGACGAAATTTCGCTATCCGGTATTAACAGTGGGGATCAATGGGTGACACCATTGATCGTCGGAGGCGGAACGGACAAGCTGAATTTGAATCTCGCACGATGTGACACGCGGGTAAAGGGAAACTCAAAACCGCTCTTCTTTACTGTGCCGAACGCGAACAATCAAAACATGGCCATTCTCTTCTCGGTAACGAAGCATGTAATTGCCACTACCAAAGGAAATTAATAAGTCCCTAAACGGTAAAGCCTCTTCAACAGGTTTACCCGCTTCTGGATTTTCTTTCAAAATTTGTACGGCTTTTTTGATTCAGCTAGCTGCTCGTTGAGCTGCACTGGGGTTCTTTTTTTGGATAAATTGTCTTAAACGCATCACGTCTTTTGTTGCACCAGGCAGCCAGACTATTTCACCGGGCATGTTTTCTCCTTATCCGTTCCCCAGGAGTCTAGCCATTCCACCATTGCATCATTACTGACCACTTCGCCCGTTTCTTGGTATTGCTCCCAGCGTGTTAGTGCCTCCTGCTTTTCATTTTCCCTGGCCTCTTCTACCTCGATATATCTAATTAAGGCTTCTTTGGCAATGTAACTTTTTGACCTGTGGGTTTTCTCCGCCAGGGCACTTAGCCTCTGCTCCAGCTGCTCATCCAATCTAACACCTAGCATACTTACCTCGTTGTTTGGTGATGTTTAACGCTTAGCACGGTTAACGGTAATCTGCACTGTAACCCTGCATTACTGGGCATCAGAATCAATGGGGTCGCCCATTAGTCAGTAGCGCATATAACTTTCTGAGTTTTAGGCCCTGTTCCCAGTAAAAGCGTTTTATGTTCGGCTCCCAAATAGTCGCTAAATGATCCGCTTGATTATAGGCTTTGATAAATAAAACTAATCCAGTTGGCTTCGTTAATAAATCCCTTGCCCCAATCTTGCCACTGCGCATTAAGGCCTTGCTCCTGCGCTGCCGTTAAGCTTAAGCCTTTATCCTTCATGGTCTTTACCTCGGCAATCGTCGACTCCAGCATATGTTGAAATTTACTTAAGCCTTGTTTATCGGTAATAGACCCATGCCCCGGTATAACAATGGTTTTATCATCAATACGTGCATTAATACGTTTGATATTTGCCGCGTAGTTAACCGCATTGCCGCCGTTGTGAATATCCACAAAAGGGAAGTGGGGGTAAAACATCAAGTCGCCCATGTGTACTAAGTTGGCATTTTTAAAAAACACCACGGTGTCGCCATCGGTGTGGCTGTTGGCGAAATGTTCTAGCTGCAGTTCGTCACCGTTAAAGTGTACGCGCATGGCTTGCGGGTATGTGAGTGAGGGTAGTGCATGTTTGGGGTGTGCTTCGGCTTTGTACTTAAATAAGGGGATGGCAGATTTTTCTGCTAGGCGTTTACGAACATTGTCGTGTGCAATGATGATTGAATTTTTACCCAGTACGTTGTTAGCGCCAGTATGATCAAAGTGCCAGTGAGTATTGATGATATATTTTACGGTATTGTGGTGATCTATATTGATGAGTGCCGTTTTTAAATCTTCGGCCAAATCGGCGTAACCGTTATCAATAATCAAAACGCCATCTTCGCCTTGGCTGACAATAATGTTGCCGCCCTTTTTGCTGAGCATAGAGAGTGACTCGGTGATTTTGCTTTGCTGGTATTGGGTTTTATCAGCGGGGTCGCTTTGATGAGCTATTGCCACATTGGCGGTGGCAATGGTTAAGCTAAAGAGTAAGGTGTTAAGTGCTTTCATTATCGTCGTCCTTTTCGTTAAGAGTTTAGTGATTTTTATTGCTGGAAATTATGCGTTTTCTATAACCAAAATAGCACCGTTGGTGCGTGTGGGTTCGTCAACTGAGTAGGGGAGTAACTCGCCGTAAAATTCATCGATACACACTTGCGCCATATCAAAGAAAGGTGCTCGCTCGGGGTCACTGATGAGGATTTTTTTAACATCGGCGTCGCAGGCTTTTTCTACCAATCCTAACACTTCTTCGGCTAGTTCATCCCAAAAACAAATGTCGGCACCGATCACCACATCAAAACAGGCTAGGTCTTCGGTGGTTATTTCGTTGAAATAGCAGTTGTGAGTTTGTATCACCACATCATTATGCTCGGCGTGGCAATGTAAGTAGGGGAACACCGATGGGTCGGCATCAATAGCGGTGACATTGGCCTTAAAGGTTTTAGCGCAAAAAATACCCCCTAAGCCCCAGCCGCAGCCTATCTCTAATACATTGCTGCCTATTTCTAATGGGTTATTTTGTAGGTAGTCCATCATCAAATAGCTGGAGCCCCAAAACTTATTACCGTGTATGGAGGGTTGATTCTCTTGGCCTTTGAGGTGGCGAATATCTTTGTGCGAGGCGGATAAAAACTTAACCCCGTAGTGGCTGCGGCTATTGTTGTCGTTATGGATGTTGCCGCTGTTGTCAGGGCTATGGTTACTATTGGGCATGGCGGCTAAGGGTTAATCTGTTCGTGAAGTGATTATTAAAGGCTGGAGCATAAAGGGATACGGATAGTGAGGTTGGTAAACAGTCACATAAATTTAACCCTGTAGGCCAGGAAGTCGCTTTAGTGTAAACGTTTTATAGGCTGCAGCATAACAATAAACGCAGTGAGCTCAAGCTTGGTTAACGGTAGGAGCTGCAACAGTAATATTGCACGATGTAATTGTCATAGCGGCACTTTTGCGGGGTTGTGTCATTTTTATGCAAAGTGGCGATTACTTAGGCAGTGATCATCTAGGCTTCATTAACCGCCGTGAGCAATCAAATTGCCGATTACAGCACTAACAATAAAGATTTGTTTGCCGCACGCAGACATTGGCACCTTTATAAAAATCGAAATAGGCTTATCCGGCGGTATGTCTTTCAAGGTAAGCTCACGTTAGATCAGCTTATGTTTAATCGGTAGTTTCATGCAATCATATTGTTATACTCCAGTGTGTGTACTGCACGTTGATGTTTTTTAGAAGAAAGAGCATTGATACAAGTTGATACAGTTTTACATACACTAATACGGCTTAATAACGCATTGACTGTTCTAATGTAAAAACTTAGTCAATGAGGAAATGTGGGATGAAACAATTATATTTAGCGTTAGTAATAGTGTCACTCTGTATCAATAACGTATTTGCAGCCGATATTGCAACGGATATACGTAAGGCCGCAGAGGCCCCGGATATCAGTAATGGCGGTTATTTTGAGATTGGTTTAGGTTTTGATTACACGAATGATTCAAGACTTTCCGTTGCTGACGATGAGGATGGATATGGGGAGGCCTTTGATATAGGTGGTAGCTATCGTTATAACGGACTATTTGTTGAGCTTTCTCAGGGGACACTGGATGGCCTAAGCCTTGGCTATCACTTATGGGCCAATGATAAATGGATCGTTGATCTACTAGGCTCTAGCATCAATGGGACATTAACTTCGGGTGATGATGAGGACCTTTCTGGGCTATCTGAAGCGCAGCGCAATGACGCACTAATCGATCGAGATACTTTTTATAATGGTGCTGGCGTTAGAGCAACAGGTTATTTTGGTGATACGATCTTTCAATATCGCCTAGTTACGGATATTCACGATGATAATGGTATTGTTAGTACTTTACGGTTAGGGCGCAGCGGGCAGCTCAGAAACTGGAATTTTCATGGCGTTGTTAGTGCCGATTATGCCTCGGCAAAAACCAGCCATTATTGGTATGGCGTCTCTCAAAGCGATGCGACGGCACGGTTTCAGGAATATAATGCGGGCTCGACCATGTCATATACCGCAGAAATAGGCCTTACTTATCCAATGAGTGAGCACTTTGTGTTTCGTTCTACGGCTCGTCACACTCGGTTTTCTAACGAGGTGCAAGACAGCCCGCTCACGGATGGTAATAACAGCACCTATATTGCCACATCAATTAACTATGTTTTTTAGCAGAGTGATAAAGGGCATGTCTCTACAATTGAGAGCTGTTATTACGGTGCTAACGGTTTCTTTGTCGACCTATTTGTTTGCAGGCGGCATGCCTACCTTACTGAGTGTTCAGCCTGATCGCTGCATTGCATTACACCAAGGGCAGGTGTGCTATCAGGCAGTGAAGCTTAATTGGCATACTCCGCCACAGGGTGAGTATTGTTTGTTCGAGCAAGGCCGGCCAAATCCGTTGTTATGTTGGCATGGTGATAAAAAAAATACATACACGCAAGAATTCAAGTCAAAGCAAGGTGTGACCTATGAGATTCGAGCCAAAAATGATAGAGAAAAATTAACTGAAGCCAGGGTGAAAGTGGCTTGGGTTTACAAATCAAGTCGTAAAAGTACCAGTAGCTGGAGGCTGTTTTAATTGTGAAGCATATACTGGTTGTAGAAGATGACTCGTCTATTGCTGAATGGATTAGTGATTATTTGATTAGCCATGGTTATCAGATTAGCGTGGCTAACCGAGGTGATACGGCGGTTGAAATGATAGTAGAAGATAGACCCGATTTGGTTTTGCTTGATATTATGCTGCCTAAAAAAAATGGCTTTGATGTATGTAAAGAAGTCCGTGCATTTTATCATTGTCCGATTTTAATTATGACGGCATGCAACGAGGAAGCTGATGAGGTGTTAGGGTTAGAATTAGGTGCGGATGACTATATAAATAAACCGGTAAAATTGCGAGTATTACTGGCAAGGATAAAAGCTTTGTTACGACGGGGGAATACGGAAGAGCAAGATTTAAGCGTTCGGGTGTTTGGCAGTTTACGCATGGATTCAAAGTCTAAAACCGCCACCATTAATGGCAAGGTGACCTCTTTATCCACCAATGAGTTTGATGTTCTCTGGCTATTGGCTAGTCATGCGGGGCAAGTGGTGAGTCGTGACGAATTGGTTAGCCAGTTGCGAGGGTTTGATTATAATGGCTTCGACCGTACCATGGATATTCGCGTATCACGGTTACGTAAAAAACTAGATGATTGCTCTGATCATCCGTATAAAATTAAAACCATTTGGGGAAAGGGGTACTTGTTTGTTGGCGATGCGTGGTAATAATCATTTATGAAACATTTAACCTTATCATTAGTAGCGGTTGTAATTGTAGCTGTAATGGGTACGGGGTGGGTCGTTAACCAAGTCTATTCCTGGGTTAGTTATGATATAAATAAAGTCGACGATGAGCTAAATGCCTACAAAGCGTTAGGTAAAAATATAGCACTTACGTTGGATAATGTTTCTCACCAAGATGAGTTTATTCAACAGTGGGCTAAACAAGCTGATATGCCAGTTTATCTGCAAGCGCAATCTAGCTTCCCCGTTCCTGATAATCTCAAAGAAAATTTTAGAAATGGTTTGCCGCTATTGTTAGAGTCGGAAGGCGATGTTTCATTGCATATTAATATGCAGAATTCCAATCAGGTAATGACAATGTTGTTGCCGGTAAAAAATACTGATAAACGGCAGCCATTATTGAGTGTTATGTTGACACTGTTGTTTTATTTGATAGTGGTGTTTTTGTTGTTGGCTTGGTTATACCCATTAATTAAAAGACTTTTTATATTACAGGAGTCGGCTAAAAAATTTGGTAAAGGTGATTTGTCCTATCGAATAACGCCTAGCAAAATATCTTACATTGCTAATATAGAAAATGAATTTAATCGAATGGCTGGTCGTATTCAGAAGCTTGTTGATGATAATAAATTGCTGAGTCGTGCGGTTTCTCACGATTTAAAAACACCTTTAACTCGTCTAAGATTTGGCATTGATGTTTTAGAAGAGGCGACAAGTGATAAGGAAAGAAAAAAATATGTCGAAAGGATTAATAAAAATATTGATGAAATGCAGTCGTTGGTTGAGACGTTGTTGAGGTATGCTGGTTTAGATGAAGGTAATGTTGAGTTACAGCAGGAAAAGGTCGAATTAAATTCTTTTGTTACTGACTTGTTTTTTGATGTTAGCAGTACGAATATTACTGTAAAAATGATTTCCCCAAATGTGCCTGTAACCATATATGTTGACCCTGTTTATCTTGCGATGCAGCTCAATAATATAATGATTAATGCAGTTATACATGCTAGTTCTATAGTTAAAGTCAGCATCAAAATAATTAATGGTCATGATAAAAATAAAAAAATATGCATTTTTATAGAAGATGATGGTGATGGCATTCCAAAAAATCAACGAGAAAATGTAATTAAACCTTTTTGGCGAGGTAAGCATGATGGAAAAGTCAAAGGGCATGGAATGGGGCTTGCTATTACTGCTCGAATAGCCGATTGGCTAAAGGCAGATTTAGATATTACTGATTCGAAAGACTTGGGCGGGGCCTCAGTGAGTTTATGTTTTAGTCAAATTTAATTATCTCATTGTAATGAAAATAATGGCTGTCACGTTAACTTAATCTTCATCACACCCAGTGGCCAAAGCACTACATGGGCCACACTGAGTACGTGCTTTGCTCCCGGGGCAGGCTCTACCGTATTTCCCTAGTATCCAATCAGAACCTGAAATTACTGGATTGCAGATAATAAAAATAC
>JBNMPS010000008.1:0-37147 GCA_051277005.1 Pseudohongiellaceae bacterium
TAGCCCACTTCTCCTTAAATCCCTGCCGAGCCATAACACTATGCTGTACAGCAAATACCCCCAGCAATAACATGTTTATTAATATGGCCTCACCAAGTGACCCTACAATTCCGGTATCCATGGATTTAGGTACAACAAAGTTTCCCACAAACCCAATTGCATAAAGAAATGTTGCAAAAAATATCAAATAACAAAGAGCCCCATAAAGAAAATATATAAATCGCATAGTTCTTCTCCTTTTTAGTTTAGTGGTAAACTAACGCCGCAATAAAAGACGAGCATTAGCGAGTCCAGCCCACGTTTTTTGGGCGATTTTTAATTGCCTTGTTATGTGAAAGACGCACTTCCACCTTTGGTTACCGCATTTAACTCGGAAACTGAGTTTATAACGAATATTCTCTTACCTGCATGACTAGCATGCAAGTCATCGACGAACTTCTTGTTCCAATAAGCTGGACAAAGTCTTAATGTATTTATACTAGCGATTGTGCCTTTCAATACATCACTGCCTTTAGGCCAGCCTTCGGGAGCTTTAAAGGGGCTTAGCAAGTAACGCTTCACGACCCACCAATAGTGTACAACGTAGGGAAGGTCGATATAGATTAATGTATCTGCCTCTTTTAGCCTCTCGGAAAAAGAGTTGGGAGTCCCAACACCATCGATAATCCATTCTTCCGACTGAATTATTAATCTGTGACTTTCCGAAAAGGTTTCGTCATCGACCCTATTTCCATCTGGATTAAATTCAATCAAATCTAGCGGGTGTAAAGGGATTCCAGCAGAGCGACTCAAAACCTTGCTCAGTGTTGATTTTCCGCCGCCAGGCTTTCCAAAAACAGCAATTTTCTTCATAAATCGTACTTGGGATTAGTTTTCACATAACAAGTCAAGGCTGCGGGTACCGAAACCGCGCAGCGGTTTAGGTGTCCGTAGCCTTGACTTGTTATAGGACCACAAGCCGCAAATTTTAGATGATTTCATAGCTCAAATACGTCATTCCGCGACACGCCTCTAGAAACAACTGGAATGCCGTTTTCGATTTTTGGCAGATAGCGAAAATATTTCTTCGACTCGAGAGTGGCACGCTCGAAAAATCCTTCCGGCTTGCACACTACACTCGGGTTCGAAATACGGCCATTAAGGCCCACGTCAAAAGTTGTGACACATGCGCCCTCGATTCCCTTGCTGTGAGCCTCTCTTGGATAAAAAGGTGCACGTGCAGTGCACAACGTGAGCTCTCGACTAAGAACATCAGAAACGATGTTCCCCGCACAGTCTCTAACATGACTAGACGAGACATCAGTATTAGTACCCGTCATGCATGAGCTCAAAAAAATTGCTATACCGACAACGAATAGAACTCTCATTCTTAGCCTCCCTTCAAATATTCCGAATCCGACTGGGCCCTATAACGCTTTGCTAAGGGGCAGCCGAAACGCAGTTTAGGCTGTCCCGTGTAGGCCGCGCTTTTTGCGGCCGGAACGTACTTGAGCAACTTGTTAAGTGTGCTACTTGATGAAATAACCGACAACACGCCACTCATCACCATTTTTACTTACAGTAACAGTTTCAGTAGCCGCACTTTTATTCTCGTAACTTGTTTCCAAAGTGATAACAACATACTCGCCAGCTGGCGCGCCTGGCAATGTGGAATGATTAGTGGAATTGGTCACTTTACGTGAAAGAACCTTACCAAGTGGCTTTCTGACTTCATTTAGTGCCTCCACCCATTTAGGGCTAGATATTTGCTTTTGAAAGAACGGTGCCGACTCTTCCCAGCTGGCAGCGTAGCTGCCAGAATCAACTATCTCTAACCATGAAATCACACTCCCCGTCTCTGGACTATTGCCAGAAAAAGTAACCACAGAAAATGTTAGCAATATTACTAATAATAGATTTTTCATCGAAACTCTCCTTGCACATTTAACAGTTTATTCTGCCCAACGTTGGGCATATCCAGATTGAGGCATATTTCGGAAAGAAAAAGAAAAAATCCCTATAAATCAAAGGCTACCAAATCCGTTTTTCGAAATATGCCTCAGCTTGGGTATATTTCTTTTATGTTCACTATTTTTTGTTATAGAAACCATAAGCTTAAGCTCTTGATTTAGCAATATTTTTTTGCATTGCAATATAGTTTATTCATAATAGCAATTATCTGCCCCCTATTTTTGATTCTCTTCTTCGTTTTTTTGTTTTACAATTCTTATGTTCTAGTCATTTATTTAGCTAAAAGGAATTAGCTATGAAAGATATTCCCATCGCACTTGAGCGCGTTCGCAGTCCTTTTTTTAAAGATTTACGTCAATTTATTCGCGCCCGCGGACTCGCCTACTCCACAGAAAAAACTTACGTCGGCTGGATTAGGCGTTTTATCATGTTTTCATCAAAACGCCACCCCAAGCTCATGGGTGCCGCTGAAGTCGAGGCTTTTCTCTCTTCACTGGTTGTTACACATAATGTCTCTGTTAATACCCAAAAGACGGCGCTTAATGCGCTTAATTTTTTATACCGAGAATATTTAAAATGTCCTTTTGAAGATATTAATATTCATGCGGCGAAGGTTCATCGCACTATTCCTATTGTACTTTCTCATGCTGAAGCGCAATTGATTATTAATCAGCTACAAGACCCTTACCGGCTATTGACGCAATTAATGTATGGCAGTGGCATACGTATATCGGAGGCAATTCGCTTGCGCGTTAAGGATGTTGACTTCAGCATGAACACCTTGTTGGTAAGGCGTGGCAAAGGCAATAAAGACCGCGTAACGGTTTTACCAAAGAGTTTGCTGCCTCGCTTGCGACAACAAATTGCAATGGCCCTAGCGCAACATGCGGTTGACCACAGTGCTGGCTGTGGTGAAGTGTATATGCCATTTGCTTTGGCCCGAAAATATCCTAAAGGGTCAACGGAGCCCGCCTGGCAATATATTTTCCCGGCACAGCAATTAGCACCTGACCCGCGCTCTGACAAAATTCGTCGCCATCATGTAATGGACAATAGTGTGCAACGCCAAGTTAGGGAGGCGGTAAGAAGAGCTGGTATTCATAAAAAATGCAGCTGTCATACGTTTCGCCACAGCTTTGCAACGCGCTTACTAGAGAAGGGCTATGATATTCGAACCATTCAGGAGTTACTGGGCCACAGCGATGTTAGTACCACTGAAATTTATACCCATGTTGTTAAACAAGGCGGTATGGGGGTCATCAGCCCGATTGATTAGCTAACGTCAGCCGCTCTATTCATTGGCTTTAGTTATAATTAATCCAGCTATTGAGCGCCGATAGACGAAACTGACTACCGTTATAGGCTAACACCACACTGCCTTTTAAAATGGCGATAACCCGTAATCCCGGCAGTACTTCGGCGCCCACTTTTTGAGTTTTGCCATTGAGAATAACAAACCCTCGGCCCTGCGCTTCTGCGTGCATATGTACCGAGTATTCTATATTCGGTAATGCCCGTTGAAAACGCGACGAGCGCTCGGTTATTAACGGGATTTGTTGCAGAATAAGCGCCGCCGCTGTTATCGGGTCGGCAGCAGGCGAATTAGCAACTTGTTGTGTTGTTGCTGAATTTTGTGCAGAGGGTTCTATTTTGGGCGTCGATGGAGGCGCCGCTTTCGTTACCGCATTATTTACGGGTTGCTGATATAAATAAGCAATTGCTGAGTTTACTTGCTTGGCCGCCGACGGCGCTGACGTATTGACCATCTCGCTGGCGGTGGTGTCAGGCTTGTCAGCTTCGACGGTTTGAGGCGCCGATGGCAAGACGGCCGTGGCGATTAAGGGCGGCTCTGTTACGATTTTTTCAGGTGCAGTTTCTATAGGCTTTACTGGCGCTGATTGTTGTTGCGGCCCCCATTGCGAATAACCGAAAGCGACTAGGGCAATTAAAATAATCACCGCTTCAATTATCCATCGGCGCAATGGCCTGCTCTGCTCTACCATCGAGCTATGGCTGGTTTGTAAACTGGGTGTATTGTTATCGGCACTGCGCTCTTGATCGGCCCGGTTAAGCGCGTCGAGGATTAATGACATTTTATAAGCCCCCTTCTTGGTCTGAGCTAGGGTTTGGGCTTAACGTTGGATTTGGCATTGCGCTAGCGTTTGGCTGAGATAAAAAGGGGGTGTTCTGCAACGTTGTTTCTCGGCCTAAGGCCTCATTAAGTTTTAGCAACGTCTTTAAGCCGACGACGCCATCGGCCTGTAATTGATTGTTACGCTGAAATATTTTTACTCGCTGGGCAAGCGCGCTGTTAAAGCTAACCTCTGCCAGCTGGGTGCTTTGTCCATCCAACTCGGCAAATTGCTGGGCCAACCATTGCACTTGCGGGCCACTATATCCCTCGGTAAACGGGTTTTTATAAACGCCAGCCGGCTGCCATAGCAAGACATAGTCGCCGGTCCACATGGGGCCCAACTCGGTTAATGGCATAATTTGAGCGCTGCCATTTACACTCAGTATGGCGGTTTGATCGACGATCCCTAGCAGCACAGCAAAGCCTTCCATTTTGGCTGGGCTGATAAGCGTTAACACGGCAGGGCGATTAAAAGACTGTAAGCCCCGCCAGGTTTTTGCTTGCAGGCGCTCACACCTTAATCGGCTTGTGGATGTTGGCAGGCATTCATTACCCGTGCCATTCTCTATCGCCAGCGCCGTTAGCAATTGCGCAATTGCTGCTGGTTCGGTGTTATACCAGCCATCAATCGACTCGATACGATTGCCCACAGGCAGTGATAGGCTTGCTGTCGCGCTGCTATTGTTTGTTTGTGTATTGCTGACAGGTTTTGTCGCCACAGGTTGCTCGATGACCGGCTTGCTTTGTTGAGTCGGCTGCTGCGCGATGTTTTGTTTATCGCCGCTCAACACAGGCTCAATGGTTGTCGGCCACGCCCAAATAACGACGGCTATTAATAAAGCCGTTGCCACCCATAGCACTGGGGTTAGTTTATTTATCGACTGCTGAAGCTCAATATCATCTTCTTCACCCATCACTTCGACTATCGACTGCTTGAGTAAGCCTTTATCCACCACCGTTTTATTTTGACCATAAGTACCCAACAACATGCGGTCGCAAAGCACATTAATAACCCGTGGTACGCCACGAGTGACGCGATGAATACCTTTCACCACGGACGGTGGAAACAACACTTGATTGGCTGGCAAACCAGCCACTTGTAATCGGTGGCGAATATAGGCTTGGGTTTCGACTAAGTTGAGCGGCTTTAATTGATAACGGGCGGTAATCCGCTGGGCTAATTGACGCAGCTCTGGTTTGTTTAACAGAGCACGTAATTCTGGCTGGCCAACTAAGATAATCTGCAGTAATTTTTTGGTATTGGTTTCGAGATTGGTCAACAGGCGAATTTGCTCTAACACTTCAAATTGCAGGTGTTGAGCTTCATCAATTAACAATACCGTATTGCGACCACTGGCATGATTGTCGAGTAAAAACTGATGCAACTTATCAGTGAGTACTTTTAAACTTTGCTCGCCACTATCGTAATGTAGATTTAACTCATCACACACTGTGGCTAACAATTCTACGGAATTCAGTGCGGGGTTAAGGATTAAAGCAATGTCGGTATTTGTTGGTAGCTGCTCCAGCAAACAACGGTTGATGGTCGTTTTACCGGTACCCACTTCGCCAGTTAGCAGGATAAAACCACCGCCGACGCCGACCCCATACAGTAGATGCGCTAGGGCATCGCGATGACGCGCGCTCATAAATAAATAACGCGGGTTCACGGCAATGGAAAATGGCGCTTCGTTTAGTCCAAAATAGCTGTGATACATAATCGCTAAGATGCTCAGGGCGGCTCGTTATAGGTGCGAATTTTTAGTCCCGTTGTGCTTTGAGGGCATATTTACTGCGGGCTATTATGCATAAACTGATAATTTATAGCTATTGAGGCAATAAGTCATCGTTTAGTGCTTTGGTTGCGTACATACCTTTACATAAATTAACATGTGTCCAGAGGTTCAACCATGAACGCTCCTTTAGCCTCCATCAGGATTTTACAAGATTTAGAGCAGCAGCGTTACCCGATCAGATTGGCCGTGACCGGCAGCGATGGCTTCCCAAGAATCGTCTCTTTGTGGTTTAAGCAGGAGGGCGAAAGCCTCTATTGCGTGACTCATGAATCAGCCTGGATTTTACGACAACTTGAACTCAACAATCAGGTTGGCTTTGAAATCTCCAGCAACAGCCCACCTTATAAAGGCCTGCGAGGTGTTGGCTATATCAGCCTTGCACCATTAGAGGGCGACTTGCTTGAACAATTAATCGTCCGCTACCTAAACAATACTACATCAAGCTTGGCGAAATGGCTGTTATCACGCAAAGACGATGAGATTGTTATCCGTATTAGCCCCAGTAGTTTATCCAGCTGGGACTATACCAGACGCATGGGCGAGGAGATAAACCATGGTTGAACGCCAAGCCCCTCTGCAATTGGACGTCCCTTAGTGGGTATTGGTGCCTGCTTGCTTGGCTATCCGCGCGTAAAAATTTATAATGCAAAACTATCCCGTGCAACTTGCTATAGGTAATGCGAGTTAAGCAATTTTGTCATTCGTTAATTTTCTAATTGCCCTAAATTAGCATGCATAACCGCGCCATTTATGGCCGGACTTTGGGCGCAAAAATATACGGTATCTGCAATTTCTTCTGGTTTTAATAAACGCTTGAACGACGATATATCAGCAAAATGCTGCAGCAAAGCGACGTCGTTATTTGCGTGCTGACGCAACATTTCTGTATTGGTAAAACCCGGGCAGATCGCCGCTGTGTGAATCCCTTGCCCCATCAAATCCTGACAAGTGGCTTTCATTAATCCAACTTGGGCATGCTTTGAGCTGACATAAGAGCAACTATTAGCAACCGCTTTTTCGCCCAGCGTTGAGCTGACATATAAAATTGCACTGCCGGGTTTCATCAGCGGCAACAGCAATTGGTTGAGTTGGCTGGCGGCAATCACATTTAACTGCATAATCTGCTGAAATTGCCCAGCATCAACGTTGGCAACACTATCTTGTATTAAACGGCCCGCATTGTGCACTAGGCAAATTTGATCGGCGCGGCGCAGCAAATGCTGTAACTCATCCTGTACCGCCAACGGCCAACGGATGTCGCTTAAGTCGGCATTTATATGATCTACATCAGCTTGTGCCGGTCGCGTCCGCGATATGTTTACCACCTGATACTGCTGCGCTTGAAAGCGCCGAATGGTCGCCAGCCCAATACCTCGGCTGCCCCCGGTTATGACTAAATATTTTTGCATATTAATACCATCGGCTTTAGCACGACTGTTAAGGAAGGTAAATAGCCGATTCACTCAGTTATTGTTCTATATAATGCGCATATTGAATACCTATAATAACAACACTCAGTCTTCATGATGCAAGGATAAGACATTGGTCGGCAACCCATTTATTATAAAAACCTTCGCCCTTTTTAACCGCATTCGCCAACTACCCGGCGGCTTACCGTTAATGATTGTTGCCTTAGTCTTGGTGATCGTCTATTTACTCATTCTAACGCGACCCCAATTGAAACCTATCGATATTGCAGAGCGGGTATGGGTGGTAGAAACAATCAACGCCCGCCTAGAAAACCTCAGCCCGGATTTAACCTTATATGGCATTGTCTTCGCCGGCCGACAATCTGACTTGCGCGCTCAGGTAACCGGTAATGTAGTTAAGGTCGGTGAAAAATACAAACAAGGCGGCTGGGTAAATGCCGGTGACTTGTTGGTACAAATTGACACTTTCGATTATGACAATGCATTAGCCGAGAGCAATGCGCAATTAGCGCAAGCTCGCTCAAAGTTAGAATTACTGAAACGCGATTATGTGCGTGCTAAAGAGTTATACCGCAAAAAAGATGCCTCTCGTCAGTTTCTCGATACCGCTGAACTCAACTTAGAGCAGCAAAGTGCCATTGTAACCCAGCGTGAAATACAGCAAAAACAAAGCCAGCGCGATTTGGATCAAACACAATTGTTGTCGCCCTTTGACGGTGTTATCGATGAGGTGAGTGCCGAACTGGGGATGCAGCTGAGTAGCAATGACAAAGTCGCCTTAGTGATTGATACCCAACGGCTCGAAGTTCGCTTTAGTTTATCCAACGCCCAGTTTGGTCGCATTTTACAACAGGACGGCGGCGTCATTGGTCGACCGATTGCTATCAGCTGGCAGGTGGGTAAAAAACAATTACGCTATCAGGGCAAAATTGATCGCCAAGGTGCACAGATTTCTTCGGAGTCGGGTGGTATTGATATGTATGCCGTTATCACCAGCAGTAACAACACATTAAAAAAAGCACCCTTAAGGCCGGGCGCATTTGTTAAAGTGATTGTTGCCGATCGCAGTTACGACAATGTGATTAGCGTACCATCGCAGGCTATTTATCAAGGCGATGAAATATATATTGTCAGGGACCAACGATTGCAAGCACGTAAAGTTAACATTGTTGGACGCGACGGTTCGCAGTTGTTAATTCGCAATAACGATGATCAAGCCTTACTTGCAAACGATGAAATAGTTATCACTCAAATTCGTGAAGGTGGCGTCGGAGTCAAAGTTGAAAGCCGACCACGACCAGCAACTAAGCAGGTGCAGTAATGGGTTTTATAACTGGCTTCATTGAACTCTTTGTTCGCCATCGCAATGCTGCCAATTTATTAATGGCACTAATGATCCTGTTAGGCGTGTACGGGGTATCTTCGCTCAACCGCCAAGTAATGCCGACTTTCGGTTTAGAGTTGATCACCATTAATGTGCAATGGCCTGGCGCTAGCCCCGAAGATATCGAGAGCAATGTGATTGCCGCTATGGAGCCGGAGTTGCGTTTTCTTGATGGTGTAAAAAAATTGCAAGCCGTCGCCTTTGAAGGCCAAGCCACTTTTTCGGTTGAGTACACTGAAGGCACTAGTATGTCGAAGGCGCTCACCGATATTCAATCAGCTGTTGCCCGGATCACTACCCTGCCCAGCGAAATAGAAAAACCGATTATTAATCAAGTCACTCCACGCGATAACGTAGTGAGCCTAGAGATTGCTGGCCCTTACCCAGAACATGTATTAAAAAATATTGCCAAAAAAATGCGCGATGATCTACTCAATTTAGGTTTGGCTAAAATTGAAATCGATGGCGCCCGCGATACCGAGCTATGGGTGGAAGTGAGTGATAGCGTGTTACGTTCGTTACGTTTATCAATACAAGATATTGCCGACGCGATTGGCCTATCCAGTCTTGATTTACCGTCGGGCAGCATTAAAGCCAACGAAGTGGCTCGCCAAGTTCGCAGCCAAGGTTTAGCGCGTTCGCCACAGGCTCTCGGTGAGATAGAGATAAAAGCGTTAGCAAGCGGCGAAAAAATTCTATTAAAAGATATTGCCGAAATTCATCAAGCCTTGGAAGAAAATCGTCCATCACATCGTATGGGAAATCAGTCTTCTGTCACCGTTAGAGTGAAGCGCGGAGTAAATGAAGACTCGATAATGGCCAACCAAAAAGTTCAAAAATATCTCGCCGAAGTAATACCTAGCCTACCCCCTAACCTCACTATTAAACAATACGATGTGTTTGCCATGCTGGTGAAAGAACGTATCAATATGCTGCTGACTAACGGCCTAACCGGTTTGTTGTTGGTCATCGGTATTCTGTATTTGTTTTTATCCGGTCGCCTCGCTTTTTGGGTGGCGGCAGGTATTCCTATCACGCTATTAGCGACGTTGGGTATTTTAGCCATTATGGGCTTGAGCCTAAATTTAATCAGCATGTTTGCATTGATTATGGGCTTAGGAATTATAGTCGACGATGCCATTGTTGTCGGCGAACAAGTTGCCCGCTTACACAAACAAGGGATGGAAAAAACGCAAGCCGTACTGACTGGCACAAAAATGATGTTTGCGCCGGTCATGGCGGCGTCACTGACCACTATTATGGCCTTCTTTCCTATTTTGCTCATTGGCAGTACGATTGGCCAGATCCAATCCGAACTACCGAAAACAATGATCGCTATCGTTATTGCTAGTTTGATTGAATGCTTTTTTATCTTACCTGCGCATTTGTTGTACTCACTACGCGATGACGATGGAAAAACTGAACCGCCATGGCGGCAGCGCTTTAACCACGCTTTCGATCGTTTCCGAGATAGCTATTTTCGCGGTTTTGTAGAATTTAGTTATCGGCAACGTTATTCGGCATTGGTCTTAGCCGTGGGCGTTTTGGTTGTTTCCGGTACCTTAATGGCCACTGGACGAGTTGGTTTTGAATTTTTCCCCAATGTTGAAAACAATACTGCCTTCGCCAATTTCAGTTTTAGCCCTGGCAGCTCTCGTGAAAAAACAGTAGCCATGCTAGAGGAAATTGAGCGCGCCGCCTTTGCCGCAGAGGATGAACTTACTGATGGCGTAGGCGGTATAATTGCAGTTTCTGTGAATACTATCGGACAAGTTGAAGGTCGCCAAGATGCCTTGCGCGTTACGGGTGATAATCTCGGTGGTCTCACCATAGAGTTGGTCGGTGGTGAAAATCGAGAGGTCAGGACACCGCAGTTTATCCGCACCTGGCAACAGGGCATTAACGCTATGCCTGGCCTTGAGCGCTTAATTATTTCTGAACGTAAAGACGGGGGTCCGCCAGGTAAAGCGATTGATATTCGTTTGTTTGGTGCCGATTTAAAAACATTAAAGAGAGCCGCTGTTGACGCGCGGCTGATGTTAGAAAAACTACCCGGCGTGATGTCACTAGAAGACAACTTACCCTGGGGTAAGGAAGAAATAATTTTAGAGCTGACGCCGCAGGGCCGTGCTATGGGCTTTACTACCCAGTCTGTCGCCCGCCAAGTTCGCAATACCTATGAAGGTGCTATCGCTAAACGCTTCAGCCAAGACCAAGAAGAGATTATCGTCAGGGTCAAAAACCCCAACCGCGGTGAAGGTAGCGTTGATCTGCAGGACTTGTATTTAACATCGCATAATGGTTTTCAACGTGTGCCCTTGAGTGAAGTGGTTAGTTTTCGTAAAACTGTCGGGTTTTCACAAATTGTGAGAGAAGATGGCTTGCGGCAGGTTTCCGTTGAAGGCGAAGTTGACCCACACATCACCACGCCGGGTGTGGTGTTACAAGCTTTTGCGGATACGATTGAGCCTGAAATTAGCCGCAAGTATGGCGTGCAATTTATGCTTAAAGGTAAAGCCGACGAACAGCGCGAAGCCGCTGGCGATATTAAAGTGGGTGCGCTGCTCTCTTTTGCGTCTATCTATATTATTTTAGCCTGGGTGCTGACCAGCTATAGCCGACCGCTAGTGGTTATGTCTATTATTCCTTTTGGCCTGATTGGCGCTATCCTCGGTCACTGGGTGATGGATTTTAATATGAGTATGTTCAGCATTATTGGTTTGCTGGGGCTGACCGGTATTGTCGTCAATGACTCGATTATTTTGGTCACCACGGTCAAACAAAAAGAAGATCAAGGCGAACAATTATACGATGCCATTATGCAAAGCACCCAAGAACGCTTGCGGCCGGTGATACTCACCACCCTCACCACTATTGGTGGTCTTGCGCCGATATTGTTTGAGACCTCAACGCAGGCGCTGCTGATCCAACCACTGGCTATCACGATGGTGTTTGGTTTGCTGGTATCAACGACATTGGTGCTCGGCTTTGTGCCAGCGTTGCTGGGTATTATTAATGATTTAAAAGGGCTGGATAGAAAAGCACCCGTAATTGAACGTCAGCAACCGTTGACGAGTTTGTGATATTGGTTTTTTATTTCGTCTTTCTCGCAAAGCAGGTAAATTACTCACTTAACGTGTCTGTTTGGTACCGCGCTGAGCATGACTTATACGCTTGAATTATTATCCCGCCTGCAAAGCTCTAGCCACCGTTGAATACCCGCGCTGCGGTATTTGTTTTTATGCAGAATAAAATAAAAGCCACGGGTGAGATCCCGTTGCGGTACGAGTAGCGGTACCAAGCTACCGCGCTGAAATGACTCTTCTAAGGTAATGCGTGACAGGCATGAAATACCCAAGCCTGCGGTCACTGCCCGTTTAATTGCCTCGGTGTGTTGCAGCTCTAGTTTAATGGTTTGGCTGGACAGCAAGCCATGCATCGCGCGATCAAAACCCTGACGGGTACCAGAGCCGGTTTCGCGTAAAATCCACTCCGCGGCGATAAGGTCTTCGTCGGCGAGCGTTTTTTTACTGGCCAGAGGGTGGTCTGGCGCGCAAAACACGACCAGTTCATCATCGCGCCAATGGCTAACATCTAGGTCTGGGTGATGCAGCTCTCCTTCTATTAGGCCGATATCCAAATCAAAATTAAGCACCTGCTGAGCAATACCAGCCGTGTTGGCGACCTCTAGGCCGACTTCAGCGCCTGGGTTCTCACGCATAAAATCAGCCATTAATGCGACCGCTAGGTAGTTGCCAATGGTTAAGGTGGCACCCAACTTAAGGTGGCCAACATCGCGGTGGTTGGTCAGCTCGCGCTCCAACTCCTGCGCCTGCTCTAGTAAGGCCTCGGCCTTTGGGCGTAGCATTTTACCGAGCTCATTAGCTTGTAAGCGCTTACCAACTCGATCAAATAGCTGCACATCAAATTGCTGCTCTAGGTCTTTTAGCGCACCGCTCGCAGCGGACTGTGACATTGCCAAGCTCTTAGCTGCTTTGGTGACGTTCTCAAAATGAGCAGTGGCGAGAAACACTTCTAGTTGTCGCAGGGTATATCGCATGGCCTTAGCTACCTATAACTCGTAAATTAGTTATTCCGATTAGATATACAAGAATAACCCGTTTCACTTATATATCAAGTCCATCTAAGCTACAGGTATTCACATTATGAACTGAGATCTAACAGTATGAGCAACTTATTAACTGAGCAAGTCACCTCTGTAAACCATTGGACAGATACTCTCTTCAGCTTTAAAACTACCCGTAATTCTGGCTTTCGCTTCAAGAACGGCCACTTCACTATGATTGGTTTGGCGCAAGAAGGCCGGCCACTGTTGCGAGCCTACAGCATTGCCAGCGCCAACTATGAAGATGAACTGGAGTTTTTCAGTATCAAGGTGCCCGATGGCCCGCTCACCTCAAAGCTGCAAAACATCAAACCCGGCGATGACATTTTAGTCAGCAGCAAACCCACTGGCACGCTAGTATTGGATAATTTGTTACCGGGCCGCAATTTGTATTTGATCAGCACCGGTACCGGCCTCGCCCCTTTTATGAGCATCATTAAAGACCCTGAAACCTATGAGCGCTTTGATAAAATTGTGCTCACCCACGGTTGCCGCTTTGTCGATGAGCTGGCCTATCAAGAAACCATCAACCAACATTTGCCGGAAAACGAATATTTTGGCGAGCAAATCAAAAATCAGTTGGTATACTACCCAACGGTTACCCGCGAGAGTTTTAGAAATGAAGGTCGTATCACCGACTTATTAGCCAGCGGTAAATTAGCTCAAGATGTGGGCCTGCCGGCGATCAATGTTAACGATGATCGCTTTATGATTTGCGGCAGCCCCAGCATGCTAAAAGATACCTGCGATATTTTGGATAACATCGGCTTTACAGAAACACGCCATGGCGATGCCGGTGAATATGTTATCGAACGCGCTTTTGTAGAATAGTTGGTAGAGACACGATGAGTGAAGATCAGAAAGACGACGAAAAATCCCTCAGTTTTTTTCAAATGATGGGCAGTGTTATGGCCTCTTTTTTTGGCGTGCAAAGCTCGGCCAACCGCGAGCGGGATTTTAAGCACGGCAAAGCCAGACAGTTTATCGCCGTCGGCGTTTTAATGACGCTACTATGGTATGGCGTGATCTATTTAATTGTTAATGTGGTATTGCCGAATTAGACCCATTCTATACAGGCTACATTGCGAGCCGCAGGACTAGATAGGGCGCTAAGCAAAATACAAAGATCAGCAGTTTGTATAAGCCCATACCGCAGTAATTCACCATAGTGAACTGCGCGTCCGTTAGCGGGAACCAGCGACTGTGCAAACTAACCATCGACTCTCGCGCTGATATATAGCCCAAAAACCATAATAGTAATACGCCATAGTTAATGAGCGTACACCAACCCAAAAAACTCGCTAGGGTTTCTATATTCATCACACTGCTCCTAAGTTTCGCTAATCGAGTGCTCAGCGAGTCGCTGCTACTTATAGTGAGTCTATGCCTCTGGCTTTAGCCCATGTTGCGAGATATATCACTCAAGGGTTCAGCCAAACATGCTCAGCCCACTCCCAAACATTGCCCCAAGGCTGCTCTTTACTTAACTCGCCATTTTCCCAAAACTGCACCTCGCCGGCCTCATCCGTGCAATAGTAATTACCGCGATCTTCACACAATGGGATATATTCTCGGGGCAGACCCAGAGACCAGGCAAGCGCTGCTACCTCCGGTAGATAGGTATGAGAGTTGGGGTCTACCACGGTAACCGGCTCTAAACTGCCCAAAACCACATCGCTGACAGTCAGTAAAAACTGGCGAAACTCATTATCCAACGATAACAGAATTTCCTCTTCAACATCGATTATGTCATCCATGGTCGGCAGCTCTAAAGGCACCGGCACCGGCATATTATTAGCCCTAATCTCGTCGATCACCCTATCCATATTATTCCCCGCAGTTATAGTCCATCACATTGTGCTTTAAGGCCCGAAAAAAGGCTATAGCCGTGGTTTACGATTCTGAGTTGAAAGCCTTGATGCGAACAATTATCATTTTTATCATTGATTAACTGCTTAGATATAGAGTATGAAAACATCATTATCTGTAGGTCTGCTATGCCCTTGCTTAGCTCTGCCAGTCAACGCCGAGACCAATCCTAGCCATGCTGCCAATGCCACCCAAGTTGCTTTAACCACTCAAGAGCGAAAGGTAAGTTCAAAGATGCCACTCTGCGTAATGTCGCCGTTACCGCGCCTTACTTCCACAATAGTTTATTTGAGCGCTTAGAAGAGCTGGTCGATTTTTATAATACTCGCGACACCAAAGATAAGTGGAGTGATGCAGAAATTGCCGAAAACGTTAACTGATAATTAACCGCTCCGCCAAACGGTATTGCAGCAATAAAACTGTCATCATAAACATCATAATATCTGTAGTTTTTAGAGCTTGAAGCATCGAAAGTGGTTCCCAGAGTATCTAACCGCCAGTGCCCCCGACAGCTTGCATGCAGATCCACACAGAGTTTTTTACATGTGATAGAGGTGTTTATCCATTGATAATAATTAATAGCTAATAAAAATTAGTTATTCATAAAAAATGTAACTGTTATCTTAAAAAAAATTAATAGTTTCAAAAACTTTGGGACGATTTTTTATGGATTCTAATCCAAAATTATCTCCTTATCGTATTATTTTGTAATAATAAATAATACCTAAAGGGCATTACGGTTAATGAATAAATTCTTAGTTTCTTTACTAGTGGCTTTAGTGCCAAACAGCTCGTTTGCTATAGACGTAATCGAAGAATTAAACGTAA
Organism: Pseudohongiellaceae bacterium; assembly: GCA_051277005.1. GTDB lineage: Bacteria > Pseudomonadota > Gammaproteobacteria > Pseudomonadales > Dasaniaceae > Dasania. Next base: position 15,518 of record JBNMPS010000008.1, read on the forward strand.
TCGGCCGGAAAACTAATTTAATCGGTTCTTCTGTTTCAGCCTCAGAAGGCTATGTCGATCAATTCGAAATCAAGCTACGCCCTATGCTTCGTCCTGGCGAAATTCTAGAGCTTGTCCCTGGCATGGTGGCAACGCAACACAGTGGCAGTGGTAAGGCCAACCAGTACTTCCTTCGTGGCTTTAATCTGGATCATGGCACCGATTTCGCCACCTTCGTTGATGGCATGCCAGTCAATATGCGTACACATGGTCACGGACAAGGCTATACAGATATTAACTTTATTATTTCTGAGGTAGTCGACAACTTAGCTTATAAGAAAGGTCCTTACTATGTTAAAACAGGTGACTTTTCTGGTGCTGGCAGTGCATCTATCAGCACCGCTAACACCTTAAAAGAAGGTGAGCTTGCATTTCACTTTGGTGAAGATAAATACCAAAGAATCTTAATTACCAACAGCGAAAATAATGTACTCGGCGGTGACTTCCTCTATGCGGTGGAAATTCAACAGTATGATGGACCGTGGACAGATATCAGTGAAGATGCCGATAAGACTAACTTCCTTTTTAAGCATACCCGCCGAATTAATGAAGGCGATTTATCCATTACTTTTATGGGTTATGACAACAGCTGGAATAGTGCTGATCAAATCCCAGAACGTGCTGTTAACTCTGGACTGATCAACGAGCTTGGCTCATTGGATACCAATGTTGGCGGTGAAAGTAGCCGTTACAGCTTAAGCACAGAGTGGAAAGCCGATCGCGCCTATTTCTCAGCATATGTCATTGATTATGACCTCGACCTGTTTTCTAACTTTACCTATTTCTTAGATGACGCCGTCAATGGTGATCAATTTGAGCAAGTTGATAACCGTCGTATCATTGGTGGCCAAGGTCATTATCACTTTGTTAATGGCAAGATGCGCAACACTATAGGAGCTGATTTGCGTTACGACGACATTGCTGAAGTTGCTCTTTACAAATCAAAAAATCGTCAACGTCTAGGCGCTATCAAAGCCGATGAACTCAAAGAATACAGCATTGGTTTATATGCTCAAAACCAAATGCAGTGGACCGATAAACTAAAAATAACCATCGGGGTTCGTTTTGATTATTTTGACTTCGACGTTGATACTCTCATTGATACTAATATAAACAACATCGATGTAAGCGACAATGGTGGCAACGCAGACGATTCAAACGTTACATTAAAAGCCAGTGCAAGCTACCAGTTCACTAAAACTTTTGAAGGCTATGTGTCTGCCGGTCAAGGCTTTCACTCTAACGATGCTAGAGGTACGACTATTGTTGTTGACCCGGTTGAAGGTACAGATGTAGATCCAGTTGACCCGATTGTTGACTCTCTCGGTTATGAGCTTGGCTTTCGCAGTTTCATTACGGACGCCTTGAATGTTTCTGGTGCGCTTTGGTATTTAGAACTCGATAGCGAATTACTGTTTGTTGGCGACGCCGGTAACACTGAAGCAACTCGCTCAAGTGAACGCCAAGGTATCGAACTAACAGCTTACTATCGCCTCAATGATGTCTGGACAATTGACATTGAGTACGCCTATTCCGACGCAGAGTTTACTAATCAGGACCCTAATAATCCAAGTTTGGGTAATAAAATTCCGGGGGCGATTGGAGATGTTGTTCAATTTGGTATCAGCGCAAATTTTAAGAATGGTTACTATGGCAGCTTTAGAGTTCGCTACTTTGGCGAAGAGCCACTAGAAGAAAATGGTGAAATTGTTGGAGAAAGCGCCACGATTGCCAATGCAATGATCGCCAAGGATTGGAAAAGCTATGGCATGAAGCTCGAAATACTCAACCTTTTTGATAGTGATGATCGTGATATTGAATATTTTTATGAATCACGATTCGCTAGTGAAATAGATCCGGTTGAAGATATTCACTACAAAGTTTTTGAACCTAGAACTTTTCGTATTTCAGGCCATATAAAATTCTAAACCGTGATTTTTTAGTAATTTTATAGGCGTTTAAGTTGGCCTTTACTCTTACTAATAAGCATACACTTCGTTAGTTTTTATAGGGGCGACGATATAGTTCTTGATAAGAATAATAGTGGTAGAAATGAAAATATTAACGGCTTAAAGTTTGCAGCTGATTTTTAACCGCTTATAAAAAAAGCGGCCCGTAGGCCGCTTTGGAATAACTTATTAATTTTTAAAAACGATAGATGAAGTCGACACCATAGGCATCGCCTTTAGCAGGGTGAACAAAGTAACCACCAAACTCTGGCGCTGGAATAATTTCTTCCAAATATTTTTCATCGGTAATATTGTCACCCCAAGCTGTCAACGTCCAACTTGCGGCTTCTAAGCTCAAACGCAAGTTAAAGGTATCGTAGGCATCGCGCTGGCCTTTATCGTATGTACTCTCTCCAAAGCCAATAATACCACCCGCGGGTAAACCAGGGCCTGCTGGAACTTGAGTAACATCACCAAACGCCGCACCTATTCCTTGATAGAGAGCAGACACATCAGTAAAGCCATTCACCGTAGTATCGCTTTGCACAGTGCTAAACCAGGTTTTACCGACATATTGCCAATCAAGACGTGCAACTAGTTCAACGCCTTCCATTACTGGCTTAACCCATTGCACTCCTAAGTTACCCGTCATTTCAGGTGTTAGCGGTGCATCATTACCTTTGGTATAGGGGCGGTTTTTATTTTTATCAATTTTACTTTCCACGACTCCAAGTGCGCCATACACCGTTAAGTCCTGAGTCAGAACCGCTTGAAAATCAATTTCAGCACCCTGCAAAGTCACTTCATCAATATTAGTCACTACCCGTAAAATACCAAAACCACCCGCTAAGAAGTTAAAAAACTGGCTGTCTTCTACTTCAGTATGGAACAAAGCACCATTAACCCGCAGACGTTTATCCCACCACTCAGATTTCATACCTAATTCATAGGAGGTAGAGACCTCTTTGTCATACTCATCACGAAGATTTTGCGGCTGGGTACCAAACGTACCAAACTGTGCCTCCACAAGATCTTGGCTACCCAGATTATTAAAACCACCACTGCGGAAACCAACACCATAACTGGCATAAACTGACGCCTCATCCATCAACGCCCAACGCCAAGTCAGCTTCGGTTGAAATTGACTGAAATCAGCATCACGATCGGAAATAGTATCAGTTAAAGTACCGTCATAAGCGGGGTTAATCGGCCCGCCGCCACCAAAAGCATTAGATGAAAGCACGTTGGGAACTTTGTTCGATACTTCCCGAGACTCTTCATCATAACGAGCGGCAAGTGATACGGTGTGCTCATCATTAACATCATAATTTAAGCTCGCAAACACAGCCATCACGTCGGTTTCAAATTTATCAGAAAACAACAAATCGGTACGCCCAGGAACATAAGCTTGACGGCCAAAGAAACCATCACCAAAGTCAGCACCATAGGATACAACCACTCCGCGTTCTATCTGCGCTAGGTAAAAGCCTGCCATCCAATTTAAATTGCCGTCACTTTCAGAGGCAATACGCACCTCCAAGCTGGTGCTCTCCTGATTCCGTTCCTGATATTGATAGCCATCACAGGAGGTTGGTGTGTAAGGAGGCAATAAAGCATTTAGACCATAGAAAGGCGCAATACCAAAATCAGCGGCCATACCAGGAACTGCGCCAGGAATGGCATAAAAAGGCGCTTCTTCATTAAGAATACCGATATTCTCATTATAGGTTTGTGCACAAGCATTTTGCGCGTCACCCACAGCTGGGCCGGTTAGTGGCGAGCCGGGTCCGGCCGCGGCACCAAAATCAAATGAGTACAGGCCATAAGCGGCGCTGGTACCATCAGATAATAAATACTCTTCCAAGTCATCATAGGCGAATACAGCCGTCAACGTAGCCCAATCCAAGTCATAGTCTGCCTTCAAAGAGAAGAAAGTATTTTCTTGTTCATTTTCACCGGGCACATTAAACATAAAGCGAAAATCATGATCGTTAACATCTTTATAAAGATCTGGGCTAGCGAAGTTAGCCGCCGCCGTGGGTAATGCAAATACGGCATTAAAGTTAATCGCACCGGCACTGACTTCACGGTAGCTGGCAGTGGCATCTAAGGTTAATCTATCGGAGACATCCCAAATAACGCGGCCGCGAATATTATCTTCCTCAAGAAAATCTACCTCACCATCTTTACCGGTAAACTCATTAGTAAATTCACCTTCATCGTCTCGAGTACTAATAGACAAGCTGGCTCGGGCGCTATCACTCAGAGGCCCACTCACCGATACGCCTATTTTTTCTAGGCCGTTAGAACCGGCACCTGCTTTGATAGAACCTGTGAACTCTGATGTCGGTTCTTTGGTATTGATGAGTATTGCGCCTGCTACCGCGTTGCGTCCATAGAGCGCACCCTGTGGACCTTTCAGGACTTCAATACTTTGGATATCAAACAGCTCTTGATTAAAGCCATTAGGATTGGTAATTAATACCCCGTCTAACACAAAGGCAAAAGTTCCTTCGGCATCACGGGTGGAGGTAATACCGCGAATAGTTACTTGGGTGTCGCCGGCATTGGCCGAATCAACAATACTGACATTCGAGGTTAAACTGATAAAGTCTTGCGGGCGCTCTATACCAGCGCGTTCGATCATTGCTTCTGAAAAAATGGTAGTCGATATAGGCACATCTTGTTCTAACTCAAGACGTTTACGTGCCGAAACCACGACTTCCTCGAGTTGTAAGCCCGCTTCGGCTGATAGCAATGGGCTAAATAGTAGCCCCCCACTAATATTCGCCCCTATAATTGCAGTACTAAGTAGTGTTTTTGTGTTCATTATAATCCCCTAGCTATCTTTATATTTCTCATAATTATCCTAAGTAGTACTTCATATTACATGCACACTACTAAATACAAATTCGATCCATCATAACTCTTAACTATAGTCTTATAGCAACTAAGCTGCCAGTCTATTCATTTTCATTTATTTCTTGGCAGAGCTGGATTTGAGCACCAAACGTATCGGCCTGATCGATGTCCCAAACCCGCCAGTTTTCTAGTCCTGGCCGCGATTGTTTGGTTGTCATCGCACGTCCACTAGCACGCACCTGCTCTGCCGCTTTAGGCAGATTATCAACGGCATAAGATATAAGAAAAAAGCCTTCGCCATGCGTTTGCAAATGCTGACCAGGGATACCCGACATATCAACAGGTTGCACTAATACCAGCCAACTTTCACCCACTTTGGCACGGGCGGTTTTGACGCCTCTGCTAGGTAGGTCATCGACAATAAAAGCTTCTACACCCAAAAGCTCACGATAGCTTTGTATTCCGGTTATTAGGTCTTTCACGATGAAATTGATGTGATGGATGTGTTTTACTGACATAAAAAAGCCTATCGATAAAATTAATTGTTCATCTATAGGCTTTTATCTGAGCTTTAGCAAGCGCCGCTGTGGCGGCGCGAGAGTTATTATTCGACAGTAACCGATTTAGCTAAGTTACGCGGCTGGTCGACATCGGTCCCTTTTAATACCGCCACATGATAGGAGAGCAGCTGTAGGGGGATGGTGTAAATAATCGGCGCAATTATGTCAGCGACAGTGGGGACTTTAATAAGGTTAACGCCATCACCACCATCGAAACCGGAAGATTGGTCAGCAAATACAAATAGCTCACCGCCCCTGGCTTGCACTTCTTCTAGGTTAGATTTTAATTTCTCTAATAACTCATCATTGGGCGCTACTGCCACTACCGGCATGTCAGCATCCACCAGCGCTAATGGCCCATGTTTTAATTCGCCAGCTGCATAACTTTCGGCATGGATATATGAAATCTCTTTTAGCTTTAATGCACCTTCCATTGCAATGGGCCACATAGCGCCACGGCCTAAAAATAATGCATGATTTTTTTCAGCAAAGGCTTCGGACATATGGTGGATAGATTTATCTAATTCTAGCGCCTCATCCATTTTCTCAGGTAGGGATTTTAATGCGGTTACGATATCTGCTTCTTGATCGGCCGTTAACCCACGACGTCGAGCCAATGCTACAGTTAATAGAATCAGTGCAACCAATTGGGTAGTAAATGCTTTGGTTGAAGCCACTCCAATTTCTGGTCCAGCTTCGGTCATTAAGGCCAAATCAGATTCTCGCACTAATGAACTCTGTGCCACATTACAAATTGTCATGGTGGCGGCATAGCCTAAGGTTTTTGCTAAACGCAGCGCCGCTAGAGAATCTGCGGTTTCGCCGGACTGAGAAATAGTAACCAATAAGGTGTCTTCCATAACAACCACTTTGCGATAACGAAATTCACTGGCTATCTCAACACGACAGGGAATACCCGCAATACCTTCAATCCAATATTTAGCCACCATGCCTGAATGATAACTGGTACCACAAGCTACAATTTGTACCGCTTTTACCTTATCTAAAATCTCTTTTGCTTCAATACCAAAAGCCTGTTCAAGAATTTGATTTTTACCTAAGCGGCCCTGTAATGTATTTTTAATAACCTTTGGCTGCTCATAGATTTCTTTTAGCATGTAGTGGCGGTATTCGCCTTTATCCGCTGACTCAGCCGCTTCAGTCATACGCACCACTTCACGATCAACCGCATTACCTGCACTGTCCCAGATTTGATAATTATCTGGCGTAATTTCAGCAAAGTCGCCTTCTTCAAGATAAATAAAGCGGTCAGTAACTTGGCGCAAAGCCAATTGATCGGAGGCGAGAAAGTTTTCTCCCAAACCTAAGCCTAATACCAACGGGCTACCACTGCGGGCACACAGAATTTTTTCGGGATCGGCTTTATCAATCACTGCCAAACCAAAAGCACCTTCTAACTGTTTGACCGAGGCATCAACAGCTTGCTTTAAATTAATACCTGGCACCATGTGCGAATGTATTAAATGGACGATGGTTTCAGTATCTGTTTGCGATTTAAAAATATAGCCTTTAGCTTTGAGCTGCTCGCGTAACTCTTGGTGATTTTCTATAATACCGTTATGCACTAAAGCAATTTGGTCACCGGATAAATGCGGGTGAGCGTTTTCTTCTGACGGTTGACCGTGAGTTGCCCAGCGAGTATGAGCAATGCCGGTGGAGCCAGTCAATCCATGTTGTTGTAAGGCTTCATCTAATACCACCACTTTACCGAGACGTTTGTGGCAGCCAATATTGCCATTATTATCAATCACGGCGACGCCGGCCGAGTCATAACCGCGATATTCAAGTCGCTTTAAGCCTTCAACTAATATTTTTGAAACTTCTCGTCGAGCTACTGCACCAACAATGCCACACATAATATTTTCCGTTGCTAATTTGCTGTTTTTTGTTTGAGTTTACTGTTACTTTTTGCTGGGACGTTTCCAGCCATCTAGATTTTTTTGCTTGCCGCGAGCTACTGATAATTGCTCATCACCGATATCACCGGTAATGGTTGAACCGGCACCGACCGTAGCGTTATTACCAATATGAACCGGCGCTACTAATGAGCTGTTGGAGCCGATAAATGCACCATCACCGATAATCGTTTTCGATTTGTTAACACCGTCGTAATTGCAGGTAATAGTACCTGCGCCAACATTAGAACCAACGCCTATTTCACTATCACCAATATAGCTCAGATGATTAACTTTGCTGCCTTCTCCAATAATGGCTTTTTTGGTTTCAACAAAGTTACCGATTTTGGCTTTATTGGCCAACACTGTGCCGGGGCGCAGACGTGCAAATGGACCGACGTCACAGTTCTCTCCGAGCTGGGCATTTTCTAGCACACTATTCGCTTTAATGACGGTGCCGCGGCCAATACTAGAATTTTCAATCACACAGTTGGGGCCGATAACCACATCATCGGCAATATTCACATCACCGATAAAGATACAGTTAACGTCGATATAAATATCTTGGCCTATGCTTAACTGTCCGCGCACATCAATCCGTGCGGGGTCCGCTAAAGTGGCACCCTCAGTCATTAAGCGCTGCGCTTGCTGATGCTGATAAAAGCGCTCTAGCGCGGCAACTTGCAAACGGTTATTGGCACCCTCAACTTCCATTGTTGTTTGTGGATGTTGCGCCAGCACTTGCATGTCATCCTGCACCGCCATCGCGATTATATCCGTGAGGTAGTATTCGCCCTGGGCATTTTCTGCCGACAGTTGTGGTAGCCACTGTTTTAATTTATTAGCCGTAACCGCTAAAATACCGGTGTTCACTTCACAGATTTTTAGTTGTTCGGCATTAGCATCTTTTTGTTCGACAATAGCTGTGATCGCTCCCTGCTCTCGAACTATGCGACCATAACCGGTGGGATCGGTAAGTTTCACGGTTAACAGTGACAATGTACTGGTATCGACGGCTGTCACTAAGGCTTGTAAGGTTTCTACCGCTACCAGCGGTACATCACCATAGGCGATCAACACGACGCTATCATCATTAATAGCCGGCAGCGCCTGCGCCACAGCATGGCCGGTACCTAATTGTTCGGCCTGAAGTACCCATTGGATGCTGGTATCACTAAAATGTTGTTTAACTTGCTCTGCGCCATGCCCCACTACTACGTGTATAGCTGTAGCGCCTATTTGTTTGGCGCTATCGATAACATGGCCAACCATCGGTTTGCCTGCTACCGGGTGCAGTACTTTTGGGAGTTTGGAGCGCATACGGGTGCCTTGTCCCGCTGCCAGAATTACTACTTCAGTTGCCACGCATGATCCTTTGTGTCTTATTTTGAGTGTGGTTTATGATCTGTCATTCGTTGTAACTCTAGCAGCAGATTTGTATTTGATGAACTCAAATGCAGCTATAGCATTAACGTTGTTATTAATATTAGTAGCGTAAATAAAAAAGGGTAGCCGAAGCTACCCTTTTATCTGCAATTTTGTTGGCTATTTGAACTAGCCTAGCTTTTTACGAATGGCTCGTATGGTCCGCAACTGTGCAGCGGCAGCCGCTAATTGTGCCGAAGCACGACCGTAGTCAAAATCACCAGACTGGTTAGCCAAAGCAAGCTCTGCTTCTTTCTGCGCTTCTAGTGCAGAGGCTTCATCAATGTCGGCAGCACGCAAAGCGGTATCCGCCAGCACGCTCACAATTCCTGGTTGAACTTCAAGGTAGCCACCAGAAACATAGTAAACTTCTTCTTCACCATTCTGCTTTTTGATGCGGATTGGGCCAGGCTCTAAAGATGTCAACAATGGCGCATGGCCATAGCCGATTCCGAGGTCACCCAGTGAGCCGGTAGCGATGATCATTTCTACCAAACCGGAAAATATCTCCCGTTCAGCACTAACGATATCGCAGTGAATTGTCATAGCCATAAATAATACGCCTAACGATACTCAATAAATCAATTCTTGTGAAGGTTAAGAAAACGCTATCGCGCTCTCTTACATGGCCTTCGCTTTTTCCAGCACTTCTTCGATACCACCACACATATAGAACGCTTGCTCTGGAATATGATCGTATTCGCCGGACAATAGCCCTTGGAAGCTGGCAATAGTTTCTTTCAATGACACATACTTACCCGGTGAACCGGTAAATACCTCTGCTACATGGAATGGCTGCGACAAGAAGCGCTCAATTTTACGTGCGCGGTTTACTGTCTGTTTATCTTCTTCAGATAATTCATCCATACCCAAGATAGCAATAATGTCTTTCAGCTCTTTGTAACGCTGCAATACTGACTGTACACCACGAGCAACATCATAGTGCTCTTGGCCAATAATCAGTGGGTCAAGCTGGCGTGAAGTACTGTCTAACGGATCTACCGCAGGGTAAATACCTTTAGCGGCGATATCACGACTCAGTACTACGGTTGAGTCTAAGTGAGCAAAAGTTGTTGCAGGCGATGGATCGGTCAAATCATCGGCTGGTACGTATACCGCCTGGATAGAAGTGATGGAACCTGTCTTGGTTGAGGTAATACGCTCTTGCAACTCACCCATTTCTTGCGCCAGTGTTGGTTGATAACCAACCGCAGAAGGCATCCGACCCAGCAAAGCTGATACTTCGGTTCCCGCAAGTGTATAACGATAGATATTATCAACGAACAACAGTACGTCTTTACCTTCGTCACGGAATTTTTCTGCCATGGTCAAACCGGTCAAGGCAACACGCAATCTGTTTCCTGGTGGCTCATTCATTTGACCATAAACCATTGCTACTTTAGATTTGCTGAATTCTTTAACGTTAACAACGCCAGCTTCCTGCATTTCGTAATAAAAATCGTTACCTTCACGAGTCCGCTCACCAACACCGGCGAACACTGACAATCCAGAGTGCTCAGTAGCAATGTTGTTGATCAACTCCATCATGTTTACAGTTTTACCAACACCGGCACCACCGAACAAACCCACTTTACCACCCTTCGCGAACGGACAAACCAGATCGATAACTTTGATACCGGTTTCTAGTAGTTCTTCAGAAGCGGCAAGCTCATCATAAGCAGGCGCTTTACGGTGAATAGCGGCACGAACTTTTTCACCGATTGGGCCGCATTCATCGATTGGGTTACCGAGTACATCCATGATGCGACCCAGTGTTTCAGTACCGACCGGTACAGAAATTGGCGCGCCAGTACTGGTTACTGCTAAGCCACGGCTAACACCTTCAGAAGAACCCATCGCAATTGTGCGAACTACACCGTCGCCTAACTGCTGTTGTACTTCTAAAGTCAGACCTTTTTCGGTGACCATTAGTGCATCATAAACCCGTGGTACTGCATCGCGTGGAAATTCCACATCGATTACTGCACCGATGATTTGAACGATTTGTCCGCTACTCATTTCCGATTCCTCTTTAGGATTTGGATTTTCTGGCTGTGCTCTATTGTTAGAACCGTTACCATCAAAATTTAATTCTGTTTGCATGTTTTGGGTTACGACGATATCGCCGCAGCACCACTGACAATTTCAGACAGTTCTTGGGTAATTGATGCCTGACGTGCTTTGTTGTAAACCAACTGCAAGTCATCAATCAAATCCCCGGCATTATCGGTAGCGTTTTTCATCGCCAACATCCGTGATGCTTGTTCACAGGCACCATTTTCAACCACAGCTTGATAAACCTGAGATTCGACATAGCGCGTTAATAAACCTTCAAGCAACTCTTGAGCGTCTGGCTCGTAGAGATAATCCCAATGATGTTTTAACTGTTTACTTTCTTCTGGCTGCAAAGGTAATAACTGGGCTGCGCCTGGCACTTGCGTCATGGTGTTAATAAATTCATTCGACACTAAATATAACCTGTCGATTTTTCCATCAGCGTAAGCATCTAACATAACTTTCACGCCGCCGATCAAATCTGCAATGGCGGGGTCTTCGCCCAAGTCGCGTACAGCCGCCGTTACGTTGCCGCCATAACTATTAAAAAACGCGGCTGCTTTTGCACCCACCAAACACAGATCTATTTCAACTTCTTGGTCTGCATAGGCTTTCATGCTTCTCATTGCTGCTTTAAACAAGTTAGTGTTTAAGCCGCCACATAAGCCACGGTCTGTCGATACAATAATAAAACCTACACGTTTTACTTCGCGCTGCACCATATACATGTGTTTGTATTCTGGATTGGCGTTAGCAATATGCCCAACCACCGAGCGAATACGCTGAGCATAAGGCTTGCCGACTTGCATCCGCTCCTGCGCCTTACGCATCTTACTAGCGGCAACCATTTCCATTGCGCTGGTAATTTTTTGCGTACTTTGGATGCTCGATATCTGCGTCCGTATTTCTTTTCCGCTTGCCATTTTTTTACCTATTAAGGGTTTAACCTGTAAGGGTTTAGCCTAAATAATTTGTTTTTTTAAGGCACAGAGCTAAATATCTGTGCCTCTACTAAAAACAGGCTCAATGCCGTTTTTTAGTAGGTCTGGGTAGACTTAAACTTCTCAACCAGTTCTGAAAACTTAGCTTGGTACTCTTCGTTCCAATCACCAGAAGCTGCAACAGCCTTCATAGTGTCAGCGTATTCGCTGTTGGCGTATGACAAAAGAGCCCCTTCAAAATCACCAATTTTGGCAACTTCTACATCGGCCAAGTGACCTTCATTTGCGCAATAAACCATTAAGCCCATTTCAGCAACAGATTGTGGTGCGTACTGTTTTTGCTTCATCAGCTCAGTTACTCGCTCACCGTTATCAAGCTGTGCTTTGGTCGCATCATCAAGATCAGAAGCAAACTGCGAGAAAGCCGCCAGTTCACGATACTGTGCTAATGAAGTACGAATACCACCAGACAATTTCTTCATAACTTTAGTCTGTGCAGCACCACCAACACGCGATACCGAAATACCCGCATCCATTGCTGGACGGTTACCGGCATTAAACATGTCAGCTTCAAGGAAGATCTGACCATCGGTAATCGAAATTACGTTAGTAGGTACGAAAGCGGATACATCACCAGCTTGAGTTTCGATAACTGGCAATGCCGTCAAAGAACCGGTTTTGCCTTTAACTTCACCGTTAGTAAATTTCTCTACGTAATTAACGTTTACGCGAGCAGCGCGCTCTAACAAACGTGAGTGCAAGTAGAAAACATCACCAGGATAAGCTTCGCGACCTGGTGGACGACGTAATAACAACGATATTTGACGATAGGCCCAAGCTTGCTTGGTCAGATCATCATATATGATTAGCGCATCTTCACCGCGGTCACGGTAATATTCGCCCATGGTACAGCCAGCAAACGGAGCCAGAAACTGCATTGCAGCAGGGTCCGATGCGGTAGCCGCAACAATAATGGTGTGTTCCATTGCGCCGTGCTCTTCTAACTTACGAACAACTGCTGCAATAGAAGAAGCTTTTTGACCAATGGCGACGTAAACACACTTAATGCCTGAGCCTTTTTGGTTAATGATGGCATCAACAGCAATCGCTGTTTTACCTATCTGGCGATCACCAATGATAAGCTCACGTTGACCACGACCGATTGGAACCATTGCATCAACCGCTTTCAAACCAATTTGTACGGGTTGATCAACTGACTGACGTTCGATAACACCAGGTGCTACTTTCTCAACAAAATCTGTCAACTTGGCATTGATAGGACCTTTGCCGTCAATGGGCGTACCCAATGCATCGACGACACGACCTTGTAGTTCTGGACCAACCGGTACTTCAAGTACACGGCCTGTACATTTACATGTTTGGCCCTCGGCGATACCTTGGTATTCACCCAGCACAACCGCACCAACCGAATCGCGCTCAAGGTTCAACGCCATACCGTAGACGCCACCTTCAAATTCGATCATCTCACCATACATAACAGTGGTAAGACCATGGATACGAATAATACCGTCGGTTACAGATACCACGGTGCCTTCGTTCTGGGCTTCGCTAGTCACATCGAGTTGTTCGATACGGCCTTTGATAATTTCGCTAATCTCGGATGGATTCAGCTGTTGCATTTTATTTTCCTCATGTGGGCAACAAAACTCTTTATTGCCCGCTTTGCTTTGCTAGGAATTCATTGCTTCCGCAAGTTTATTTAAACGACCGCGTATGCTGCCATCAATAACTACATCACCAGCGCGAACTAACACACCACCTAATAGCTGTTTATCGATAACAGTTTGTAAATTTACGTCGCGCTCTAACTTACCACTCAAGGCAGCCGACAATTTTTCTTGCATTGCCGCGTCCAATTCGAAAGCCGTAGATATTTCAACATCGACGCTTTTTTCGCGGTTCGCTTTAAACTGTTCATATAAAGCCGCAATTTCAGGTAACAGCGGTAAGCGCTTGTTATCTGCCAGTACTTTTATGAAGTTTTGCGCGTTGGCAGAAAGCTCATCACCACAGACGGTGATAAATTTTTCAGCTTGTTGATCAGTGGTTAACGACGGTGAAGTTAATACCTTCACCATATTATCCGCCTGAGCAACGACTGCCGCAGTTGCTAGCTGTGTTGACCATTCAGCCAGGTTGCTAGCAGTGGCAGCATATTCAAACGCTGCACGAGCATAAGGTCTTGCTAGGGTGCTTAATTCAGCCATGCCAAATTCTCCCTAGAGACCCGCTGCCAATTTTTCTACCAGCTCTTTATGAGCGCCCGCATCGATAGACGCTTCCAGCACTTGTTCTGCACCGGCCAATGCTAGAACAGAAACCTGACTACGCAGGGCTTCTCTAGCACGGTTAACGTCTTGTTCGATCTCAGCCTGTGCGGCTGTTTTTAAACGATCGCCTTCTTCACGTGCGGCATCTTTTGCCTCATCCACGATTTGGTTAGCACGCTTGTTTGCGGCATCAATGATGCCAGCGGCTTCTCCTTTCGCTTCACGTAAATGTTGCATCGCTTTTTCTTGTGCTAGTTCTAGATCTTTACCAGCACGATCAGCAGCCTCAAGACCATCAGCGATCTGCGCTTCACGTTCGTCCATGGCATTGCGTATAGCAGACCAGACGTAGGTTTTACAGAACCACACAAAAAACAGGAATGTGATGGACTGGCCAATCAAAGTCAGATTAATGTTCACGCCGATACCTCAGCTTGTTTAAGAATAAGTAAGAGTTAAATCTAAACGCTTAACTTATGCAGCTAGAGTGGGGACAACTACGAACAATACGTACATGCCGATACCAACACCAATCATTGGAACCGCATCAAGCAGACCAGCGATTAAAAACATTTTACCCTGCAGCATTGGAGCCATTTCTGGTTGACGTGCTGAACCTTCCAGCAATTTTCCACCTAAAAGACCAAAACCAATAGCAGTACCAGCGGCACCCAGACCAATCAAAAGAGAAACGGCAATTAAAGCAAGACCCATTTTTCTATCCTCAGATATTTAGAACGTAAAGTTCAGTTAGTTAAAAGTTAAAAACGTGTTTAATGTTCTTCGTCAACATCGTGTGCCATCGCCATATAAACGATAGTGAGCACCATGAAAACAAAAGCTTGTAACGCGATAACCAAAATATGGAATATCGCCCAACCCATTTGCAACAAACCAGCCAGGCCTGCGAGTAATAAACCGCCACCAAACATTGCTGCAATCAGGATGAAAATCATTTCACCGGCATATAAGTTGCCGAATAACCGCAGACCTAGCGAAATAGGCTTAGCTATTAGTGAAACAGTTTCCAAAATAAAGTTAACTGGTATCAAGAAGATATCTACATACCACTTGCCTGAATAGAAGGGGTGTAGCGTTAATTCTTTGATAAAGCCGACAATGCCTTTCTCTTTGATGCTGTAGTAGATCATCATGCCGAAAATGGTGAAGGCCATGCCTAGTGTAATATTTGGATCAGTTGAAGGAACCACTTTGAAGAAGAAGTGCGGATCGCCGGTGGCCCACATCATCAACTCTGGAATCCAATCAACTGGGATAAGATCCATTAAGTTCATAAAGAAAATCCATATAAAAATAGTTAACGCTAACGGCGCAACATAGGCATTTTTATAGTGGAAGGTATCTTTTACATTGGTGTCGATAAAATCGATAATCATTTCAACAAAGTTTTGCAAGCCGCGAGGGATACCAGAATGAATCGACTTAGCAACACTGCGAAAAATAACGGCAAACAGTAAACCTAACGCTATCGACCAGAACATGGAGTCGACATGAACGGCCATAAAGCCCATCTCGCCCATTTCAACATCGTTATGAGCTAATACCCAACTGTCTTGTTCTAAAGTTTCGTAAACTTCACCATCATAATCCACACGCTCATAACCTGCAGGCAATTTGCCATAGGTCATATTGGTAAGGTGATGCTTGATATAGCTTTCAGTGGTTAGAGTGTCACCAGCCATGCTGTTCAAAACCTGTTGTTTATAAAATTAAAATCAATTCAATAATAAATATTGTTGCATCAAAAAACGGCTACACATCACCGTTTTAAAAAGCGCAGCGCTAAAACCCAATTCAACGCCGTCATAAAAATGTACGTCAAAAATAAGACCAGTGGATTAATGGGTTTAACAAACGCGAATGTCGCGCCAAATAACACCACCGTCAGAATAAACTTTCCTGCTTCGCCAATATAAAAAGATCTGGCGATATTGCCTGCAGCGCGGGCTCCACTAAAACGGAACGCCCAGCGGGCAAAATAACTATTGGGGCCAATTGAAATCAAGCCACCTAACAATGCTGAAACTGCCAGCATCTGATTAACCACCAGCAACACGGCGGCGATTGTTAACAGCACTACAATTTGTATGCTGAAGACTCGCCCAATAGGCGGTCTGCTTAGTTGGGCCCCAGCTTGTGACGAGGCGGTCTTTTTTGTAATGGTTTTAGTAGCGCTTTTACTAATTTTCACGCCCACTACCACTACCCGCCTAACACCATATCCGGTGCATTAACTCTTCGCTTGGAGACCCGGTGAACATTGGTGCAGCGCTACTGTGTAAAATCGCGCCGCAAACGCAATAAATCGTCCATCTAAGGCGGGCGCATTATAGGGATTATGGGGGCGCTATTCAACCGAATTTTTAGCCTTTGGCTATTAAATATAGGGGGGGGTTTTGTGGGGTAAGCCGCCAGACAACCGAGGTTCGACGATGATCGCTACAAACCACACTATATAGTGATAACCATTATTTACACCGCTACATAGTGTATCGAAAGGTAAAAACATAAGCATTGGTTGGCTTATTTGATGTGGTTTAGAATACCATCTAATTCATTTAGGTTGCTGTAAGTAAACACCAACTTACCTTTGCCTTTAGCACCGTGCTGAATTTGTACGGGAACACCTACAGTTTCTGACAGTTGATTTTGCAGCCGCTCGATATCTGGGTCCAGTCGTGGCTTGCTGGCACCTGTTTTCGGAGTGCCGGCCTTAGCTAACTCAGACCGTACTAAGCTTTCTGTCTGCCGCACGGATAGACCCTTACTCACTACCGTGGCGGCGACACGGGACTGATGTTCGGCTGGCAAGCCCAACAATGCTTTAGCATGACCCATATCGATATCGCCATGTTCCAGCAATCGTTGTACATCCTCGCGCAGGGACATTAGCCGCAGTAGGTTGGTCACAGCGGCACGAGATTTACCTACAGCCTCAGCGACTTGCAAGTGAGTTAGCTCAAACTCTTGTTGAAGGCGGCCCAGAGCCATAGCCTCTTCCATTGCGTTTAGGTCTTCTCGCTGGATATTTTCGATCAATGCCATAGCGATAGCCGCTTCGTCTGACACTATCCTAACCAATGCAGGAATAGTATCTAGCCCCGCTAATTGACTGGCACGCCAGCGGCGCTCGCCGGCGATAATTTCGTATTTATCAGCACTGATGGGGCGCACAACGATGGGCTGCATCACCCCTTGAACTTTGATGCTCTCAGCTAACTCTTCTAAAGCTTCTGGCTGAATATCACGACGAGGCTGGTATTTACCGCGCTGAATGAGATCTACCGGCAGAGTCCGTAAATCTCCATCTTGATTGGCTTGTTTGCTATCCGTTGCCGGGACTCCCGCCGAACTTGTTGCGGCCTGCACTGCGCTGCGTTGGCCACCCATTAGAGCATCTAGTCCCTTGCCTAAACCGCGTTTCTTTGCCGCCATGAATTTTCTCAATGAAAGGTCTGTGTGTTTTTTGATCATCTTGGCGCCAAAGCCAAACTGACCGTTAGCGCTATTTGCGGCCTAAAACCGCTGCTGATAACCAATGATGGTCATTATTAAATCAGTGTTAGGGTCAAGCAGTGGGTAGCTGCACATCACTGCGGCGCAACATTTCACCCGCCAACGCCAAATATGATAAGGCACCTTTTGACTGTCTATCGTAGTGCAATACGGGCAAGCCATGACTGGGCGCTTCTGCTAGTCGGATATTGCGGGGAATAACTGTACGGTAAACTTTATCGCCAAAAAACTCCAACAGTTGTTTCGAAACATCGTTGGTTAAACTATTGCGGGGATCATACATAGTGCGCAACAGACCTTCGATTTCTAACTTTGGGTTAATCACCTGTTGGATCTGGCTAATGGTATCGACCAATGCTGACAAACCTTCTAGCGCATAGTATTCACATTGCACAGGAATAAGCACCCCTTGCGCCGCCGCCAAGGCATTGACCGTCAACATGTTCAACGTGGGCGGGCAATCTATCAAAATATAATCATACTCGGCGCGCTCAATAGCGAGGGCATCGCGTAACCGAAACTCTTTACCTTCAATGCTTAATAACTCCACCTCTGCCGCCGTAACATCGGAGTTTGAAGGGATAATATCGTAACCGCCGTTGTCGGCAAAAAGGCTGACCTCTGCAATAGCCGCAGCTTGCACCAACACATCATAAATACTGCGTTCAACAGTATTTTTATCAATGCCACTGCCCATGGTGGCATTGCCCTGTGGGTCTAAATCAATCAGTAGTACCTTCTTTTTAGTTGCAACCAAAGAAGCCGCCAGATTAACGCAGGTGGTTGTCTTACCGACGCCTCCTTTCTGGTTTGTTACTGCAAGAATTTTGCCCACGGCTTTAGTTCCTGATTTTTATGAGTGGCTAGTTACCACGACGAATGACAACCAGATGCCGCTCTGCAGATTCGCCGGGCACCTGCAGTGGATAACAATGTTCGACCTTATAGCTTTTTGGCAATTCACTCAACTGTTTCAATTCTTGTTCTGGGTAGATGCCTTTCATGGCATAGAAATAGCCACCCTCTGCTAACAGTTGCTCGCTGGTATTGACCATATCGGCTAAATTAGCAAAAGCCCGCGATAAGACTCCGTCATAGCCGCTAGCCACTTGGTATTGTTCAACGCGACTATGATGAATTTCGATATTACCCAATGCTAATTCTGTTTTTGCCTGAAATAGAAAGCGTGTTTTTTTCCCGTTGCTATCGAGCAAATCAAATTGCCGTTCGGGAAAGGCAATAGCCAACACTATACCTGGCAATCCAGCGCCAGCGCCTACATCAATAAAACGCTGTCCATCCAGCATTTGGCAAATACTTAAACTATCCAGTAAATGACGGCCAACCATTTCTAATGGGTCTCGCACCGCCGTTAAGTTATACGCTTTATTCCATTTAATAAGCAGTTGGTGATAAACCAAAAACTTATCAATAGTTTGCTCGGTGAACGATAACGATAAATCATCGATGCCGGCTAAAAGCACTTGGCGATATAGAGGGTTAGCGGTAGTGGGCATAATAAATAATTATTCAGCAACGCAATTAAGCATGTAATACTTTGCGTTCTAGGGCACCTTGTTTTTTTAAAAAAATAAGCAACAAAGAAATGGCGGCGGGGGTAATGCCGGGGATGCGCGATGCTCTTGCCAGAGTATCTGGACGGGAAGCTATCAATTTTTGTTTGACCTCATTTGACAAACCTTCTATCGATTGATAATCAAAGGTCACTGGGATAACGGTATTTTCATAACGTCGTAGACGATCAATTTCTTCAGATTGACGATCAATATAACCCGAATATTTTATTTGGATTTCAACCTGCTCACAAACTTGTGGGTTGGAACTAGCCTCGCCTTTTATCGCAGCAACATCTGCATAACTGACATTAGGACGTTTAATTAAATCCAATAAACTGTATTCACGACTGATCGGTTTTTCTACCAATGCATCAATAATTTTAGCTTCTTCAGTTTTAGGTTGTATCCATGTAGATGATAATCGCTGCATTTCTACTGTAATACCGTCGCGTTTTTCACTAAACTTTTTCCAGCGTGCATCATCAACCAAACCAAAATCTCGGCCTTTTTCTGTTAATCGCAAATCAGCATTATCTTCACGCAATAACAATCGGTATTCAGCGCGGGAGGTAAACATACGATAGGGCTCCATTGTCCCCATACTGATCAAGTCATCAACCATGACACCGATGTAAGCTTCATCACGGCGCGGACACCAGGCTTCTTTTTGTTGAATTTGTAAGGCCGCATTAATGCCCGCTAACAAACCTTGAGCGGCAGCTTCTTCATAACCGGTAGTGCCATTTATTTGGCCGGCAAAATACAGACCGCCAATAAATTTAGTTTCTAAAGAATATTTTAAATCACGCGGGTCAAAATAATCATACTCGATGGCATAACCCGGTCGCGAAATATGTGCATTCTCAAAACCTTTGATGGAGCGCACAAAAGCAAGCTGAATATCAAACGGTAGGCTGGTGGAAATGCCATTCGGATAAAGTTCATGAGTGCGTAAACCCTCTGGCTCAATAAAAATTTGATGCGAGTTTTTGTCGGCAAAGCGATGAATTTTATCTTCCACCGAGGGACAGTAGCGAGGGCCAGTACCTTCAATAGTTTTACTTTGTGCATACATCGGTGAGCGATCTAAACCACCACGAATAATATCGTGGGTGCGCTCGTTAGTATGCGTAATCCAGCAACAGGCTTGCTCTGGGTGTTGCTCGAGTGAACCCATGAAAGACATCACTGGCTCAGGCTTATCACCCCATTGTGGCGCCAAGCCGTCAAAATTTACTGACCGAGCATCAATCCGCGGTGGGGTACCGGTTTTTAATCGATCAACCCGGAACGGCAGTTCTCGCAAGCGATTAGCCAATACAATCGAGGGTGGATCTCCGGCTCGACCACCGCTATGGCTGTCCATACCAATATGTATTTTGCCACCGAGAAAAGTCCCAGTACACAAAACTACCGCGGGCGCATAAAACTTCAAACCCATTTGGGTTACAGCGCCAACCACTTTTTCACCCTCAACGATCAGATCATCCACGCCTTGTTGGAAGATACTCAGATTGGGTTGGTTTTCAAGCATGTCGCGAATCGCGGCTTTGTAAAGTGCTCGGTCAGCTTGGGCGCGGGTCGCTCTAACGGCAGGACCTTTACGCGCGTTCAAGGTACGAAACTGAATACCACCGAGGTCAGTCGCCAGGCCCATAGCGCCGCCCATGGCATCGATCTCTTTCACCAGGTGACTCTTGCCAATACCGCCAATGGCCGGGTTACATGACATCTGACCCAGTGTTTCGATATTGTGGGTGAGCAGCAACGTGTTACAACCCATCCTGGCTGCTGCCAGACAGGCTTCAGTTCCGGCATGTCCACCACCGATAACAATGACGTCAAACTGTTCAGGGAAATCCACATCGACCTCTTGCGGCTACGAATAGAAAAAGGGCGGCGATTATAGAGCAGTGTTGGATAGGTATAAAGCAAATGGTGAAAATATAATCAGAGTATTAAAAATATTTTTTTGATGTTTCTATTGTTTATAAGATAAAGAAGTTATTAAGTTATATATAAGGTTATATATATTATTATAGTTATTATTAGGCAGCGACTAATCAGTGGTTAACCGCATTAAGTCATTATTATTCAACAGCTTAGAGCAATGATAACTAGGTCTTAATCCTCTGTGTTAGCTGCAATTAAGCTATGGATTTACGGTGGATAAATAGGTGGGTTATACACAGGTGTTGGAAGAGGCCTAATAATCCCTGTTTTTATGCAACGTTATTACATAGCTTATGAGGCGTTTATCCCCGCGTTTATACAGGGCTAAATTTGAGATTTGTAAATAGACGGCTTAATCTGCTCTCGTTGTAATAAGTAAGGGGAACAGCTGTGGATAAAGTCTTAATAAGGTAGTAGTAATCCTTTAGTAACTCTGTAATAGGCTGTTAGTAAGGAATTTTTAGGCAGAAAAAGCGGTGTTATTTACCAATGCAAAAATTAGAAAAAATCTCACCTAATAGATCA
>JBNMPS010000009.1:0-37058 GCA_051277005.1 Pseudohongiellaceae bacterium
TTCCAGTCATCAGCCAACGCGCTGATAAATTGACCTTGCACGCGCTCGCCATTATCGGCAATTAGCGTGATGTTAGCGCCAGGCTTAGGGCTATTAAATTGACTCATGATTAGCTACTGCTCAAATAGAATATAAGCGCATAGGCGCTAATAGCTTAAATACTAGGGTAAAAAACAGATTAGATATAGGGGAAAGTACCTAAACGCCTGATGATTCCAGCTGATTTTATTGCTTTTTAATAACCAGCTGATCTGTAAAACTCAATGTGCAGGGCTATCGCCCAACGCCATGATAGCTCAAGCCAGCTACACGTATTTTAGAAGTCTCGTAGACATTACGCAAATCGACAAAGACATCGCGCTTAATCATGCTTTTGAGAGATGAACATCAGATCAAATCACAATGCGGCTATAATGACTCGATTACGCCCCTGTTCTTTAGCCTGGTATAAAGCCTTATCTGCTCGAGCAAAAACCGCATCGGGCTTATTTTCGCCTGCAAAGGCGGTAACACCAAATGACAAAGTAATAGTTACCGGCTTCTCTTTGAAGTGAAAAGGGCACTCCGCGATGGATTCTCGAATATGGTCAATCACTGCATAGGCCTGCTCGGCACTGGTTTCTGGCATAAGCACCACAAACTCTTCACCCCCAAAACGGGCAATGAAATCCGTTTTTCGCAAACGACTGGCAATACTGCGCGCAATAATCCTTAATACTTTATCTCCGGCCTGATGGCCATAGGTATCGTTAACCCTTTTAAAGTGGTCGATATCGCATACCACCAATGAAAGTGGCCGGTCATATCGTTGCCAACGCTCAAACTCTTGCGTCAAATGCAGGTTGTACGCTTCGCGATTGGGTAATTGTGTTAACACATCACGTAATGCTCGCTGTCTCTGCGTTTCTATTTCTCGTTCTGCGTCTTTCGATTCCTGCTCCATATCTTTGACTTGCTCAACCAACGCATTGAGCTTTGATGATAAATCTTGCCCTCTAATCTCTTCACCACTTTGGTGAGTACTCATCGCCGATAACACTTTGTCTAATCGGTCGCTGACCTCTAACTTTAATTGCTCCAAGTCATGGGCATTTACCACGCTTTCTTGCATCGCAGCCACTTGTTCACGCATAGAAACCTGTAGCGACTTATTCGCTTTTTTACTATCCCCCTGAGATTGTTGCGAAGAATTAATCGCCTCATACGCAGAAGCCAAGCGATCATTAAGCTGGTTTAAAAAATTTTCAAACGCTTGCTGATCACGATCAAAAGCAGACACGATCACAATGCTTACTTGCTCTAAGACCGCAATAAGCTCATACCAGTTTAGACCTCGTTCAATTTGCTCTACCGCTTTTTGATGATTCGCTTTTGCCATCGGTGGAGGTTCAATTTGCTGTAACAGTTCACGGAGGATTCCACTCACTGCACCGTTGATTTTTGAGAAGCCCGGCTCTTGCTGTAGCGATTGCGCAATACTCACCCGGGGTAAATCAGGAACTTTTTCATCCGATAAGTCTTGTGAATCAGAGAGCTCTAACTCTTCAGCCGCAGGCTGCAACAAATTAGCCTGCAATACTGACTCGTCATTAACTCTTTCGTCATCATCACATTCGGTGGTGTTTTCTTCGTTAACAGTATTGTTAGCACTCTCTGACTTGCTACCCATAAGCCGCGTCCACAGTGACGTCTGATGAGCCGTTACTTCAGTATTGCTTAGTACCGTTTTTTGCAAGTCAGCGAACTCTTGCAGCAACACCGCATGATGGGGCGTGTGCGCACTCTTTGCTTTTAGATTTTTTTTGAAATCATTTAAGGCTTTTTTTTCATCACCAGCGGGCTTAAATTGTTTTAGCTGGCTAAGCAAGCTATCAAATGCTTTAGCCAATTGCTGGCCTCTGCTAGTTTTTATTGCGTCCATGCGTTTAACTTGCCCGCCCAACGCCTCTACAATCATCTTTAATTCTTGCGCCGATACAGGATTGGTTTTTAAAACACTCCGCATACCCTCAAGTTGCTTATCTAAACCCCCATCTATCCCCTCAGCAATCATGCTCATGCGTAAGGTAGCTTGATTAAGCAGCACCAACATCGCTTTAAGCTGCTTTTCTTTACGCTCTTGCTGCTCAAGGCCGTTTAAATATTTTGTCTTCCAACCAACCGAGCCTGCATTGCTTCTCTCAATAGACACGAAGTTTCACTCTTTTTATTAACTTATAGACTAGGTGATTATAGACGACATAAAAATAGAAGAGACAAAAAAACCGGGACTAGCCCGGCCTTTTATTAAGAACGTTTGTTATTGGACCGTAACGCTTACAGGCGCCTTAGGTGTCAATAAAGCGCGCTCCTTTTCAATCAAATGGTTAATAACCCCTATCATTTGCTGCTGACCTCCGGCCATTTTGCCACTTACACGGTATTTTCCATTAACGACAACTTCAGGTGTGCCGCTAACTTTAAAGCTCCGCGCTCTAGCATCCGCTTGGCGAACCTGGCTCAACACCCCAAAAGACTTTAACGTTTTTAAGGTCATCTCTTTCTCTACGCCGTAATCAGCAAATAAATCGGCTATCGACTCTGGGCTGTTTAAGCGTTTACGTTCAACGTTTAGGGTAACAAATAGTGGTGTATGCACCTTATCCAAAACTTTCAAAGCCTGTGCCGCATAAAAGGCCTGCGCATGTAGCTTCATTGAGCCACCCCACATAGCGGGCGAACCATAAAAATCTACGTCGTCAGAAAGGCCTTCTTTCCAAGTACTAATGATGGGCTCAAAGCTATAGCAGTGACCGCAGCCATACCAAAACACTTCGACCACCTCGACTTTATTGGCATCCCTCGTGCGTACAGGGTTTTCCAATACAGCATAGTGCTTATCCGCCTCATAGGCTGACTGAGCTAACGCCATCATAGATACAAAAAATATAGCGGCCGTTAAAGCGGCTGTTATTATCCTTTTTAACGAGATCATACCGTCTCCAAAGTCATTAGAATTATCATTAATAGGGCCAAAACATATTGGGCTATGACCTTAACTTAGCCATAGAAGCTCCTAAGCCAAGCATGTTAAAGCCATCTTAACCCGTCTTAGCTTACAATAGAATTTCTAATATAAAAAAAGGCGGCCTAAGCCACCTTTTAATTTCAAACACCGGTTAAATTAATACAGGCCTTGAATATAGTTCGCAACAGCTTCAATTTCGTTATCACTCATGCGGTATGCATTGTCGCGCATCATTTGCGTATCGCCGTCATTACTACGGCCACTGTGATCACCATCAGCTGAAGCACGGAATGCTTTTAATTGCGCGACAACATAATCTGCATGTTGACCTGATAACCTCGGGAAGCCCGCTGGCGCATTACCCTTACCCGTAGGAGAATGACAGCCGGCACAAGCAGCAACGCCTTTAGAGCGGACACCAGCAGTGTAAATCTCAGCACCTTTAGCAATTAAAACATCATCGGCTTTAGCTTGGCCGCCAGCAGCTGGCTGAGCCGCAAAATAGGCAGCAATGTCAGCTAGATCTTGATCGCTGAGACTATTAAGCTGGCCTGCCATTTGTGCGACTGAGCGGCCAGCACACTTGCTCGCCTTTTGCTCTTCAGCGCTTAGCTCTCCACACTTAATATCTTGCATTTGTTTTTCCAAATAACGCTCATTTTGACCCGCTAACTTAGGAAAACTAGGAACCGTGCTATTGCCGCCTTGGCCATGGCAAGCCACACACGCCGCCGCTTTATCTTGCCCTGCCGTCGCATCACCACCAGCTTGGGTAAAACCCGCCAAGCCGAAAGAAACTAAAGCCCCTACTAAGAGTTTTTTCATAATCATTCCAATCTTCAAATAGCTACTGTTGTTGTAACAGTCTGTTGTTATTAGGGCTGCAGCTATTTAGCTGTCGCCATATGTTCAATTAACGCTTTAAAATCTTCTGCCGAGCAATCCATGCACATGCCTTTAGGTGGCATAGCATTAAGCCCGTTTTCAACACTCTGTATTAATGCGCCCATGCCTTTTTGTAAACGAGGCCCCCAATCTGCGGTGACGCCCGTTTTAGGGGCATTAGCTGCACCGGTAACATGGCATAACGCACAGGATCTATTATAACGCTCAGTCACGGCAGGATCAGCCGCTTGCGCTACAGCTGCTGCAAAAGGTAAAAGAGCAACCAACATCAATTTTTTCATTGTTTCTCTCCCGGGTAGACAACAATAATACACCGGCTTTCTGTGCGTTTACTAGAAAACGGCGGCATTATACACAAGAGTAGGCGGAAACCGCCATCCCCGCACTACAAGCTTTCGCCAATCTGTATCTATCAGCCTTAACAACTGATAGCCTTCGTCTGATTATTGTACCCCAGACCCTATTAGTAAATGAGCGAGCACCGATTTAGTGAGCAGTGAACAAACCAGCAATATTATTAACTTCCGCTCAGCCGAGTTTTTTACCAGCGCCCCCAAATTACAAGACTGCCCACCCGATATTGGTGTGGAAGTTGCCTTTGCTGGCCGCTCAAACGCAGGTAAGTCTAGCTCTATCAACACGCTCACTGAAAACAAGAAAATGGCCAGAATCAGTAAGACGCCTGGCCGCACTCAGCTGATCAACTTTTTTAACCTTAATGATCACCAGCGCTTAGTTGACTTGCCAGGCTATGGTTTCGCCAAAGTCCCACTGGCGGTTAAAGAAAAATGGCAGCGCCACTTAGAACAATATCTCCGCGAGCGCCAATCCCTTAAAGGCCTTATCCTACTGATGGATAGCCGTCACCCCCTGCAAGAGTTTGATCGAATGATGATTGATTGGACGCAAAGCTGTGACATGCCCGTACATATCTTGCTCACAAAAAGTGACAAGCTCAAAAACGGCCCCGCCAAAGCGACGCTATTGAATGCTCGTAAAGAATTTGAAGGCTGCGAGCTAATTACAGCCCAGCTCTTCTCGTCTCTCAAACGCACAGGGCTTCCTGAGTTACGACTGAAGCTCAGTGAATGGCTAAACCAAGACGCCTGATACAACAATCCGTCCATAGCTGCAAAAAAAACCCAGCAACGAATAACGTAGCTGGGTAAGAGAGTGTCTAAAACATAGGGGGTCAAAGACACTATGGAGACGTGGATGGGAAGCGTTAGCTGCCATATGCTTACTATGACGCTCATCTTCACCAATAGTTCCCAAACTCACTCTTTTTTTGCAATTCATTTTATCGAAGTAAAAAAAACCCGGTCACAAGGTGTGTGCCGGGTTTAAATAGTGTCATAGGGACTAAAACACTAAGGAGATCAATGCAAATCACATTTCAAGCAAAATTGCTGCCTGTCATGGTTACTTTGAGACCCTTTACTCCCTTTAGTTCCCAAGTTAATCGCATTTTTTAAACATAAAAAAACCCAGCACATGGCCAGGCTTTGAAAATCGCTAACATCGAGTGAATTACTTGATTTTAGCTTCTTTGTATTCAACGTGTTTACGAGCAACAGGATCATACTTCTTGAACAACATCTTATCTGGAGTGTTGCGCTTGTTTTTGTCTGTTGTGTAAAAGTGACCCGTTCCAGCAGTTGAAACTAGACGGATTAGGTCGCGTGCACCTTTCTTAGCCATGATCTAACTCCTTAAACCTTTTCGCCACGAGCACGAATATCAGTTAATACTGTTTCGATGCCCTTTTTATCGATAATACGCATACCTTTAGCGGTAACGCGAAGTGATACAAAACGTTTTTCAGACTCGACCCAGAAACGGTGCTGGTGCAAGTTTGGTAAAAAACGACGCTTAGTGCGGTTTTTTGCGTGAGAAACATTGTTTCCTGTTACTGGGCGTTTGCCTGTAACTTGACATACTTTAGCCATGAGCTGAGCGCCCCTTTCAAATAGCAAATTAAAACTGGTTAGCCGGGCAAGCTACAAGATCAATCCATAGCTCAAATGAGCACTTTTTGGAGACTGCATGTGATCTCAAACAGACCACCCCGAACAGAGCGCGACTTTATACCAGAACCCCTAAGCTATATCAACACAATGAGCACAATTTGACTGAAATTGACCATTTTAAGCTCCTATTTCCTTTTTTAGCCTCCAAACCACTCATAATAAGCCTCGCTCAGCGAATGATGTGACTTGCCCATCACCAATCACAAAATGATCCAATACTCTGATATCAACCGTCATTAATGCCTCCTGTAATCGCTGCGTAATACGCTGATCGGCCTGACTAGGCTCAGCAATCCCGCTGGGGTGATTGTGCGCAAAAATGACAGCCGCTGCATTGTGCTTTAGCGCAAGTTTAACCACTTCTCGGGGATAGACTGAGGCAGCGTCAATCGTACCGTAAAAGATTGATTCAAAACGGATGACTCGGTGCTGGCTATCAAGCAATAAACAAGCAAACACTTCTCTGGGCTCATCGCGCAAAGAGGCCATTAAATATTCACGCGTGATGTTGGGGCTGGTCAGCGCGTTACTGCGCTTCAATGCTTCCCCCAGGTGCCTGCGTGACATCTCTAGCACCGCTTGAAGCTGAGCATACTTCGCAGAACCCAAACCTTTTCCAGCGACAAAGCTATCAAGGTCCGTATTCAACAGTGACCTTAGGCCTCCAAATTGGGAAAGCAGGTGCCTCGCTAAGTCGACAGCGGTCATCCCCGGCGTGCCTGTCCGCAAAAATATCGCTAAAAGCTCAGCGTCAGATAACGCTGTGGCACCTTGTGCCAAGAGCTTCTCCCTCGGGCGCTCCTCTACGGGCCAATCGGTAATCGCCATCATTCCTCCCTGTAGCGCTAAGTTCGTGCAATCCCATGCACAGTTACTTACAATTCCCCCCTGATAAATTGAGAGTATTGGCACATTACCATGCAGCAGCTGAATAACAAGCAGATTCTTTTAGGGGTAACTGGCGGCATTGCGGCCTACAAGTCGGCCGAACTTATCCGTCGATTAAAAGAATATGGCGCCGATGTGCGCGTAGTTATGACCAAGGCGGCACAGGAATTTATCACCCCCTTAACCTTGCAGGCCTTATCGGGCAACGCTGTACATACCAGCCTTCTCGACACTGAAGCGGAAGCTGCCATGGGCCACATTGCTTTGGCGAAATGGGCCGATCTTGTATTAGTTGCTCCTGCCACCGCAGACTTTATGGCCCGACTAGCCAACGGCAAAGCCGATGATTTGCTTACCACTTTATGCTCCGCTACCGACGCCCCCATTGCTCTCGCCCCGGCCATGAACCAAGCCATGTGGCGCAATGCGGCAACACAATACAACCTCAGCACGCTAACAGATAACCATGTGGCTATCTTTGGCCCCGGCGCGGGAGAACAAGCCTGTGGTGATTTCGGCCCAGGTAGAATGTTAGAGCCTGATGAAATCACCTTGCTGGCCGCCAGCCAATTTGCAACCGGCGACCTCGATGGCGTTAACGTTGTGATAACCGCAGGGCCTACCGTTGAAGCCATTGACCCCGTTCGATTCATCAGCAACCACAGCTCCGGTAAAATGGGATTTGCCCTCGCTGAAGCAGCCATTGATGCTGGCGCCTCAGTGGCCTTGATCGCAGGCCCTGTCCACTTAACTACACCTAAGCGCTGCCAGCGCATCAATGTGCAAAGCGCGCAGCAAATGCTGGAAGCCGCTGTAGACCAACTAAATCAGTGTGATATTTTTATCAGCTGCGCCGCAGTAGCCGATTACCGCCCGGCCAATATTGCAGAGCAAAAAATCAAAAAGAACAATGAGTGCATGACGATTAATTTGGTGAAAAACCCCGATATTATTACCTCTATCGCCAACCACCCACAGCGACCTTTCACCGTCGGCTTTGCGGCAGAGACTCAAAATTTAATTGAGCACGCGCAGCAAAAACTGACGAAAAAGAATTTAGATTTAATTATCGCCAATGACGTGTCCAACCCCGACATTGGTTTTAACAGCGACAGCAATGCGGCAACCATCATTGGCAAACACCTTAAGCGGGTCATCCCGATAGCCAGCAAACAACAACTGGCAAGAGAGATCATTGCCGTTATTGCCAAACGTTTTAATCCACAATAACCGATACAGCATCGATTAACTGGACAAGGGAGCTTACAGCTCCCATTATTTAGAGACTGATTTTTTGAAGAGCTAACGAGACTCTCATTAGCACAATTAATCATTGCAAAACCAAGCGGACTTAAACCACACGGATTGATATGGCCAAGCAAAAAAATAATAAAAACGATACATCGTCTAAAAACAGTAGCGCTCTCAGCAGTAATATTTTACGCTGCGGATTGATCAGCTTACTGGTGATGACCGGTAGTTTTTTATATCTCGCTTTTTTAGAGACACCAAAACTTAATAACCATCACATCGACAATCTCAGCCGCCATTTGGCAAACAGCCAAACAATGCTATTAAACCAAACGATAGAAAGCTTACAATTTCGTATAGCCGAGCTAGCCAAAAATCCTCAGCTCATTGAGGCTCTTGAGAGAAAAGACCAAGCAAGGCTCGTCACCTTTCAAATAGAAGCCCAGCGTAATTTCCCTGCAGCGCTGAGCGTCAAATTAATTCCGTTAGGCCCACTAGGCATCGCCGGGCTCCACAAGGAGCAAGCGGCCTTACGTAACAATATTGAACTCGATATGCTACGCCGTGCTAGCAACGACGAAAGCCTTATTATCGAGTCATATCGAAGCAACAAGCTCGCCATGTTCACCCTGGCTCAATCTATCCGTATTGAAAGCAAACAATATGCCGAAGGCGCGCTGCTGATTAGCTTCAACAACTCCCTATTACAAAAAATCGTTAACCAGCTAGACAGCAACCTAGGCGAAACCCAAATTATTCAAACCTTGGGCAAAAGCCAGACTCTGGTTAAAACGGGGGAAGCATCAATCCAAGCCTCTAGTGTGCGCCTCACTAGTGCGGTCCCAGCCTGGGAATTACAATTCACACCCTCAAACCAGTTCCTCGACAACAACAGCCAAAGCAATCAAATTACCTTGTTATTGCTCGCCATTAATATCTTCGCATTAGTTGCGGCGCTGGCTCTAACCCTAAACGGGTTAAAGCGCGCACTGGCGGATAACCTCTCACTGCTCACCTCAAGAAGTAAAGGCCCATTCAGTCTACCCGGTTTCGAGCTGGCTGCCGGCGAAATGCTCAACGAAATGAAGAAGCTGCTAGCAATAGCCAAACGCCAAAAAGCCAACGCAGATTCAGAAGACGCGCCAACCGAAACCAAGGTTCCCAAATCAGAACAACCTGCCGCATTAGATCTATCACCCAACAAATCGTTACCCACCGACATCCCTGAAACGATTTTCAGAGCTTATGACATTCGCGGCCTTGCTGACCAAGAGCTCACCGACAGCCACTGCTTTGCCATTGGCATGGCCGTGGGCAGTGAAGCGAGGGGTCAGGGCCAAGAGTCGATGCTATTGGCCATGGACGGGCGGCACAGCTCACCCAGAATTCGCGATGCTCTAGCCCAGGGCATACAAGCCAGCGGCTGTGATGTGATCGATATTGGCATGGTGCCAAGTCCTTTGATGTACTTTGCAACCCATCAACTCGAAACTCAAAGTGGCGTTATGATTACCGGCAGCCACAACCCTGCAGAATACAATGGCATTAAAATCGTTATCAATGGCAGCACGTTATCCAGTGCAGCCATCACCGACTTAAGGCAGCGCATCGTCAGCCAGCGCGTTCAAAACGGCAAAGGTGCTTATCGCACAGAATCCATAGAGGCCGAATACATTGACTATATCCTCAACGACGTTGCCATTGCTCAACCCTTAAAGATTGTCATCGACGCGGGGAATGGCGTAACAGGCGAAATCGCTCCTAAACTCTTTGAAGAGCTCGGCTGCGAAATTGTACCGCTATACTGCGAGATTGATGGCGACTTCCCCAATCACCACCCAGATCCTGCTGTTGCCGCTAACATGCAAGACTTAATCGCCAAAGTTAAAGAAGAAGGCGCTGATTTAGGTATCGCCTTTGATGGCGACGGCGATCGCTTAGGCGTTGTCACTGCCGAGGGCAATCTAGTGCCCGCTGATCGCCTGCTTATGCTATTGGCGCAAGATGTGGTTTCACGGAACCCCGGAGCAGACATTTTATTTGATGTTAAATGCACTCGCAGCCTTAACAGCCTCATCAGTAATTATGGCGGCCGCCCCATTATGTGGAAAACAGGCCACTCATTTATGAAAGAAAAAATGGCTGAAACTGGCGCCTTATTGGGCGGCGAGTTTAGTGGCCATATCTTTTTTAAAGAACGCTGGTTCGGTTTTGATGACGGCATGTATGCCGCCGCCCGTTTAATTGAAATTCTCAGCACAACCGACCCCGATTTAGATGCCCAGCTCAGCACCTTTCCTGAAACCGTTAGCACCCCCGAATTTAGAGTCGCCAGCGATGAGGTTAAAAAATTCGCTATCGTTGAGCAGCTCTCACAACAGGGGCAATTTGAGAATGGCAAAATAACCACTCTTGATGGTGTGAGAGTCGACTTTAATGATGGCTGGGGCTTAGTTCGCGCCTCTAACACCACCCCCATGTTAACTTTACGCTTTGAAGCTAAAGACGATGAAACCCTAGCTCAGATACAAGAGCTGTTTAAAACTCAGCTCAGCAGTATCGATAACAGCCTAGAATTTAACTTTTAAGCATTGGTTTATATTGGCCTGATATTTATTTTCAAGCATCATCGCAGGATAAAACAGTACACGTTATAATACGGCTTTTTAACATAAGGAACACCATGTCGCTCTCTAGAGACGCCGCCGCCAATATCGCCAATGTTTTAACTGAGGCACTGCCTTACATCCAAAAATTTACCGGCAAAACGATTGTTGTTAAATTTGGCGGTAACGCCATGATAGATGACGAGCTCAAGCAGCAGTTTGCCAAAGACATTGTTTTGATGAAGCTTGTGGGCATTAACCCCGTGGTCGTTCACGGTGGTGGACCTCAAATTGGATCGTTACTAGAGCGGCTCAATATCGAGTCTCATTTTGTTGATGGTATGCGCGTTACCGATAGCCAAACCATGGATATAGTTGAAATGGTTTTAGGCGGCGCCGTCAATAAAGAGATCGTTAACCTACTCAATAAAATCGGCGGCAAAGCGGTTGGCATTACGGGGAAAGATGGTAATTTAATTCAGGCTAAAAAGTTAACGGTCAATCACCAGTCACCCGAAATGACAGCACCAGAAATAATTGATATCGGTCATGTTGGTGAAGTAGAAAAAATTAATACGGGTGTTTTAGATACCCTCATCAACAGTGATTTCATCCCCGTGATTGCGCCTATAGGCGTAGACGCAGACGGTAGCTCCTATAATATTAATGCCGATTTAGTCGCCGGAAAAATGGCAGAAGTTTTACAGGCTGAAAAGTTAATGCTGCTAACCAACATTGCGGGATTGATGAACAAAGAGGGCGAAGTGCTAACGGGGCTAACAACCCCACAGGTAGATGGATTAATTGCCGACGGCACAATATACGGCGGCATGCTACCAAAAATTGGCTGCGCATTAAGTGCCGTAAAAGCAGGCGTTAATAGCGCGCATATTATCGACGGCCGGGTTCCTCATGCCGTACTGCTGGAAATCTTTACCGACGAAGGTGTGGGCACCTTGATTACCGATACACAACAGACTGCGCTATAACAATATTGGATTGCTAAGCCATAAAACTTAGCAATATTGTTATTAGTTTGCATTTACCATACTTTTTTCTGTTGCAGCTTACGCGCCTTGTCGATAGGATGTCTGCTCAACCAATAAAGACTCATTGGTCATGACTAAAAAAACATCGCGCCGCCAACAAATTCTAGAATCCCTAGCTTACATGCTGGAAGCCAGCCCTGGGGAAAGAATTACTACCGCCAGACTCGCTCAAGAGGTCGGCGTTTCTGAAGCGGCACTCTATCGTCACTTCCCCAGCAAATCCAAAATGTTTGAGGGTTTGATTGAGTTTATTGAAGACACCATCTTCAGCCGCATTAGCTTAATCATGAATGACGAACCCCTGGCGATAGCTCGCTGCGAATTAATCCTTAGCTTATTACTAGGTTTTTGTGAGCGCAATCCGGGGCTTTCCCGAATTTTAAATGGCGATGCCTTGGCCGGAGAACCTGAGCGCCTTCGTGTTCGTGTTGCTCAATTTTATGATCGCTTAGAAACTCAGCTTAAACAGATTTTACGCGAAGCAGAGATTCGTGAAAATCTTCGTACTACAATGCCAGTCAATATTGCCGCTAACTTATTGCTGGCTACCGCAGAAGGGCGTATCAGCCAGTTTGTTCGCAGTGAGTTTCATCGGAAACCCACCGAACAATGGCAATCACAATGGCCGGTTTTGATTAGCGGCCTAACCAAAGACGCCTTAGTTAGTAGCTAAGTGCTAGCAACTGAAAAGGCTGCCAACACTTAGCTATGAAAACTAATAATAGCTTTTTCTTTCAACTGTAGGGCGCGCCTTATTTCTTAATTCTATACGCTCTTGTAAGGTTTCAAACCTTGCCACATCTCTAACAAACTGCTTTTCTATGTCTTCAGTTTCTTGACCCCGTACATATATTGCATCTTCAATACTTTTTATCTCTTCCCGCAATACATCAATTTTATCGGTCATGGCCTTAGGCACTTTGCCATTACGTCTTTCAATATTTGCGGCTCGCGCCTGCTCACTCTCAATTTCTGATTTAACCGATTGCCGGTTTGATTTCAAAATACTAATGCGTACTTTGACATTGCTCATCGCACGGTCTTTACCAGCTTTTATATCCGAGGTACTACTGTAACGCAGCATCAATGACTTATCCCATTCCTCTAGACGACGCTGCTCTTCTTCTTGCAAGCGCTGCTGATTACGCTCATTACCTTTATTCGATAATTCTGCCGCCGTTAACTGCCGAGGCACTCTCTCGATTAAAACGCCGCTAAGGGTAATAATGTCATAACCTAAGGGCGTCGCTTTCGGCGGCAGACTGCCAACAATAACCTTCACCCCCTTTTCATTAATATAACGATATAGCGTTCTTTCATCAGAAACGACAGCTGACGATAAGACAGCTGAGAGGGTTCCCACTAAGGCAAGCCGCAGCACTAACAATTTTTACATCCTTTTATAGTAGAATTAATACACGCCGTATTGATCATAATAGGCTTCGATCTTTGGCAATTCAACGTTACCACCCTGGTCTCGCAAAAAGCGCATAATATCCTGCAGCTTTATAATACTCACCACAGGGATATTGTAATCCTCTTCTACCTCTTGGATAGCTGATTTATCCGCTTTACCTCGCTCTTGCCGATTTAGTCCGATGACAACCGCCGCAGGTTCCGCACCCGCAGCTTCGATCATTGACATAACCTCGCGCACAGCGGTTCCCGCCGTGATCACATCATCAATAATCAAGACCTTACCCTTAAGTTCTGCACCCACCAATATGCCACCTTCTCCGTGGTCTTTGGCTTCTTTTCGGTTGTAGACATAGGGCACGTCGCGGCCATGATGCTCAGCCAGCGCACAAGCGGTAACCGCCGCTAACGGTATCCCTTTATAAGCAGGGCCTAGAATAACATCAAATTCCACACCCGATTCAACAATCGCATTAGCATAACAGCGACCTAATAACGCCAGGGCAGCACCACTACAAAATAAACCCGCATTAAAGAAATAGGGGCTTAAGCGGCCCGACTTTAATGTATACTCACCAAAACAAAGTGCTTTTTGCTCAATGGCCAGCTCAATAAATTGCTGTTGATAGGCTTGCATAGGTTTCTCATATAAAAAATTAATACGTCAGGCTGGCCAACTAGGCCAACAAGTTCTACACTCATTCTACATTAGCTGCAGGGTGGTGATAACTGTAGTAAGTACATCCTTACGCATCTAATTAACATTTTCCCTGTCGATTCCGCCCCTTACTGTTCAATTTATGACAGAAGGCGCTCTTTACGACAGACTTTGCTGTCATAAAAAATAAAAACCAGCAAAATTGTAATATATAGCCGATGTGCTCATAAGCAAATCTAAAAAATGCACACGCGCCAAACCATGAGACGACTATGAGAATTATTAGCTTTTGTGCCGATGGAATCCGTGAAGCTGCTAAAGCTGGCTTTTATGAATGGGTATTAGACCAAGATGCCGATTTTATTTGCGTACAAAATTTGAAGGCGCAAGAATATGACCTTCACGATGACATTTTTTTTCCTCAAGGCTACAACCCCTATTTCTTTGATGCCGTCGATAAAGATACCAACGGCGTTGCCATCTACTGCCGTGAAATGCCTAAGGCCATTATGACGGGTTTGGGTTTTATGGACTTTGATATGGAAGGCCGTTACATCCAAGCAGACTTCCAAAACATCAGCATTGGCTGTCTGTTAGCCCCAAGCGCATTTAGTGAAGATGCCAAAGCTCAGCACCACAAGAAACACTTTTTTGAATTATTTCAAGCCCACCTTAGTAAGATCCGCAATAAACGCCGCGAATTTGTTATCTGCGGCAACTGGAATATGGCCCATCGTGCAGATGATGTGCAAAATCCTGACAAGCACATCAACACTTCTGGCTTCTTACCCGAAGAGCAGCAGTGGATGGACCAGCTTTTCAGCAATATGGGTTATGTTGACGCCTTCAGAGAAATAAACGAAGACAATGATGAGTTTACCTGGTGGCCCGAAGGCGATAGAGAAGGCAAAGACGGCTGGCGTGTCGACTACCAAGTGGCGTCAAGCGGCATGCAATCATCTATAGAATATGGTGCCATTTATAAAAACCACGTATTTTCTAGCCATGCCCCTGTGATTATGGATTTTGATTACGAAATGTAATCACTTTCTTTCAGCATAAAAAAGCCCTCTTCACAGGAAGGCTTTTTTGTTTTTATCGGCTATTTTAACGCTGTTTTTTGCAGCTCAATAAGCTCATTAATACCCTTAACGGCCAAATCCAACATCTGGTTCAGCTCATCACGACTATACGTCTCGCCTTCCGCGGTGCCTTGCACTTCAATAAAACCGCCATTTTCACCCATAATGACGTTCATATCCGTCTCAGCGTTTGAGTCTTCTGGGTAATCTAGATCTAATACCGCTTTGCCTTCATAAATACCCACCGATACCGCAGCGATCATTTGCTTTAAAGGGTTGGTCGTTATCAAACCCTTCTCTTGCATGGAGGCAATGGCATCCGCTACCGCCACACAAGCGCCGGTGATGGCCGCCGTGCGAGTGCCACCATCAGCCTGAATCACATCACAATCGATGGTGATGCTGTTTTCGCCCAGCGCCGTCAAATCAACCGCGGCTCGTAAAGAGCGACCAATTAAACGCTGAATCTCAACCGTGCGACCACCCTGCTTGCCTCTAGCGGCCTCTCTGTTCATACGGCTACCCGTAGAACGAGGTAACATGCCATACTCAGCGGTAATCCAGCCTTGGCCCTGGCCTCTTAAAAAACGGGGCACGCCAGCTTCGACAGAAGCGGTACAGATAACTTTGGTATTGCCAAAGCTCACCAATACTGAGCCCTCAGCATGGCAGGTAAAATTACGGGTGATAGAAATATCGCGTAGCTGATCTAAGGCGCGGCCGCTGGGTCTGGTCATAAGGGTAAGTCCACTTAAAAAATTAACAACTGTCAGGGCGGGCATTATACACGCTTAATCACGCCCGATGACGACAAACACTTTCGCGTGATTAAACTTTCACGCTAAAATACAGCTCGGCTAAATTTTTTATTCTCTCGTATCGGCAAGGCACTCAACATGATTCGCAGCATGACCGCTTTTTCCCGCCAAACCAGCCAACAAAGCTGGGGGACCTTAGTATGGGAGCTACGCTCTGTTAACCATCGCTACTTAGAATCCTCTTTCAAGCTGCATGATTCCAATCGCGGCCTCGAACCCCTATTGCGAGATAAACTGCGCAAGCAGCTCAACCGCGGTAAGGTCGAGTGCGGCCTGCGAGTACAAATCCAACAAGACGCTAACAACGCCGAGCTTAACATTAACCAGGCCATGCTCCGGCAAGTCATCACCGCCAGCGAGACTATCCAAAACCAACTCAACAACCCTGCCCCGCTAGATGCCTTAAAAATCATGCAATGGCCCGGCATTTTGGAAGAATCTCAAATCGACGCGGATGAAATTCAACAACAAGCCTTAGAAGCCTTTCAGCTAGCCCTCACTCAACTTAATGAAAGCCGTGCCCGAGAAGGGGCAGAACTGCAGCAAATGATCGTGCAGCGCCTGGATGCTATTGATGACATCACCAAGGCCGTACGCCAGCAAATGCCTAACATTTTGGCAGCCCAAAGAGACAAAATTGAAGAGCGCATGGCGGAGCTTAAAACCGACTTAAACTCCGAGCGCATTGAACAAGAGATTGTGCTGCTCGCTCAAAAAGCCGATGTCGATGAAGAGTTAGACCGCCTCGAAACCCATGTCGGAGAAGTCCGTAGAGTGGTCAGTAAAGGTGGCGCCTGCGGCCGTCGCTTAGATTTTTTAATGCAGGAGCTTAATCGGGAGGCCAACACCTTATCGTCTAAAGCTATCGTTAGCGACAGTACCCAAGCCGCGGTTGAGCTCAAAGTATTGATTGAGCAAATGCGAGAGCAAATTCAGAATATTGAATAATTACAATAAAATCAATGAGTTAATACTTTAATTATGCCGTTTTTTGCACTTTCATTCTATAGTTACTTTTAATAATGCACTACGAATACCGTATAAAAAGCTCGCATAAGTCTCTGTTAATAAAGTAATTAGTACGGCCAACTTTTTCTTTATGTAAAAAACCAGCATCAACCAACTGCTCCAAGTATTTAGCAGCAGTAATACGCGAGACACTCAAATCAGTCATCACAAAATCTATTTTTGTGTATGGGTGACTAAACAGGTTATTTAATAATTCCTGGCGATACATTTTGGGGAGCTGCTCACGCATACGATGCTTATAATTCTGCATAAGCACCTTAATTTCATTGATAAGTTTGATGGTAGATTGAGCCGTCTGTACAACCCCCTCAAGCAGATATAACAACCACGGCTCCCAATCACCGGTTTCTCGTACTTGCTGTAATTGGTGATAATAATCTACTTTATGTCGAATAAAATATCGACTCAAGTAAAGAACCGGAAGATCTAGCAGTTCTTTTGCCACCAAATATAAGATATTGAGTATACGACCTGTACGACCGTTACCATCATAAAAAGGATGGATGCTTTCGAATTGGTGGTGAATTAATGCCATTTTCACCAAAGGGTCAGCATCACATAATTCATCTACATTGATGTACTCCATCAAGTTAGCCATTAAGCGATCAATATCCTCAGCATGCTGTGGAGGAGTGTAAACCACCTCACCTGTACGCGAATTTTTAAGATCGGTACCGGGCAAGCGCCTTAGTCCTGCCTTATTTTTTTCTAAGTACTGCTGAATTTCCAGAATATCATGCAAGCGAATAACTTTATTCTTTCTTACAATCTGAAAACCCTGCTTTAGAGCAAAAGAGTAATCTTGAACCTCTTTAGCCGCCGCATTGGTGATTGCCTCAGTGGATAAACTCGCCTTGTATATTTCATCATGGGTAGTAACAATATTCTCTATCTCTGAACTATCTTTCGCTTCTTGTAAAGTCAACGCATTGATAAGAATAGCTTCATTGGGAATGCTGGCAGCTACACCTTTCAATTCAGCAAGAAAGCGATGTGCTTCAGCCGTCTTTTTTAGCACAGCACGAGTTTCTAGCAGCTCTACGTTATCTAAGGGCAGGGGGGGGATAGTGAAAGTCATATTGTCATTAATTCTGGATTATTTATACATAACAAGCATAATATGCAAAAGAAATGGTGAAATCTATACTCCAACAGAATCTTATGTATAAATTTCATTGTTTTCTATACATATAAAAAGGTGACAGCAAGCTAAATAACCACCCCGTATATTCACATAACTCTATGGTAAATATAAATAGTTTATGTCTAATACGCGACCAGATTCAAAATTTAGGATAAGGCATATAAATGTATATTATTCCATGAATACTTATATCCCTACATAGGAGACTGACCTCAGTTAGAAAAGCTGTAAGCTATCTAAATTCAGACTCTAAGTGAGGGAAGCTTATCGACCCCCCCCCGGAGAGATAAAAAAAACAACCAACTGCTGATTGATTATTTAAAGCCTCGATATGGCCTGGATTTACGAGTAAAAACGCCTGCAAATAAGGCATTCAGAGCAGGCGGAGTCGATGTAGGCCGATGGCAGGTCTCTTCAACGCAATCATAACGCTGATTTTACACTTTAGAGCCAATGCCATCGACCGGTAACCAATAAACACAGAAATAATGAAAACATAACATGACTAAAATAGGTCGAAATGATCCGTGCCCCTGTGGCAGTGGTAAAAAATATAAAAAGTGCTGCCTAGCAACGGAACTTGAGCAACGCGCACAGGCTAATCCGGCAACTGAGATCAACCAATCTTTAGCCAAAGCCTTTGCTGGACAGCAGTTTGAATCACTTGATGACATGCAAGTCTTTGCCGACCATAAAATAAATCAACTCAACGAACAACCACAGGAAGAATTGGGTGGTTTTTCACCCAATCAATTGCAAACATTATTTCACGAGCCAATGAATATGCAGGAATTTATTCAATGGCACGACGATATTGCCATTGCCGAATTCAACCAAGCGCCTATCATGGCAATTTTTCATTCAATGAAAAATTATTTAGCCCATCACAAGGCCAAGGCCACTACCAAAGGCAATTTTTCCATAGCCTTGGTTAAACAGGTATTCAGTGAATATGAATCCTTATTTAACGATGGTCAACGCGCTATGCATCTCGGGAATATCAATAAGGAACAAGATTTTAGAGACCTACATATCGCTAAATTAACGTTCAAATCTGCCGGCTTATTACGCAAGTACAAGGGATGCTTTGAACTCACTAAAAAAGCACAAAATATAAATGACAGTGACCTTTTTAAACTTCTGATCACACATTATATTTACCAATATAACTGGGGCCATGAGGACGGCTATCCTGAAGCTGATTTCTTCCAAACCGCTTGCTGGTATTCATTAGTCACACTTAACCGCCTAAAGAATTCAACGATCAACAACATTGAATTCGCTGAAGAGTTTATTCGTATCTTTCCCTCAACATTAGACGAATTTACTGCATCGCCCTACCAAATATCTTTAAAGGCAGCATGCAATGCCTATTCCGTACGCACTATTGAACGCTTCTGGCGATTCTTTGGATTGATCACCCTAAAAGGTGAAAGGTATACGCCAGGCTACAATCAAACGATGCTTGCCACGCCCTTATTACAACAGGTGTTTACATTTAAAAATTAACCCGTCATTTGTATCATCGAAGTATATTTAAATATTAATCAATAAGAAGATTCAATATCAGATGAAGTGCGCCGAATTTTGCAGAGCGAATGCCGTGT
Organism: Pseudohongiellaceae bacterium; assembly: GCA_051277005.1. GTDB lineage: Bacteria > Pseudomonadota > Gammaproteobacteria > Pseudomonadales > Dasaniaceae > Dasania. The sequence continues at coordinate 19,492 of JBNMPS010000009.1, forward strand.
CGGAAATGAGAATATCGCCATAAACTGCCATGTTGCCGATAGAACTATGCCGTTTGAGCTCTCTCGGGGTGACCGGATTAAATTCTGCCACAACGATTACCGCGACTTGCATGTCACTAACGGCACCACAGGAACCATTCAATCTATTCAAACTACCCCCGAGAGTGACATTGAACTGACTATATTAGTTGATGATCAACGTACACTGACGTTCCGAGCATCAGACTACGCCAACGAACAAGGCCAGCCCTACCTGGCCCCTGCCTATGCCAGCACGATATTCAGCTCGCAGGGCATGACCATAGATGGTGACACATTTGTGCTTTACACCTCCGGTATGGATCGCGCCAATACCTACGTAGTATCGCGATAAAAAGACAGTTGCCATATATTTTGTAATGAAAAGGAAAACGATGGTATTTCGGGTGATTTAGATTACGGCTTACAAACAACACCAGAAACTCGCCTCAAGGCCTTGGCTAAAAGTATGTCACAAGATAAGTACACGTCTCTAGCCATTGAATATTTCACTCCACAAGACAGCAGCCAACAGCTACTAGAGGCTGAAAGGTACCCCTCAATGAACTCAGCTAAGCACCCTACCCCAGAGGGCATAGGCAATAAATACAATATACGCTCTTAGACTAAAAACAATTTGTGACGAAAGCTGTCTTGCTTACCCATCTAAACTAAACTAAAATCATTAACCTTAGAGGTTAAGACTTTTATATGGATATTACTTTCTCCAGCAAGAAACTCAAGAAACAGCTAAGCGAATCTAAGGTCATGGCTAAAACACATGGACCTAGGCGTGCTGCACTCTTGAAAGTCATCATGACACAGCTAAGATCGGCACCTAATTTAGGTGTTTTTGCACCACCTTACAGCCCACCAAATCGTTGCCACGAACTCAAAGGCAATAAGAAAGGGGTGTTATCAGTAGATTTAGATCATCCCTACAGGCTGCTTTTCAGGCCAATAAATGATCCCGTACCAATGAGGCCAGAAGGTGGCCTAGATTGGTTTCAAGTAACAGTTATAGAAATTAAAGGCGTGGAGGACACCCATGGTTGATATACAAAATGAGTTCCAGCCCGATTATGCGGTCTCCCCTGGTGAAGTGCTCGGCGTTGAATTAGAGCTAAGGGGCATGACTCAGCAAGAATTGGCTAGGCGTACTGGCATTACCCCAAAACATATCATCTCGATACTGAAAGCCAAATCAGCCATTACCCCTGAAACGGCGATTAAGTTTGAGCGGGCATTAGGTATGCCTGTGGAATACTGGTTGAATCTTGAAGCGCATTATCAGGAGATTCTGGCACGCGTGGCAGAAGAGGATCAGTTAGAGCGCGACCTGGACTGGCTCAAGCACATCCCCATTAATGCCATGGTAAAGATGAACTGGATCGACAAGATCAAAGATAAAAAAGGCCAACTGATCGAAGTACTGCGTTTTTTTGGTATCGCCAATGTCGAACAGTGGGATGAGATGTGGCCAAACCTTAATGTCGCCTATCGCCAAAATCAGACGCATGAGGTATTTCCAGAGGCCGTCTCAGCCTGGCTAAGGCAAGGCGAACTTAAAGCATCCAGTATTGCTTGCCAACCTTATAACAAGGCCAAGTTTAGAGAAATACTTGATGAGATCAGAGGTTTAACAACTGAAGATCCCGCTCACTTTGTACCCGCGATGCAAGAGCTTTGCTCTATGGCGGGTGTGGCTGTTGTATTTGTTCCTGCGCTCCCTAAGACCGGTGTTAGTGGCGCTACACGCTGGCTTAATAAAGATAAAGCTATTATTCAACTGAGCCTTCGATATAAAACTGACGATCATCTTTGGTTTACCTTTTTTCATGAAGCCGGTCATATCTTGCGACATGGAAAAAAGGAGCTGTTTTTAGAAGGTACCAATGGCTTGGATCAAGAGAAAGAACATGAGGCCAACGCCTTTGCAGAGCACGAGCTTATTCCGACAAAAGCATTTACCAAATTTATTGCTGATAGGGATTTTAAAAAGACCTCTATTTCTGCTTTTTCTAAGGCTATTGGCATAGCTCCAGGCATTGTCGTTGGTCAGTTACAACATAAAGGCCTACTTGATGTGAAATTCTGCAATGATTTGAAACAGCGCTTTAAATGGGCGCATGAATAAACATAGCTATTCTATTTAATTCATTAAAACCGCAGCTGAATATAATCATGCTGCGCTTTCCCTTCCAAACATTTGAGTTCAAATGATATTTTTAGCCTTCAATAGGCTGAGATAGCTAAAACAAAGAAGAACCTAGCTTCTAAATGCACTACTCCTAAAAGTCCGGCATAATGTCGAATTACTAGTGGCGCTTCTGCTAGCTTGTTTAACTCTCTGTAACTACCTGAAAAGTTTAAATGAATAGCATTAATGAGAAAATACAAAACGGTGGCAGAAATGGTGGCAGACTCAATAATATGAGCGCTAAAAAATACGGCAATACCTTGTTTTTGTTTAAGTTGTTTGGATTAAACTATAAACAAATTCAGAATATCGAATAAACCAGCAAGCCTTATTTAGCGCCCTATACTTTGCAAACATTGAATTAACAACTGGAACACTCTATGAAACCCGGCAAGCTTTACACCATCTCCGCCCCCTCAGGTGCTGGCAAAACCAGCCTGGTCAACGCGCTGATAGAAGCCGATAGCGGCATCTGTGTGTCTGTCTCCCATACCACGCGTAGCATTCGCCCCGGGGAAGTTGACGGAGTGAACTATCATTTTTGCGATCACGATCAATTTAAAGACATGCTAGATAAACAAGCCTTTCTTGAGCACGCCGAAGTGTTTGGCAATTACTACGGCACCTCCAAACACTGGGTGGAGCAAACACTAGCAAAGGGTACCGACGTCATTCTTGAGATAGACTGGCAGGGTGCGCATCAAGTGGCGGCCATTCTGCCCAGAACCCTCTCCATTTTTATCTTGCCCCCCTCACGTGAAGCCTTATTAGAGCGTTTAACCAACCGCGCCCAGGACGATAAGAGCGTCATCCAGGGTCGTATGGACGAGGCCGCGAATGAAATCTCCCACTACCACCAAGCTGATTTCTTAATTATCAACGATAACTTTAATGTCGCCCTAGAAGATCTTAAAGCTGTTTTCCGCAGTCACCGCTTAGACAGGAATAGCCAGCAACAAAAAAATCAGCGATTACTACAACGGCTGCTCAGCTAGACGCTAGTGGTCATACCGATACCTAGCGCCAACATAAGCCTGCTTAAGCGCTGTTAACCCCTGCGCATTTTTGATACACTGCGCGACCCGCGGGGCTAAGTGATTAAAGGCAAGCAGCCTATAATCAACATCACGTCACCGCACTGGTTTAATTAACTCTACTTTTTTGTTCGGCTAAACGAGCACGGGTAGACAATCAGATAGATAGGATAACTCCATGGCTCGTATCACCGTCGAAGATTGCTTAGATAAAGTCGATAACCGCTTTGAATTAGTAATGGTTGCTAGCAAGCGCGCCCGCGCAATTGCCACTGGCGGTAAAGAACCACTAGTTAGCATCGACTCGGATAAGCCCACGGTCTTGGCCTTACGTGAAATTGCTGAAGAAGCAATCACCCCGGCTGACATTATGAACCCTCCCCGCGAAGACGAAGTTGAATTTGGCGAAGCGCCTGAAGCCGCCACCGAGGGCGAGCAACAGCTATAACACAGTTGTTGTTTAGTGAAGAGAGGGCTAAATGCAGCAATATAGCTTCTTCCCCGCAGGCCAAGATCATCAAGATGTGGCCAGCATTGAGGAACTGAAAAGCACCCTCCAGAGCTACCTAACCTCCACGCAAGTTAATCAGGTTGTTCGAGCCTATTTCTACGCGGAGCAAGCCCACGAAGGCCAGCGCCGTCGCAGTGGGGAGCCCTATGTTACCCACCCCCTTGCCGTAGCGGGCATACTCGCCGACATGCACATGGATCATCAAAGCCTAATGGCTGCCATGCTGCACGATGTGATCGAAGACACTGCTATTCCTAAAACTGCTCTCGAAGAGCAGTTTGGTGAAATCGTTGCGAACTTAGTCGACGGGGTCAGCAAACTGACGCAGATGGAGTTTCAATCCAAAGCTGAAGCGCAAGCAGAAAACTTCCAAAAAATGGCCTTGGCCATGGCTAAAGACATACGCGTCATTTTAGTTAAGCTGGCAGACCGCCTGCACAATATGCGCACCCTCGGCGTACTCAAACCTGAAAAACGCCGTCGCATCGCTAGAGAAACCTTAGACATGTATGCCCCCATTGCGCAACGACTGGGCATGCATAACATCCGAGTTGAACTTGAGAACTTGGGCTTTGCTACTCTATACCCCATGCGTTCAACTCGGATTCATGCCGCCATCTTACAAGCCCGCGGCCACCGCAAAGAGCTTGTTGAACAAATAGAAGAATCTATCGAGCACTGTTTAGAGCGCGAAGGCCACAGCGCCGTCATTAGCGGTCGCGAAAAACACCTCTATAGCATTTACAAAAAAATGCACGGCAAGAAAAAGTCCTTCTCCGAAATTATGGACATCTACGCCTTTCGTATTGAGGTTGACGACGTAGACACCTGCTATCGCGTGCTGGGCTGCATCCACAGTTTATACAAGCCAGTGCCAGGCCAATTTAAAGACTACATCGCCATTCCTAAAGCCAACGGCTATCAATCACTGCATACCGTATTATTTGGTTTACACGGCGTGCCGATAGAAATTCAAATTCGCACCCACGAAATGGAAGAAATGGCCAACTACGGCATTGCCGCTCATTGGTTATATAAAACCAATGACGGTGAGCCCATAAACGGCAGCCACACGCGAGCCAGGCAATGGCTACAAGGTTTATTGGAGTTACAACAAAGCGCTGGCGATTCCATGGAGTTTATCGAAAGCGTGAAGCTCGATTTATTCCCCGATGAAGTTTATGTGTTCACCCCCAAAGGCAAAATTATGGAATTGCCGCAAGGGGCAACCGCCGTCGACTTTGCCTACGCCGTTCATACTGATGTCGGCAACAAATGCATTGCCTGTCGTATTAACCGTCGCTTAGCGCCCCTCTCGGAGCCCTTACAAAGCGGACAAACTATCGACATTATGACCGCGCAAACGGCCCAGGCCAATCCCGCCTGGCTCAATTTTGTCGTCACCAGTAAAGCGCGATCTAATATTCGCCACTATTTAAAAAATCAACGTACCGTCGAGTCCGTGTCCTTAGGCCGCCGTTTGTTAAACGAAGTCTTGGCCAGCATGAATTCTAGCATTGATGATTTGACCGAACTGCAAACAAGCCATTTATTAGACAATACCGGCCACGATAATTTTGATTGCGTGTTAGAAGAAATCGGCCTAGGTAATCGCGCCTCCTTCTTAACCGCTCACCAATTAGTGACCGACAATGAAGATCCCAACACCGATGGCCCGGTTCATCAAGCACTGGTTATTAGTGGCGCCGAAGGTTTTAGAGTTAACTTCGCTAAGTGCTGCTACCCTATCCCCGGCGACCCCATTATTGGTTTTATCAGTGCTGACCGTGGTATCGTGATACACACTGATAACTGCCACAATAGCGATGAATTCCGTGACAACCCCGAGCGCTCGGTACCGCTGCAATGGGCAGAAGAAGTTGAAGGTGAATTTTCAGTAGAGTTAAAAATAGAATTAATTAAAAGCCGTGGTATTATCGCCATACTGGCTAATCGTATTAACAGCATTGATGCCAACATTGAAAAAATTGATATCGAAGATGAAGACCCGCGCATGAGTGTGGTCAATGTGGTGGTGGGCGTGCACTCTCGGATTCATTTGGCGCGCATCATGAAACGGATACGCCAAATCAGTGATGTCATTAAAGTATCTCGCTCAACCCACTAGCGAGGTTAGCCGCACCTAGTGCTGACGATAATATGCGTTAAGTCAGTATTTGTTTTATCAAGAAACGCCTTACCGCATATCTTCCGGAACTTCAGATTATTCATTTCGAATGGTGTTGAGTATCATTGATCTCAGATAGAATATTAGCGTAACCCTCTTGATAGTTGTCATAGATAAACGGGTAGCCACTTTCTTTTAACAAGCGGTTACTACAGCGTTTTGCTCCTGTATTTGAGGCGGCTATCGGCACGGGCTTTTGACAAGCAAGCTGCTCTGCCAACCAGTCTTTAACCTGATTCGATTTTACCGGCAGATCATCTACGCCAATGTAGCAGGGCTGTAATAGCTCTAACGGCAGGGTGAATAAATGTTTCAACACCCCCACACAATCGTCTCGATGAATACGGTTGCTATAGACCGGCGCCGAGCCTTTACCCGCCAGTACATCGTTAATTAACCGCAATCTACCGGGGCCATAGATGCCCGCAAATCGAATCACGCTGCTTGCAGCTCCGTGCTGCTTAGCAAACTGATGGCAGACCTGCTCGGCCTCTAATAAACGTTTACCTGAATACCGCTGAGGCTCGGTGGCGCTGCTTTCATCGACCCATTCATCATTTTGCTGGCCATAAACGCTCGTGCTAGACACAAACAACAAGCGTTTTAATGCTACTTTATCCAACGCGGTCAACAGATTCCTCGTGCCTTCCACATAAACTTGCTGATAGCGTTGGTCACTCGCCTGCCCTGGAGTTAAAGTAATCACCACGGTATCAAAGGCAATGTCGCACAAACCGCGTAAACTGTCGGGGTCAGTCACATCAGCTGCGATAGGCTTTACCGTCTTGGGGAGGATACTCACATTGCGACGCAAGCCATATATATCCGCCTGCCCTGCAAGCATGCCGGCCAAACAAACACCCATGTCACCACAACCTACCATTAATAATTTACGCATTGCTTGCCATTCCCACCTTGTGTAATGTTTAGAGCTTTTATTTAATAGCACACACTATTTCGCCATTGCAATCGTCTTTATCAATTGCCATAACGAGCCCGGACATGACTTTAACTGAATTACGCTACATTGTTGCCCTTCATCAAACCAAACACTTTGGTAAGGCTGCTGAAAAATGTTTTGTCAGCCAGCCTACCTTAAGTGTGGCAATTAAAAAGTTAGAAGAAGCCTTAAATGTTACCTTGTTTGAGCGTAGCCGCCAGCAAGTAAGGGCTACAGCAATCGGTGAAAAAATTATTCAACAGGCCCAAATTGTTTTAAAACAGGCCGGCATGATCGAAGATATGGCCAGCATCGGCAAAGATCCCTTAGCGAATACCTTTTCAGTTGGCGCTATTTTCACCATAGGCCCCTACTTATTTCCGCAACTAATTCCGGAGCTGCGGCGTATTGCCCCTAACATGCCGCTATTTATTGAAGAGAACTATACTGCCGTACTACGCGAAAAATTACGTAATGGTGAGTTAGACGCCATCATCATCGCCCTGCCGTTTACTGGCCCAGACGTTGTGAGCAAAAGTTTGTATGACGAAGAGTTTGTCGTCGCGCTGCCGCAACAGCACGCCTTAAGCCAACAAGATCACATCACCAGTAAGCAGCTGAATGATGAAAGCGTACTGCTCTTAGGGGAAGGACATTGTTTTCGCGACCAAGTATTAGCGGCCTGCCCCAACCTCAATCAACAACAGCAACAAAATGGCCTTATCCAAGGTAGCTCTCTAGAAACATTAAAGTACATGGTGGCATCAGGACTTGGGATCAGCATACTACCTGTTTCAGCGGCTCAATTAGCTGAAACCAAAGGTGATACCCCCTTCATCATAAGGCCTTTTAGTAAAACACCTCCTACTCGAACTGTTGCCGTTGCTTGGCGTGCTAGCTTTCCAAGGCCGCAAGCCATCGACGCTTTATGCCAAGCGATTCAACAGAGCAAGCGTCAATTCAAAGTATGAGCACCGCAGTCGTCATTAAAACGTTAGATAGCCTACCGGTTACTCACCTCAAAGGTGTCGGCCCGGCAATGGCTGAAAAACTGGCCAAGCTGAGCATCAACACCGTGCAAGACGTGTTGTTTCATTTGCCTTTGCGCTATCAAGATCGTACCCGCATTACCGCTATTGGCGCCTTGCAAGCAGGGTATGACGCGGTGATTGATGCTGAGGTAAAACTCGCCGATATCGTCTTTGGCAAACGCCGCAGTTTAGCGTGCCGCATCCAAGACGACACCGGTACCGTAACGCTGCGTTTTTATCATTTTTCAGCCGCACAAAAAAATAACTTAACGCCCGGCACCAAGATTCGCTGCTACGGTGAAGTTCGTCGGGGCAGTAGCGGCTTTGAACTTTATCACCCTGAATACAAAATTCTTAACAGCGATGAACCACTGCCCACTAACCAAGCCCTCACCCCGGTGTACCCCAGCAGTGACGGCCTCAGCCAGTTGAGTTGGCGCAAACTCAGTGATCAAGCCTTGAGCCTATTACAGCAGTATCAGCCACGTGAACTTTTACCGCAGGGTTTCAGCCGCCAAGTTAATCTACAACACGCTTTAGCGTATTTGCATAGACCTCCCAGCAATGCCGATCAAGCCGCTTTACATGAAGGCAACCATCCCTTCCAACAACGGCTGGCTTTTGAGGAGTTAGTCGCCCACAACCTAGGCCTGCTGAACTTGAGGCAGCAAACACAGCAGCTGGGTGCACCTTTGTTAGCGCCAGCCCCAGCACTACAAGATCGATTTTTAGGGCAACTACCCTTTGACCTCACTCAGGCTCAGCGTCGTGTTGCGAGGGAGATCGCCCAAGATCTTGCCTTAACCAAGCCCATGCTACGCCTGGTTCAAGGTGACGTCGGCTCGGGTAAAACAGTGGTTGCAGCGTTGGCTGCCTTACAGACCATCGCCAGTGGCTACCAAGCGGCCATGATGGCACCCACTGAAATATTGGCCGAGCAACATCTCAGTAACTTCAGCGACTGGTTTAAACCGCTAGGCATCAACATCGCCTGGCTCAGCGGCAAGCTCAAAGGCAAAGCTCGGCAAGCTCAGCTTGAAACTATACGTAATGGCCACGCCAAACTGATAGTGGGCACTCACGCACTATTTCAAGAAAACGTTGTCTTCCAACAACTAGGCTTAGCAATCATTGATGAGCAACACCGCTTTGGCGTGCACCAACGGCTGGCTTTAAAAGAAAAAGCCAGCCACAGTGCTGGCCACCCTCATCAACTCATCATGACCGCCACACCCATACCCCGAACCTTAGCCATGAGCGCCTATGCCGACTTAGATACCTCGGTGATAGATGAGCTACCCCCTGGTCGCATCCCCGTAAATACCGTCGTCATGGATAATAATCGGCGTGATGAAATAATCGCCAGAGTCCATAGCGCCTGCCTTGAAGGCAAACAGGTGTACTGGGTATGTACCCTAATTGAAGATTCTGAAACCTTAGAAGCGCAGGCAGCAGAAGATACCTGCGATTTATTGCAATCGTGTTTACACAATGTCCGTGTTGGACTGGTACACGGGAGGATGAAGCCCGCCGAAAAAGCCGGGGTTATGCGCGCCTACAAAACCCACGAGTTAGACTTGCTGGTTGCCACCACAGTTATTGAGGTGGGGGTCGATGTACCCAATGCCAGCTTAATGATTATTGAAAACGCTGAGCGCTTGGGGCTGGCACAACTACACCAGTTACGTGGCCGTGTTGGGCGAGGCAGTACCGCCAGCCACTGCCTACTGATGTATCAATCACCACTTTCCAAAGCCGGCAAAGAAAGGCTACAAACCATGCGAGACAGCAGCGATGGATTTGTCATTGCCGAAAAGGATTTAAAACTTCGCGGCCCCGGTGAATTATTGGGCACTCGACAAACGGGTTTACTGCAAATGCGTATTGCCGATTTAGAAAGAGACGGCCACATGCTAGATGACGTTAAGCACTGTGCCGAGCAATTACTACAGCAATCATCACCGCAAATTAAGCCATTGATTGACCGCTGGTTAGCCCATGGCGAGCAATATGCTCAGGTCTGAACAGCTGATTTGTTTTGTTATACACTCTAGTTCACAATAGCTGTAGATTATTCCTAAATGATCTCCACAACTGGCTGTTAGTTAGGCTACACTGCAGTAATAGCCATTATTGATAGGTACTATTACTTATTAATTAAATCTTATTAGTTTAAGCACTTATTAAAGACAGCACACAACTTCAACAAAGCGCTCTTAACGTATAAAGACAGGAAGTACACCATGGGCGTGCCAGCAGCCACTGAGAAAGTTTTACAACAAAACAACACTCCTTACGTATTAGTAGAAACTGTGAATCCAAATCATCAAGCTCTAACGTTAAGATCCACCATCCTGCAAGATGGTAACGGCAAAGTACAAGTGATTAGCCCTGAAGATAGCCTACTGGATATTGACCATCTCAACGCTGAGATAAGTCGTAAGCTTAGCTCCAGCAGTATTGCTGAAGTACAAGAGCTGTGTAAAAAACACGATTTAGATACCTGCCCCGTCGTGCCCGGCGTATTACCTCTCTACACCATCATTGACGAGGCCGTCCTAAAAGCCACTGAAGTTCAAATGGCCACCGGCCACAACAAACAAACGATTTGTGTGCGTTTAGAAGACTTTAAAAAACTCTGCGAAAACGTAACCTATATGTCGGTAACGATTGGCTTTGATAAATTACAAACGGCTAACTTAGATGACGCCAAAGACGTTGAGGATATTACTTCAGCGGTCGCCAATTTCACCCAGCTTCGTATTAAGCAGCGTTTAGAAGAAACATTAGAGTTTCCCCCACTACCCAGCACGGCGCAGCGCATTATTAAATTGCGCGTTAACACCAGCGCCGACATTCAAGATTTAACCGATATTGTTGAGGCCGATCCCTCACTAGCCGCACAAGTGGTTAGCTGGGCGTCATCTCCATATTACGCAGCACCAGGTAAAATTAAATCAGTACATGATGCCATCGTCCGCGTATTAGGTTTTGATTTAGTCCTTAACCTGTCTTTAGGTTTGTCCTTAGGTAAAACCCTTAGTATGCCCAAAGATTCAGCCAGAGGTTTTAGCCCTTACTGGGAGCAAGCAGCTTATACCGCAACCGCCGTTGAAGCGTTAGTCGGCGTCATCTCTCCCAAAGAACGCCCAGCCATGGGGGTAACCTACCTATCGGGCTTACTACACAATTTTGGCCATCTGATTTTAGCGGAAGTATTTCCGCCGCAATTTTCGAATATCTGCCGGCTGCAAGAAGCCAACCCTTACAGTAACCACTCCTACATCGAGCGGCATGTTCTTGGGGTTACTCGCGAACAATTAGGTAGCTGGCTGTTGCGTTTGTGGAATATGCCAGAAGAAGTATGCAACGCGGTTCGTTTTCAAAATGAGTCATGCTACAAAGATGAAGATTATATTTACGCCAACCTACTATTCGTTGCCGAGCGTTTACTCCGTAAACATCGCATCGGTGATGCACCCTTAGAAGATATCCCCGCAGAAATGTTTGAGCGCCTCAACCTTGATCCTGAAAAAGCAGAAGAAGCGATTAGTCATTTACTAGAATCAACCGCTGAATTAAACATAATGGTATCCAACATGAGCGGCAATTAAGCTCTTAGCTTTAACGATCACCGTTTAAAGCAACAATAAAAAAGCCCGCTGATGCGGGCTTTTTTATTGAATATACTTTATTGACGACATCGGCTATCAACACCTAGGCATTAATGGGTACCGTTTGACCCTGAGCATTCACCGCCACATAAACAAACTCGCATTCGGTGACTTTCATAGGTTCAGGGTAATTATGATAGGAAATCCACACCTCAAGTTTCACACGTATCGAGGTATTACCAAGCGCAACCACTTCACCGTAACAACTTACGACACAGCCCACTCTTACCGAAGTTAAAAAGTGCATGTGATCGATGGCAACTGTCACCACACGGCTATGCGCAATATTAACCGCTTTAATCGCGCCCGCTTTATCCATCTGGGAAACCAACCAACCGGCAAATATATCACCGCTAGGATTGGTGTCCGCTGGCATCGCAACTGTTTGTAATAGCAGCTCACCGTTGGGGGCCGGTTTTTGGTCGTCTAATTCGGTATCGTTGTCCATACTCGTTCCGTAAAACTTTTAATTCGCTGCAAGCTTTATACGTGCAGGCCAAGCGCTAAGCAAGTGATTTATTGTCTGATTGTGCCAGGCAGCCAAGTAACCAATGCAGGATAGCAAGCCAATGCAATTAACAACAATAACTGAATCACAACAAAGGGCATAACACCCCGATAAATATCCGAGGTTTTAATCGAATCCGGTGCAACACCTCTTAAATAAAATAGCGCAAAGCCAAAGGGAGGCGTTAAAAATGACGTTTGTAAATTAACGGCAATCATAATCCCCAACCAAATCGGGTCAACACCCATGGTCAACAAAATCGGGGCAACAATGGGCACAACAACGAAGGTAATTTCTATAAAATCTAAAATAAATCCTAATAAAAAAATCACCAACATAACCACAAGCGTAGCACCCATCACCCCGCCAGGTATTGAGGTAAACCACTGATGAATTAACTCTTCACCACCAAAACCTCTAAACACTAAGGAAAAAACTGCAGCTCCCATTAATATCATAAAGACCATGCAGGTGACCTTAATGGTGGAGTCAGCCACATCATAGAGACGCGCTTTATCTAACTGGCCTTTTGCTGCTGCCAATAACGCCGCGCCCAATGCGCCTATCGCCGCGGCTTCCGTGGGTGTTGCCACACCTGCCAAGATTGAACCCAACACCACAATAATTAAGGTAATCGGCGGCAGCAAGCCCTTACATAATTGCGCCCAGTTAATCGCTTGCTTCTCTATAGCTGGTGCCGCTTGCGGTTTAAAATGCGCGTAGCCAAAAACATAGGTAATATAAAATAACACTAACATTAAACCGGGCAATATAGCGCCCATAAACAAATCGCCTACCGACATCGTCTCGGGAGAAAGGACGCCTTGGCTTAATTGCGATTGCTGATAAGCACTAGAAAGGATGTCACCCAATAAAACCAAGGCAATCGAAGGGGGAATAATTTGCCCCAAAGTTCCGGTAGCACAAATAACACCCGTGGCTAACTTAGGGTCATAACCCCGCTTTAACATGGTGGGCAATGACATTAAGCCCATAGTCACCACCGTCGCGCCAACAATACCCGTACTAGCAGCCAGTAACATTCCAACAATAACCACAGAGATGCTCAAGCCTCCCCGCAAGCTGCCAAATAAGGCCGCCATGTTATCTAATAAATCTTCGGCCAGCCGTGACTTCTCTAGCATCACGCCCATCATCACAAATAACGGCACCGCCATCAGGGTGATGTTATTCATAGTGCCAAACAAACGATTGGGCAACGCAGTTAAGAAACTAGGGTCAAACAGGCCAGTCATTATCCCAAAGCCCGCAAAAACCAACGCCGTGCCTGCCAATGAAAACGCCACCGGATAGCCCAGCATAAGCACCAAACAAACCGCGGCAAACATAAGTAGGGGAATAAATTCAATCATGATTTTGGCTCCTCCTGACCCGTCACCAGGAAAAGCCCTTGGCGAATAATTTCAGCCAATGCTTGTAAGCTCAGCATAATAGCCATAAGAGGAATAAGGCTTTTAAATAAGAATACGGCTGGCAAGCCTCCAGGCTCCGCAGAGGTTTCTTTGACTGTCCAAGATAGCACTACAAAATCCCAGCTACTCATCAGAAAATAACCGCACAGCGGCATTAAAAAGATAATTCCTCCCACGCAATTCACCCACGCTTTAACTCTAGGGCTAAAGTTGCGATAAAAAATATCCACTCGCACATGGCTGTCTTGCTGCAAGGCATACGCTGTACCCAGCATAAACACCGAGGCGTGCAAATAACTCACCAATTCCTGCATCGCAATAATGCCAATATTAAAGCCATAGCGAAGTACCACGACCGCACTAAGGGTAAGCATCATTAGCAAACTAAGGCGGCTGAGTAATACTCCACTACACTGACTAAAGTAATCTATAGAGTGCTGTAAACCGTTGAGAAAGGAAATCATATAATATACTGGCTGTATTGTTATTGTTCGGTGATTATAACCAAGCTACACATGAGAGTATCATTAATCATAATCGCTGTAGACAGGTGCACACCTGACGTAACAATGCTTTATCGAGCATTGCTGGCCACTACACTAGGCAATCTGGTAGAGTGAGTACAGCCCGAAATCTGAAGTCCGTGACAACTTCACCCTGAATTAATAACCCGCTCCCCGAAGAGAGAGAACGATGAAATCTGCCTTAAGTGCCATAGTAATCACATCAGTCATTTTATTAACTGCCTGTGAAAGTAAATGGCAAAAATTACCCGACGAACAATTGGCCGTTAAATCCGCTGATTGTGCAGCCGTCGCAGACCCCAGCTCTGCCATGATTCAAGTATGTAAAAATGTTGAGCGCGAATGCGCTAGTCGCCGATCTAACGGTATATACGTGTGCTAAGCACGCAGTAATGAGAATAATCAATGAGTAATGCAGTAATAGATGGGCAAACAACAGTAGAGTTGCTCGCAGGCCAACACCCAAGCGGCGAAATGGTCGTTGAGCGCGTGTTAGTAACACCCCAATCTGAGAACGACAGCTTCCTCTTGCTCAAGTCTCCCGTTTTTGTTCGCGGTATTGCTCGCGGAGATACCATCCAAAAAATGGCAGCCACTGATGACACCAGCCCAAAAGGTGCTTTTAGGGTATTAAAGCACGGCGGCAACTTATGCGTAAGAGTTTTTAGTAAAGAGAACAACGATACGCTCGAACAAGCTCTCACCTCTGAATTAGAAAAACTCGGGGGCGACCTAGATGTTCATGAGCAGCGCGTTTTGGTTTATAGTATTCACGTATCCTGTGGCTTTACTACTGTCGAAAAAATTCTCGATGACCTGCTTAAAACCAATGAGCAAGTTAACTGGTTATATGGCAACGTATACGACCCGGCTAATGGCGAGCCGCTCAATTGGTGGCAACCTATTTTATCGCCTGACGAATATTAAAAAACAGCTACAGTAGCGTAACGACAAAGATAAGTGGCCCTATTATGTTAATGGTTATTTCCCCGGCTAAAACTCTCGATTTTGAAACACCGGCCAACACAACAGTCACAAGCGAACCCTGTTTTTTAGAAAACGCTCAAACGCTAATTAACCAATTGCAAACACTCAGCCCTTCTGATGTTTCATCTCTCATGAATATTAGCGACAAGCTCGGCGAGCTAAACCACGAACGCTTTTTAAACTGGCGAACACCTTTTACACGCGACAACGCCAAACAAGCTTTATTAGCGTTTAAAGGTGATGTCTACACAGGGCTTGCCGCTGAAAACTTTAACAGTACAGATTTTAAATTCGCGCAAAAACATTTACGTATTTTATCTGGTCTTTACGGCTTATTGCGGCCCTTAGATTTAATGCAGGCTTATCGTTTGGAGATGGGCACCAAGTTCGAAAACAAACGCGGCAAAAATCTCTATGAGTTTTGGGGCGATGAAATCACCGATGCCTTAAATGCCCAACTAAAAAAGAACAAAAGTAATGTGCTGGTTAATTTAGCGTCGAACGAATATTTCAAAGCGGTTAAAGTCAAAGTTTTAAACGCTGACATCATCACCCCTGTGTTTAAAGATTTTAAAAACGGCAAATACAAAATTATCAGTTTTTACGCAAAAAAGGCTCGCGGTTTAATGAGCGCTTATATCATTCACAAGCAAATTACCGACATTGAAGATATTAAAAAGTTTGACTCCACGGGCTATCGCTATAATACGAATATGTCTACCGCTAGAGAATGGGTATTCACCCGTGAAGAACAAACATAGGCGAGCATTAATTTGAAAGGTTTAAAAATATTAGTGGTAGACGACGCATCGTTTATTCGCGAAATGCTAAAGAAAAATTTGCGAGGCTGCTTCCCTGGTTGCGAAGTGAGTGATGCCCCTGACGGCCGTAAAGCGCAATCGATGATTCGTATGACTCGCTTTGATTTAATCCTATGCGATTGGGAAATGCCAGAGATGAGTGGCGAAGAGCTGCTCCTCTGGGTACGCGGCAATGAAGCTACAGCAACGACGCCCTTTGTGATGATCACCAGCCGTGGCGAAAAAGAATTTATTGTTAAAGCGGCAAAGGCCGGTGTTAGTGACTACATCGGCAAACCCTTCTCTCCTGAAACCTTAGCTAAAAAAATATCAAAGGTTTTAATTAAAGCCGGTATTAAAGTTAATGCCGCTAAAGAGCGAGCCACAGCAGGCTTAGCGGGTGAAAGCATTGACATTTTAACCGGGGGCAGCAAACCTACACCCGCGGCAAAACCTAAAGCGGCCGGCAGTGACTCTGTTAGCGCTTTAATGGGCGGAGCAGCAAAACCTGCGGTGCCCGTTGCCAAGAGAAAAGCGTCTCCCAACAAAGCACCCGTCGTACGTGGCCAAGCACAAATCCATTTTGCAGGCTTTAGCAGCCAATGCGTTATTAGCGCTATTACCTTGCAGGCCTTATCCGGTGCTATTAAACGCGAAGATCAAGTCCCCACTATTTTAGAGCCTGTAGTCGTCAGCATTGTACAAAACGACGGTGAAGATGTTGCACGCCTCAACGGCTATGTGCAGAGTATTCAAGCTGCTGAAAATCGTATTAATGCCAATATTTTGAAGTTAAGCATTCGCTTTGTCGATGATGACCCCGTTAAATTAGAGCAACTTTCTCGCTATATCGCGACGCTTTGATTCAAATAATACCTTCGCGCTTTTCATCCTTCGGGCATCTTTTTAAATAAGGCCTTAGTGTGCCACGCGACACCCATTTACAATGTAATTTATTACTAGCGCTAAAAACTCATGAAACAACTAACCTTCTCCCAAGCCTGTGAAAATAATAAAGACCCTATACTCGCCGTGCTACAACCTCTACTTGTCGGCACTAAATTAGTATTTGAAATAGGCAGCGGCACAGGCCAGCATGCCGTTCATTTCGCCAGCGCTATGCCTCATTTAATATGGCAGCCTAGCGATAGAGCGGGTTATCAAGAAAGCTTAGCCCTACGCTGCCAGCAAAGCAGCCTCAAGAATATACTCGCTCCTATTGATTTTGATGTTTCTCAACACTGGCAGATAGACCCTGTCGATGCCGTTTTTACGGCAAACAGTTTGCACATTATGAGCTGGAATGAAGTAAAGCATTTTTTAACCGGGGTTGGCGATCGACTACAGGCGGGTGGCTTATTTTGTGTCTATGGCCCCTTCAATTACCAAGGCCAATACAGCAGTGCTAGTAATGCACAATTCGACCAACGGCTAAAAGATCGAGATCCGTTGAGTGGCATTAGAGATTTTGAAGCGGTCGACCAGCTTGCTCAACTGGCCGGGTTAACGCTATTGGTAGACAACAAAATGCCCGCTAATAACCGCTGTTTGATTTGGCAAAAATGTGAGGAATAATTGCCTAGCATTAATGCAAAGTTTGGCTCGCAGGCATAACTAGGGCGTCACCATAGCGACAGGCTTCCATCCATAGCGGCCATTCCATGGGTAGCAAATTATCAATCTCCCAATATGCGCGGTGCTGTTCAAGCTCAGAAAGGT
>JBNMPS010000010.1:0-36125 GCA_051277005.1 Pseudohongiellaceae bacterium
CCCTTACATCCCGGCGCGGCTAAGTATTATAAAGAGCAGGGAATAAAAATACCTAATGCGCTAATTGCAAAATAGTGGAAATATAAACCTATTTGACTAGGGAGCTCCGGGAACTTTTAGGCTGTGTGGTGCTAGGTTATAATTTTTTATTCAATAACTATTGATGCTGATGATCGTGCCCTCCAACGCGATCATTGTCGTATGTTGGTAAAAAAACACAATGACTACACCTTGCCCCTAAACGCCTTGTGGAGCTCTCGAGTCAAATCGTCTGTCGTCTGCCTGACGGCTTCGGGGGGCTATCGCATATTGATTTTGATCGGTGAAAGCCCCCCATTTTTAGATACCTAGCATATCGTGTGAGTTATAATGAGTGAAAATACAGATAAAAACTATAATAGAGTAAGCAATGACAACGTTAATAGTTTGTTAAAAAAATATTTTTCTAGGGAAAATGTTATTTACCTATTGGCTATATTGCTTTCGATCTCGCACCTTTATTTTAATTTATTTTCCACCTTGCCAGATGATTACATTTCGGCGATACATTTCGGTGGCTATGGCTCTCTTGTTATTTTGATGATGCCTCTTTGGAAAAAGCACCACGCAATGCGTTATCTAGGCAGTGGCTTAGACTTTCTTCTTATCTTGGGCTTGGTCTTTTCAGTATTTTACTTTCTTCTCTTTAGCGATGCATTGGCAATACGGGGCTATGATTTTATCGCAAGCGACTGGTTTGCATCGATTTTAGCTATCGCTATATCTCTTGAACTTGTTCGACGCTGTATCGGCTGGATCGTTCCAGGTCTCATTTGTCTCGGGCTAAGTTACGTTTTGTTTTTGGGCGCCTATATCG
Organism: Pseudohongiellaceae bacterium; assembly: GCA_051277005.1. GTDB lineage: Bacteria > Pseudomonadota > Gammaproteobacteria > Pseudomonadales > Dasaniaceae > Dasania. The sequence goes on from JBNMPS010000010.1 coordinate 857, forward strand.
ACGGGATGTTTCATTTTCCAGGACTCAGTGCCGAAACAATACTCTTCCGCAATTATTTTGATGATGGCTTGTTTGGCTCGATATCGAAGATTTCCTGGTCCTTTGTTTTTATGTTTATCTTATTCGGTTCCTTTTTGGTGAGAGCGGGTACCGGCGATTTTATCTTACGGTTGGCGACCGTGTCTGTGGGGCGCTATACCGGTGGCCCCGGTTTGGTTGCGGTGGTGGGTTCAGGTTTGATGGGGTCGGTATCGGGTTCGGCTATTGCCAATACTGCAGCTACCGGCGTTATCACTATTCCGATGATGAAAAAAGCGGGTTTCCCACCTATATTCGCAGCGGCCGTTGAAGCGGGTGCGTCAACGGGTGGGCAGCTGATTCCACCGGTAATGGGTGCTGGCGTATTTATTATGAGCTCCTACACCCAGATACCCTATCTGACCATTGTTTCTGTGGCGTTTTTACCGGCTATTTTATATTTTTTGTCTATCGCTATTTTTGTTCGCATCCAGGCGAAGCGCTTGGGTTTAAAACCGGTCAGCAATACTGATTCATCGATGCTCGAAGAGCTTAAGCATGGCTGGTATCATTTATTACCACTAGTAATATTGTTGGCCCTGATGGGTTATGGCTTTACGCCCACGTATGCGGCGGGTTTTGCTACCATGTCTATCTGGCTTTTTTCCGTATTTTCCGATGAACCAATGGGTTTTAAAGGGCTTTGGGAAGCGCTGGCCGATGGTTCCAAAAGTTGCGCAATCACCGCCGTACTCTTAGTGGCAATTGGGGTGATGGTGAATTGCATCGCTATCTCATCACTGGGAGTTACCTTTTCGTTTATGATTAATGAATGGGCCGGTTCGAATTTGCTGTTGATGCTGTCTCTAGTCGCGCTAGCTTCATTGATTATTGGTACCGGCCTCCCAGTGACCGCATCGTATATTGTTTTGGCGACGTTATCCGCTCCCGCTATTTATGATCTTATTGCTCAGCATGCTATGGTCGAAGCGATTATGGATGGCACGGTTTCGGAATCGGCAAAAAGTATTATTATGATGTTGCAGCCAGGCTTATTCGATATAGTCACAACGCCGCAAGCCTGGTCCCAAGATCAGATATTTACTGTCCTGTCGGCTATGCCGGCGGACGCGCGCACGCTCATACTGGAAAATGCCATTGACCCTGCTCGATTGTCGATGATGTTACTGTCAGCCCATATGATTATTTTCTGGCTCTCCCAAGATAGCAATGTTACGCCGCCGGTATGTTTGGTTGCCTTTACCGCGGCTAGTATTGCCAAAACACCACCAATGGCGACAGGTGTAGAGGCGTGGAAAACCGCAAAAGCGCTTTATATCATTCCAGTACTGTTTGCCTATACAAACTTTATCGGCGGTTCCCTGTTAGAGGTGCTTGGTATATTTGTGGTAGCCTTAGCGGGTATGTATGCTTTAGTCGCTGCAATTTACGGTTTTTCTGAAAGGCAGTTGGGTATTCGTGCTAGGTTATTTATGGCAGTGGTGGGCACGGTACTTATATGGCCAACGCTGCCCTATTATATTCATATGCTAGCGGCACTGGGCCTTTTACTGCTGCTGGCGAAACAAATCCTGGAGCAAAAAAACATTGATCCAAGGGGTGATGGGCGCAATGAGGGACTAACTAAGAGCGCAGATGGGGAACCGGCATCAAACAAAAACATGCTTTTTGTGGGTGATGCAAGCAGCAGTTAATAGAGAGGCCCTCAATAAATACTCGTGGATAATACATCTTACCAAGTTCCTTTTCTAAGCAAGCTCACCGGCTTGCTTTTTGTGTTTTTTTGCGCAAGTTTAGCGAGCATCTTTTTTTATCTTTACCAAGTGTCAGAAGCTCGTGTTAAAGACAAACGTTCTTCAATGGTATACCAGCAGTCATTGACCTCTGCCATAGAGCAATATGAATATCTACCGGCCTTAATGGCGGAAAATACACTGGTTAAATCCTCCATTCAAAAAAACTTAATGAACAACCAAAAGTTGAATCGATACCTTGATTTTAGTGTGCGGGAGTCGGGTATTGCAATAGCCTTTATAATGGATGTCAATGGCACCGTTATAGGTGCAAGTACAGACACACTCGTGGGTAATAACTACCGTTATAGACCCTACTATCAATTGGCGTTAAAAAGTAAATTGCGTCAGTTTTATTATGCGATAGGGTCTACCACCGGTGTTCCTGGGTATTTTATAGCAAATCCCATTATCATCGATGGGCAGGCCAAGGGCGTTGCCGTAGCCAAATTTAATTTAAGTTTAAGCAGATGGGAAGAAAACTGGAATGCATCAAAAGAAAATATTGTAATCGCCGATAATCATGGTGTCGTTATCTTGAGTGCCAATGATCAGTGGCGTTACAATTCGGTTGGGCTGCTGTCAGAGCAGGATATGAAGGACATTAACGCCCAGCGGCAATTCCAAGGTATTCAACACCCGAATATCTATTCCAGCGCATTTACAATAAATATTCCTGGTCACTTGACGATTTCATATTGGTTCATAGGCAAGCGCATCTATGTTGTTAATAGCTATCCATTGGAGGGTACTAACTGGACGCTTTATTATCTCGATGAGCATGCCCCTATGCTCTATGCCACAGCGATATTTTTTATAATATCTAGCTTGGTCTTTGCTTTGTGTTTTCTATATGTAAGGGAGCGGCAACAAAAAATATATAGTGAGCGTATGGCGCGCGAAATTAATAGCCAGAGGCGCCGTGAGTTACAGGCGATTGTGGATAATATTCATATAGGTGTGGTGTCTTTTGACGATCAGGGCAGGGTGCACTCTTTTAATCAGTTTGCCAAGCTCTTACTCTCGCCAGATATCAATGAAGGTTCGGGCTATTACCTAAAAAACTTAATAGACATGAGTGGCTTGCCACAGAGGCTTGAGCGTCTTATCCGGGATGAGGGGTCGACAACTCCCCGTTACTACGAAACCTCGGTCTTGGGAGGAAGCGATGGCATGAATACCCCGATAATGTTTGCTGTGAGCCGGGTGCTAATATCCGATCATCCCATTTTCCTTATGACGCTGGTTAATATCCAAAAGCGTAAACGCGCAGAAAATGAGCTGAAACGAATTAACGAAAATCTTGAAGACTTAGTGTTGTCGAGAACTAAGGAATTAAGTAATGCGCAGGAAGAGCTTATACGTCAAAGTAAAATGGCGGCGCTGGGGCAAATGGCCGCAGGCGTTGTGCATGAGTTAAGCCAACCGTTAACAGCACTGATAAGCTCTATCGCCGCTATTAAAATGAAATCAGAAAAAAACGACTGGCCGGGGGCATTACAATCTATAGCTAGAATTACCCCACTTGGTGAAAAAATGCATACCGTTATTCGTTTGCTGAAGAGTTTTAGCTACCAAGATGACAACAGTGATGATTTCGTAGATATCCGTCGTGTGATTGCCAATGTAGTGGATGGTTATGCTGACAAGCTCAGTGAAAATGGTGTTACGATCAGTATTGTTGATCAAGCTGATTCACTGCTGACACGGGCTAACCCAGTCAAGTTAGACCTGGTGTTTACTAATATTATTCAGAATGCCATTGATGTTATGGAGCATAGCCAAAGAAAAAATGTGTCAATCACCTACGAAAGTCGAGATGGCTGGCATCAAATAAACATCGAAGATACCGGCGGTGGAGTCGAGTCTGAAGCAATGCTGGAGTTGTTTACGCCGTATTTTTCTACTAAGGACGTGGGTAAAGGTTTAGGTTTAGGTTTGTCTATTTCCTATGAGATAATTCAATCCTATGGCGGTGATATAATCGTAGGAAATACTAAGTGCGGAGCGCGATTTATTGTTAGGCTGCCGTCAGCGAATAAAACTCTCAAAGAGAATGTACTGTGATTATGGAAGCCCTCGGCATACCAAACAAAAAAGATATCGTTATCGTTATCGTTGATGATGATCAAACGATGCGTGAAAGTACGGCTGATTTACTGTCGACTGAGTACGCTAATATTCAAACATATAGTTGTCCCACGCGTGCCTTACCGTTCTTAAGTGAGGATTTCCCCGGCATTGTATTAAGCGACTTGAGAATGCCGTCAATGAATGGTATAGAGTTTTCCGCACAACTACGAAAAATATCTCCAGATATGCCTATTATTTTAATGAGCGCCTATGCCGATGTGCCTGCTGTAGTAAATGCCATGAAATTCGGAGTTTATGATTTCATAGAAAAGCCCTTTGATCCAATTTTGCTTATGGAATGTATTAGACGAGCCGTTGATAAGAGAGTGCTTAACTTATCCTTAGCTCATATGCAAAAAAAATTGGCGCATCATTCCGATATAGAAACGCGTATTTTAGGAAATTCAGCGCAGATAGTTCAGCTTAAGAAAAACATCCTCTCGCTGGCGTCAATGGATATCCCCATAATGATATATGGAGAGACCGGGGCCGGAAAGGAAATGGTGGCGCGCAGTTTGCACGATTTTAGTGAGCGTGCAGAGCATAAGTTTGTGGCGATTAATTGTGCCGCCATACCGGAGCAATTAGCCGAAGCTGAATTATTTGGTTATACAAAAGGGGCGTTTACGGATGCCAAAAACTCTCGTGAAGGGAAGTTTGAATACGCCAAGGGCGGTACTTTATTTTTGGATGAAGTAGAAAGTCTTCCGTTAAATACTCAGGCAAAATTATTGAGGGCGCTGTCTGATGGTGTTGTTTCTCCCCTAGGTAGCAATCAGGAGATTGCAATAGATTGCCGAGTAATATCAGCAACGAAAGATGAGTTGAGAAATAACGAAAATTTTCGTCAAGATCTGTTTTTTCGACTGCAGGTTTCCGAGCTGTATGTCCCGCCTCTTAAGGATAGAGAAGAAGATATTTTATTATTGTTTGAGTTTTTTTCGCTAGAGGCTTGTAATAAATTCAAGCGTGATTTTACACCCGCCGATACGGTGACGGTAAGCAAGTTACTCTCTTATGATTGGCCAGGAAATGTGCGTGAGCTTATTAATGTTGCAACCCGTTACGCGCTCAATGATTGTCAATATATAGATATCGAAACAGATATACCCATTTCTGCTGCTAACACAGGCACATCACTTGGCGAGCGCGTAGCAGAGTATGAGGGCCTTCTTATTCAGACAAAGCTACGTGAGCATAGTGGTAAAGTTTCGGCGGTACTAGAAGACCTTAAGTTGGAAAGGCGTACTTTCAACAAAAAGTTGCAGCGTTATAACTTATCGGTAAGCAAGTTCAAATAGATTGCCCCAAGAAATGCCGCTACGCGCGAACCTCGGTGTCGCTTGTTGTTGAGCCGCTGCGCTACCGAGTAAGAGCGGTTAGCGCTAGAGCATGTGGTTTTATGGCAATAGCCTTGAGCTGCCAATGCATGCCGGCATTAATGGTAAAGGCCGCCAGCCTGAAATTTATTTACACCGCTTTACCTAAGCATTTCTGATAAGCCTTGATGGCATTCTCCAAGCCCATATCAATGGCATCTACCGTTAAAAAATGGCCTATAGACACTTCTAAAAGCTCAGGTACTGAGGCGAATTTAGTGAGATTGTGTAGGTTTAAATCGTGACCTGCATTGAGACCTAGGCCTATATTTTCTGCCAATTCTGCTGCTTGATGAAATTGCTGAAATACGGTTTCAATATCCTCATTCTTTTCACAGGCTTCAGCGTAAGGGCCGGTGTAAAGTTCTATACGATCGGTGCCAATTTCTTTGGCCAGTTTAATCTGTTCAAGATCTGGGTCCATGAACAAACTGACGCGAATCCCCATTGATTTTAACTCTTCAATAATGGGCGAAACTTGGTCGCCTGTTTTGGTTAAATCAAAACCGTGATCAGATGTTAATTGTTGATTACTGTCGGGTACAAGTGTGCATTGTGCTGGTTTAATCTCACGGACCAATTCCATAAAACCGGGGTAATCAGATACGCCTTTTCGATCGCTTTTCATGGGGTCGGCAAAGGGGTTGCCTTCGATGTTAAATTCTACCTTTAATATTTTGGCGAGCTTAAAACAATCATCGGCACGAATATGACGTTGATCAGGGCGTGGATGTACGGTGATGCCATCCGCACCGTACTCAATGCAGCGTAACGCGTGGTCGCATATGTTGGGATGCTCGGTATCGCGAGAGTTACGAATCAGGGCTATTTTATTAAGGTTGATACTTAGATCGGTGCTCATGATGGGGTACTCAGGTATTAGCGAAGCTCTACTGATTCTATAAATATAGATTCTAACGGTAGGTTATTAAAACCGGCGACTTTTTCAGTGCGCTGTTTGCTGATGTCTTGAGCGACATATTTGCCATCGATGACTTCACCAAATACGGCGTAACCAGCGTTTTCCCCGCGCTTATCTAAACTGCTGTTCATACGAAGGTTGATATAAAATTGCGAGGTGGCACTGTCTGGTTCGTCAGTTCTGGCCATGGCTACCGTCCAGCGGTCATTGTGCAAGCCATTACCTGCTTCATTAACAATGGGGTCATGTCCTTCTTTGTGTTCTAGCTCTTCGGTGAAGCCGCCACCTTGAATAACAAAGCGTTTTTTCACGCGATGAAAAATGGTCTTATCATAAAAGCCCGATTTTGCGTAATCGATAAAATTCTGCACGCTGATGGGGGCTTGCTCAGGAAACAGCTTGATGGTTATATCGCCTTTACTGGTATGCAAAATGGCTGTGGTGTAGTTATCTTTTTTAACGTCTTCTGCCATTAGGCTACTGTTAGCGAGCAGGATAAAGAGCAGCGTGGAGGCTATTAATAATTGTTTAATCATGAGGCCTTGATTTTTTTAATAAGAGTGAGAAAAAAAGTGGGCGCTAAGCCCACTCTGATGATTTTGAAGGCCAAAGTCTAGGGACGAGCAGGGTAATAAAAACGCCGATCAAAACAGCAAAGGCACCGTTCAAAAAATCCCCGTTGTCTAGGTTATCGTTTAAACGTTGGTTATCTGCTTTCAGCATATCGACCTCGTTCTGCAGTTCTTGCTTTTTTTGCAGTAATGCTTTGTTGTCTCGGTCGAGTGTAATCGCGTTGGCAGAAATTGCTTTAATAGCGGTTAATTCTTTCTCAGCGCCTTGTCGACTTTTGGTTAGTTTGCTAACGGTCAGTTTGGCATTGCTATGCTGCTTTTTAATCGACTTCAACTCTTTGCGTAATTCGCTATTTTTGCTACTGATTTTTGCATTTTTATCTTGTATCGCTGTGAGTTGATTACGCGCCGAGGGTTCATCAGAAAGGTATTGGGTTTGTAGCCAGCCTTCTATGCCATTTTGGGTTTTAACCATCGAGTAGGTTTCGTCTTCAGAAACTTCTAAAATGCTGAGCGGTGTACCGCTAACCAAACCCTTATGTACGATACGGTGCTTGAAGCTTTGGCCGCTACGCAGAGGGACAAAGAGTGTGTCGCGTATATAGCGAGTTTCTTGGCTGGCGGCGAGTGGAGAAAAAGATAGGCTAGCAGCAATTATTACGAGGGAAAGGCTTAATGAAAAGAGTGATGGGGCAAAAAATTTCACGTGGATTTCCTTGGTTTTGTTTTTATTGTTGGTTGGATCTTGAGTGGCAATCATTTTATCGTGTTACTACTATCGATCAATTACATTTCGTTAAAAATGTCATCAGTTTTTAAGTAGGTCAACTTTTGAATGTGATGCAGTAGGTAAAACAGCGCTCCCATTAAGACGAGGGTACTAGGGACCGCAATAACGGGGAAACTCCAAGCGGTCATTTTGCCAAGCTCTTCGGTAAAGGCGACGGTGCCAGGCTGACTTACTAGTATCACAACGGCGAGTACATAGTTTAAGACCGATGACAAAAAGAATGACCCAGCCACCATATAAGAGGCATGGGCTAATTTCTTGTCAAAAATATGGCTGGTGTTATTACTGTCTAGGGCTTCTTTGACCTTGTCGATTTGTAGTACTTGATTGTTAAACAAGAAGGTTTTTATTAAGGGGTAGCGGGTGCGCATGGAATACAGGGTGGCTATGCCAAATAGAGCGGGGATGGCCGCCTCTTTAATGGCGATGTATTTGGGGTCTAGCTGTAGCAGGCTTATACCACCTGTCATTAATACACTGAATATACCTAGGGCAGAAAATAGATTGGGTTTGCGGGTATCTTTAAATTCTTTAAGGCCAAAAATAATGGGGAAGGCCAGTGCTACAACAATAGAGTACACCGGGCCTAGGTATTCTTCGCTGCTCAGCTTCATTAAAATAAGTGTTGGAATAATGATGTTAAAGCCAATGTTGGCGAGCATATTGCCAGGTTTTTGCTGTTTGTTAGTGTTGTTGTTTGATGAAACCGAATCCACGTTACTGCATCTCCATTTGACGCTACTGAGTGCCTAGCACCCTAAAATAAAAAGCTTAATACCCCAATGGGCGCTTAATCGTTTACTATACGGGCTTTAAAGTTATCGCTCCAGTGTCATTTTCTCAGTATGAGCACTAGCTGCGCGAGATAAAAAAGGAAGCCTCACTTGTTAGCTGATTTACATTGCCACACTACCGCTTCAGATGGCAGTTTGCCAGCGGTTGAACTGGTCGATAGAGCTATTGAACGAGAGGTGGAGCTACTCGCTATAACAGATCACGATACCTTAGATGGCTATTTGTCGGCAAAGGCTCATGCGGATGCTAGTAACATACGGTTAATCTCGGGTATCGAGTTCTCCAGTACATGGGGCAAAATGGGTGTCCATATCGTTGGCTTACATGTTGATGTAGAAAACCCTGAATTACAGGCGGCAGTGGTGAGCCAAAAGGCTGCCAGGCATCAACGAGGGAAATTGATAGGCGAGCGCTTAGCGAATAAAGGCTTTGATGATGTTTACGTCGGCGCTAAGGCCATTGCGGGTGAAAGCCAAATTGGCCGACCGCATTTTGCCCAATTCATGGTGCAACAAGGCTATGTGAGTGATATTAAACAGGCTTTTAAACGCTATTTGGGGGCGGGCAAAATTGGTGATGTAAAAGCGACTTGGCCGGCCATGAAAACCGTAGTGGAATGGATTGTGCAAAGTGGTGGCGTTGCTGTATTGGCGCACCCAATGCATTACAAAATAACGAATACTAAACTGCGCGCTCTAGTTACAGACTTTAAGGAGGCAGGTGGCATGGCCATTGAGGTTGTGAGCGGTCTACTGCCTAACGATCGCGTACAATATTTGGCTGAGTTAGCCCAAAAGTTTGAGATGCATGCTTCCTGCGGCAGTGATTTTCATCACCCTGATACGCCATGGGGGGATATTGGCAGAATGTCGCCTCTCCCTGTTAGCTGTAAGCCCGTTTGGCACTTATTTGAGTAGTTTTATATCTAGGTATCGCAGTTTTTAGGCTGTAAGTATCAGGTTTAATAATAAATTGAAGTCAGAACGATAGTGATTTTTTAAGGATAAGGCATGAGCCAGTTTTTCCAGATTCACCCCGATAATCCACAAAAGCGGTTAATTACTCAAGCCGCGGATATCATTCGTAAAGGTGGCGTTGTGGTATACCCAACCGATTCAGGCTATGCGTTGGGTTGTCAGTTAGAGCAAAAAAATGCTCTCGAACGCATTCGTCGTATCCGTAAGTTGGATGATAAACACAACTTTACGTTGGTGTGTCGCGACCTTTCAGAGTTGGGTACCTACGCTAAAGTTAATAATATCGCATACCGAGCCATTAAAAATCATACGCCAGGCCCTTTTACCTTCATCCTTAAGGCTACTTCCGAGGTTCCTCGTCGATTGTTACAAAGCAAACGTAAGACCATTGGTCTCAGGGTGCCTGAGAACGAAATTGCACTGGCCTTGCTCAATGAGCTTAACGAGCCGATGATGAGCGTAACCATGATCTTGCCCGGTGAAAATATGCCGCTGACGGACCCTTACGATATCCGCCAAACCCTAGAGCACGACTTAGACCTAATAATTGATGGGGGTTACTGCGGGATGGAGGCTACTACCGTAATCGATATGTCAGAAGATGACTGGCATATCCTTCGGCGTGGTCAGGGCGATGTGTCGCAATTTGAGGCTGAGTGATTATTGAGCGGTGCATGTTATAGCATAAGCAGCTCAATGGCTTAAATTAGCTCTGTGCTGGCTACTCAGTTATCGGTATAATAACCGGTCAATGAATGGGCGCTAGCAATCTAAGCTGGAGCCAGTATGAGACAAGAACAATACTGTGGAAGACGAGTTAGTCATAGAGCAACAAGCCCAGCAGGCAGACAACAGCCAAGCTGACTCAGGCGAGCCGGTAAATCAACCGCCAGAGGCTGCTGCTGAGCAGGCTGATAATATTTCTCATCCCGGCCTCAATGAATTACGCAGTATGGGTAGCCAGCAGGGCGAAATGCCTTTCGCGGTTGTGGCAGGCCAAGCGGTTACTGAAATCCCCAAAGATTTATACATTCCGCCCGATGCCCTGGAAGTGTTTTTAGAGGCCTTCGAAGGCCCGCTAGATTTATTGCTGTATCTCATTAAGCGTCAAAACATCGATATCTTAGAGATTAACGTGGCCAATATCACCGCTCAATACATGCGTTATGTTGAAATGATGGATGCCATACAATTTGAGCTGGCGGCTGAATATTTGTTAATGGCTGCCATGTTGGCAGAAATTAAATCTCGTATGTTATTACCACGATCGGACGAAGCCTTGGATGAAGAAGATGATCCAAGAGCAGAACTTATTCGTCGTTTGCAAGAGTATGAGCGCTTCAAAAAAGCGGCAGAAGATATAGATGACATGCCACGCCTCGGCAGAGAGGTTCATCAGGCTTCATCACAGCCGCCGGACTTTAATAAAGTTAGGCCTGAGCCTGAAGTTGAAATGAAAGAGTTATTATTGGCGCTTGGCGAAGTTTTACGCCGCGCGGATATGTTTGAAAGCCATCATATTGCCAAAGAGAAGCTTTCAACCCGTGAACGTATGACTCAGGTATTAGAGCAAGTTTCTTCCGAAAGTTTTACCCCCTTTGTGTCTTTATTTACGGTTGATGAGGGTCGCTTAGGCGTGGTGGTAACTTTCTTGGCGGTTATGGAATTAATCAAAGAGTCATTGCTTGAGTTAGTACAAACTGAAGATTTTGGCCCCATTCATGTAAAAGCAAGAGCATCATGAGTAAAGAAACTGAGCAGTTACAGCGTATCGTAGAAGGCGCATTAATGGCCGCGGGTAAACCGTTAAATGTGCAAAATCTTATTGATTTATTCGATGAAGATATTGAAGAAGTGCCAACCAAAGACCAAATTAAAGTCGCGCTGGAAGATATACAGCACGATTGCACGGGTCGTGGTTTTGAGCTTAAAGAGATTGCCAGTGGTTACCGCTTTCAAGTTATTCAAGAGGTTGCTCCTTGGGTGTCGCGTATGTGGGATGAGAAACCACAAAAATATTCGCGAGCATTGTTAGAGACGCTCTCACTCATTGCCTATCGCCAGCCAATTACGCGTGGTGATATTGAAGATATTCGTGGTGTGGCCGTTAGCTCACATATTATAAAAACATTATCTGAGCGTGAGTGGGTACGCGTCGTAGGCCACAAAGATGTACCAGGCCGACCAGCGCTTTTTGCAACCACTCGATCTTTCTTAGATTATTTTAATCTGAAAAATCTCGATGAATTACCCTCGCTGGCTGAAATTCGTGACTTAGAAAACATGAATGAAGAGCTGGCTTTAGAGGGTGTAGACACACCTGACCCCGAAGTCGTTGCGGGTGAAGGTAACGAGAATTCGATTCAAAATGAAGGTGCTTCCGTTAACGAAGAACCGTCAGCTGAAGATCTATTCGACAATGATGAGCCCCCAGCCGATGAAGACTCATCAGCTAATGAAGATATTTCTACTGAAGATTCGATGGCAAGCGAAACGGTTAATGCCCCTATTGAAACCGACGATATTACAGAGCAATCAAACTATTTAGAGACTGAATCAGAGCAGGGTGAACAACTTGCAGAATCTGAAGAAGCCGGCAACACTCTAGAAGCAGAAGCAGAAGCAGAAGCAGAAGCAGAAGCAGAAGCAGAAGCAGAAGCAGAAGCAGAAGCAGAAGCAGAAGCAGAAGCAGAAGCAGAAGCAGAAGCAGAAGCAGAAGCAGAACTGTTAGCCGAAGAAGATACTGGTCATTAATTCGATTAGTTACTGGCTATAAGGCCGGCGGCTAACACCTTTATTATTTTAAAAAGTGCAAATACATGTCAATTGAACCCAATGGTGAAAAACTTCAAAAGCTTTTAGCTCAAGCGGGCTTAGGCTCGCGTAGAGAAATGGAAAAAGTCATTTCTGCCGGTCGTGTAAGAGTAAACGATCAGGTTGCCAAATTAGGTGACCGTGTTAGCGCAAAAGATAAAATTTTTGTTGATGGCCAAATAGTAAAAATCATAGAAAGTAATAAGTACGCGGGCAAGGTATTAATTTATAACAAGCCCGAAGGCGAAATTTGTTCACGTAGCGATCCGGAAGGCCGCCGCACAGTATTTGAGCGCTTGCCAAAATTAGCCAATGGCCGCTGGATATCGGTAGGCCGTTTAGATTTCAACACTAGTGGTTTATTACTGTTTACCACCGATGGTACTTTAGCCAACAAGCTTATGCATCCTTCATCAGTGATTGAGCGTGAATATATGTGCCGTATTTTGGGCCACGTTGATGAGCCTATGCTAAAGCGTTTAAATGATGGTGTGTTATTAGAAGACGGCGTTGCTCGGTTTACTGATATTGTCGATAGCGGTAGTGAAGGTGCTAACCGTTGGTTTTACGTGGTGGTAATGGAAGGTCGCAATCGTGAAGTGCGTCGTTTATGGGAGTCACAAGAGGTGCAGGTCAATCGTCTTAAACGTGTACGTTATGGCGATATCTTTTTACCTTCAAAATTAAAACAAGGTCAATGGGCAGAGATGGCTAGCAAAGAAGTTGATGAGATTTATAAAATGGCCGACTTAGATATATTATTGCCAGCACCTATGGACCCTAAAGAACGCCAGATGATGGAGCGGCAGGAAAGAAAAAATAAACCCGCACACAGAGGACAAAGGAGGACTAAATAGTTTCCTTTTTCTTTCGGCTCAAATATAGCGGGTTGACTACCATTGGGCTGGGCTGCGCTTAATCAATCAGCCCATACTGCTCGCGCAACACCTCAACAATCTCTGCTTTAGGATTAGCTGAAAATATCAATTTTTTACCCGTGATTTTTTCAGCAATTCCGGTATAGGTTCTAGAAATATCCATTAATGCTTCTTCGGGTAATACATTCTCTTTGGCTAAAGCGGAGCGCTCGTTCATCCGTTCTTTGTTTAACAAAATGTCTGGATCTGGGAAGTGGTTTAATAAAAACTGACGGAATCCTTCTTTGGAATTTTCGATGATGTTGCCATCGCGATAGGCAGTAGTATCCCAAATTCTTGAAGAGTCGGGTGTGCCTACTTCATCCATATAGATGAGCTTTTCATTACCGGTTTTATCGGTAACATAACCAAACTCAAATTTAGTGTCGACAAATATTTGGTCGATGTTGGCCAGCGCATCACTGATAACACCAAAACCATCTTTTAATAATTTTTCGTAGTAATTGATGTCATCAGCGCTTTTAAAGTTAAAGGCGGAAAAGTTATCCTCGATGTTTTTACGGCTGATGTTTACGTCATCGGCTTCGGGTACGCCGGGGACGTCTTTTAAGATACCTTTGGTCGATGGTGTGATTAAAATCTTGTCTAATTTTTGATCTTTTTGAAGGTTATCGGACAAGATGTTGCCGCAAAATTCTCGTTCACCCTTGCTGTAGGCTCGCCACATTGACCCGGTGATGTACTGGCGACAAATGGCTTCTATCATTACGGGTTTGGCTTTTTGTACGATCCAAACAAAGGGATGAGGTATATCGAGTATGTGGCTATCGGCCAAGCCTTGCTGTTTAAATAACGTAAACCAGTGATTAGATATAGCGTTTAAAGCGGCACCTTTACCGGGTACGCCATTTAAACCGCCTTCACCACGCCAGATACAGTCAAAGGCTGAGATACGATCGCTGATCACCATAATCGCTAACGGTGTGTCGACAGGCACGTCGTAATTTTTCTCTTCAATTAAACGCAGGCTATCGGCCTCGGTTAACCAGTAAACCGAGCGTACTTTGCCACTGTGAACGGGTTTGTCCGTTCTGATGGGGAGGTCGTCGTTTACGGCTAAAACCATGTCTGCTAAAACAGGAGGGGATAGGCTCATGCTAATCTCTATCGTTAATGTCTAATATTGATGTCTAAAGTGGGCGTAAATCTAAGGGAGAATAGTAGCAGATATGGCCAAGCCAGCCACCTGCTATTTGTTACCTGGCCGCTGTATATCGACCAGGCATAAGCTCTCTTCTGCAAATCCTGTCCCGGCCTCACTGAAAAAGTTAAATACCTTATCAATACCGCAATCTAACAGTTTTTCTTGCTCATCTTCATAGCGGGCAATGGCGGCTATTTTACCGGTGAAGTTAATATTTCTGAGTTGTTGGGTTACGTTGGCGCTGTCTTCTATAGTGGGTAGGGACAGTAGGATTAATTTAATATTACTGATATCTAGGTTCTCCCATAAGTCAGCATCGTCACCGTCGCCGCAAATAACATGTAAACCCTGTTTTTTGAGTAGGTGAATGCGGTTTCTATCGGCATCCATGCCCCAGGCTTTTTTGCCTACCATTTGGTGCAGGGCTTTATAGGCTCCTTTGCCCACACGACCAAGGCCGATAACTAACACTTCGGCATTTTTAGGTTGCACGAGCCTGTCGCTGGGCAGGCGTTTTTGGGCCTCAAAGCGTTTAATAAACTCCTTGTGCTTGCTGTAAAAACGGTGAGCGCTGCGATAAAGTACACTGGTGAATACAAAGGAGAAGGCGGTGGCTAATGCTAAAATAACCAGCCATTCCTTATTGATCCAACCGGCATCGGCACCTAGCGCCATCACAATCAAACCAAATTCACTGAAGTTGGTAAGGGCAAGAGCGGTTAAAAACGCAGTACGCCCCCGCAGCTTTAATCGCACCAAAACCGCAAAAAACAGCACAAACTTGATAGGGAGCAATAGGCAAATAAGCAGCGCCATTGAAACCATCTCTAGGGTTGGCAGTGCAATAAAACCAATCGACAAAAAGAAACCAATTAAAAATAAATCCCTAAAGTTCATCAAGGCCTTATTAAGTTCAGAAGCCTTGACGTGGTGGCTGAGTAACATGCCAAAAATAAGCGCTCCTAAATCACCTTTTAGCTGTAATAGTTCAAATAGCTCGTAACCGCCCAAGGCTAAACAAAAACCGGTGAGTGGCAGCAGCTCGCTGTGGCCAATATTGTTGAGCAGCCGGTTGATTAGTGGGCGAATAAAAAACAAGCAGATAAGGCTTGCTGCAAACATGGAGGGGATTTTTCCCGTGCTCATGGCCAAAAACCCCACCGCAATAATATCTTGCATAATTAACACACCAATCGCTAATTTGCCATGGCGTGTTTTTATCTCACCGCTTTCTTCTAAGAGCTTAACCACACAAACTGTACTGCTAAAGCTAAAGGCAAAGGCTAGTAAAACCGCTGTGTTTTGATCAGTGTCGCTGAAGTAGGGGGCAGACAAGGCGGCCATAAATAAGATTAAGCCGGTGCTCAAGAAAATCCAAATACCCATATGCGAAAGAGAACCTGCCCAAGTTTCTCGACGTAGTAGGTCCCGTAGATTAACTTTTAAGCCAATAGTGAAAAGCATTAGGGTAATGCCAAGGTCGGCAAGCACATTTAAGCTGTTGGTGGGTTCAACGCCGACGGCGTGAAGTACAAAGCCAGCTATTAAGTAACCAATTAATGGGGGCAGGCCGGTTAGCTTGACCCCAAGGCCGCAGATAAAGGCGATTAAAATCCAAATAAATTCCATACAGACAATAAACTCAAAATATAATGGCTTTATAGTATCGGTAACTCGGTCTTAGAGCTATTGCTGATGTCTATTTGATGTGTGTCAGCCTGTTTAAACTCTAAAGGCAAATCTGTATCATGGCGGCTTCATTAATTGAGACTGTTTTATGAAAGTTATTACCGTAAACACCAATGGTATTAGAGCTGCAGCTCGCAAAGGTTTTTTTGAGTGGCTGGCTAAAGAAAGCCCCGATGTAGTTTGTATCCAAGAGACCAAGGCGCAGGTTGATCAATTAACGGACCCTATTTTTCATCCTGAAGGTTATCACTGCTATTATTTTGACGCTGAGAAGAAAGGCTATAGTGGCACCGCTATTTATGCCAAGAAGAAACCTAACAAAGTCACTAAAGGATTAGGCTGGGACCCCGTTGATTCGGAAGGGCGTTTTATACAAGCAGACTTTGATGGTGTGAGTGTTATCTCCATGTATTTGCCCTCAGGCTCTAGTAGTGAAGCGGTGCAAATCAAAAAAGAAGGCTTTATGGAAAACGTAATGGAGTATTTCAAGAGCCTACGACGTAAACGTCGTGAATTCATCATTTGTGCAGACTGGAATATTTGTCACAAAGAGCGGGACCTTAAAAATTGGCGGCCCAATCGAAAGAATTCAGGTTTTTTACCCCATGAGCGTGAATGGCTAACCACCTTGTTTGATGAAGTGGGTTATGTCGATGCCTTCCGTGAAATTAACGATGAAGAGCAGCAGTATACCTGGTGGTCAAATAGAGGACAGGCATGGGCTAATAATGTGGGCTGGCGTTTGGATTACCACGTAGTAACCCCAGGGCTGGTTGATAAAATTCAAACGGCCTCCATCTACAAGGATGAGCGTTTTTCTGATCATGCGCCTTTTATCATGGAATATGATATCGACTATTAGAGAGTTTGCATATACCGCCTCAAAAGCGGTACAGTATGCGCAATTTGACGAGGCTGATGCAGCCTTGATTAATAATCAAACAGTTTATTAAGGTTTAGCACTATGAATTTTATTTCTCAGGCGCATGCACAAGCTGCAGGCCAAGCTCCTGCCGAAGGCGGCATGATTCAAATAGCGATGTTGGTTGGCTTATTTGTGATGTTTTACTTCATCGCCATTCGCCCACAGCGCAAGCGTCAAAAAGAGCACGCTGAAATGGCTACGGCTTTGGGCAAAGGTGACGAGGTTGTTACTACCAGTGGTATCCTAGGTAAGATTGTTAAAATTGAAGGTGACTATTTACTATTGAATGTGAGTGATAATGTTGACCTTAAATTTCAGCGTTCTTCGATTCATGCGGTATTACCGAAGGGCACTTTGAATAGTATTTAATACTTTCTTGGTGTTTTGAGAGCGGCGACTATTTAGTCGCCGTTTTTGTTTGTGGTGGGGGTTTGTTACACCCGACTTGAGCGGGTATTTATTTCGTTAGCTATGCGAAGGGGAAATGCTTTTGAGTCTAGGTTTTACCTACGCAATACCAAGCAGTTCATTAGAAATGATACCCCAAGTACTCGACGCTACATGACAGGCCAGCATTTCTTCATTAGACTTAACTCATCAAACTAAAAAACACCAAAGGATTACCATGCCGCAAGGTACCAGCGACAAACTCGTTATCTCCATCTCATCCCGTGCGTTGTTCGATCTGGATGACAGCCACAAAATTTACGAGGAAGATGGCCTGGAAGCTTACCAGCAGCATCAAATCGATCATGAGGATACCGTGCTAGAGCCTGGTGAAGCATTCCCTTTGGTGCGCAAGCTGCTATCAATTAATGAAAAGCTACCCGGTGAGCCAAAGGTCGAAGTGATTCTGTTATCACGCAACAG
Source organism: Pseudohongiellaceae bacterium (assembly GCA_051277005.1). Taxonomy (GTDB): domain Bacteria; phylum Pseudomonadota; class Gammaproteobacteria; order Pseudomonadales; family Dasaniaceae; genus Dasania. The sequence goes on from JBNMPS010000010.1 coordinate 18,637, forward strand.
TGCTGATACGGGTCTGCGCGTATTTAACTCCATCCAGCATCATGGCTTAGATATATCACGTGCAGCCTTCACGGGTGGGCAAAGCCCTTATCGCTATGTGCAGGCCTTTGGCTGTCATTTGTTTTTGTCGACTAATGCCGGTGATGTTCGTAATGCCCTCGATAACGGTGTTGCCGCGGCAACGTTGATACCTTCTGCACAAAAGGAATCCGATGCCGATGCACCGTTAAAGTTTGCCTTTGACGGTGATGCGGTATTGTTTTCCGATGAGGCAGAGCGAATCTTTAAGTCAGAAGGGCTGGACGCTTTCACTCAAAGCGAACAAGCTTCGGCTAAAAGTCCGTTGACGGGGGGGCCGTTTAAGGCGTTTTTATCGGCATTGCATAGCTTACAGTCTGAGTTCTCCCCCGAAGATTCCCCTATACGTACCGCTTTAGTCACCGCTAGATCGGCTCCGGCTCATGAGCGTGTAATTCGAACGTTACGCACTTGGAATATCCGTATCGATGAATCCTTGTTTTTGGGTGGTTTGGCCAAAGGTGACTTTCTTAAGGCGTATGGTGCAGATGTGTTTTTTGATGATCAAAAGGGCCATTGTGACTCCGCCAGCCAGCATGTGGCGACTGGACATGTGCCCCATGGTGTGGCTAACCCCTAGGCGTAATTAAGCATCGTTTCTACGTATAATTTCGTATAAAACGGGTTCTTAATGGCTTTCTAGAACTATTCGAAAGATTTAGCCAATTATTAGGTGAAAATTGTTATATAGACTATGGTTTAAATGACGTAGCCGTATCCGTTAATGACATCATCTGCAATAAGAAAAGAGGCTTTTTAATAACCTACTGGCACATCAGTTGAGTTATTAACACCTAGCCGGGGGTTAGTATGAAATTACAACAGTTGCGCTACATCTGGGAAGTGGCACATCACGATTTGAATGTATCGGCCACGGCTCAAAGTTTATACACCTCTCAGCCGGGTATCAGTAAGCAAATTCGCTTGCTAGAGGACGAGTTAGGCGTAGAGGTGTTTTCCCGAAGCGGTAAACATCTCACCCGAGTCACGCCTGCCGGTGAAGCCATTTTAAAAACGGCCGGTGAAATCCTTCGCAAAGTCGAGAGTATCAAGCAGGTAGCCCAAGAATTTAGCGATGAGCAAAAGGGCAGTTTGTCCATTGCAACCACCCATACCCAAGCGCGTTATGCCTTACCCAAGTCCATAAAGAGTTTTATTGGTAGTTACCCTGATGTGTCATTACATATGCATCAGGGCACACCTATGCAGATCTCTGAGTTGGCAGCCGACGGTACCGTTGATTTTGCCATCGCTACGGAGGCGCTAGAACTGTTTAGTGACCTCATCATGATGCCTTGCTATAAGTGGAATAGAGCAATTATTGTTCCTAAAGATCATGCTCTAGCACAGGTCACTAATCTCACCTTAGAAGATGTGGCTGCTCACCCGATTGTAACCTATGTATTTGGCTTTTCGGGACGCTCAAAACTTGATGAGGCTTTTATAGAGAAAGGCTTGGCACCCAAGGTCGTATTTACCGCCGCCGATGCCGATGTTATCAAAACCTATGTGCGCTTAGGCTTAGGCATAGGGATAGTCGCGAAAATGGCCTATAGCGAAGAGCTAGACAGTGATTTGGTCGCTATAGATGCCAGCCATTTATTCGCCCCAAGCATTACCCGTATTGGCTTCCGTAGGGGCACTTTCTTACGAGGTTTTATGTATGATTTTATCGAGCTATTTGCACCACATCTCACCAAGTCGTTAGTAGAAGAGGCGTATCAACGTCATACCAAGCAAGAGTTGGATGAGCTATTTTCACAGATTGAGTTGCCTGAATATTGAGTACCCTTAATCGCTAACCTTAAACCGCACCCCGTGCGGTTTTTTTATGCCCGAGATAAAAGAGCCACACCACATAGAAGCGAAGCGGTGAGGGTGGTAGAATCTGCGCCTTGTTAACTTATGCAACTCAATACCTAATTAGGAGTTATCGTGGAAATAGCCTGTCTTGATCTTGAAGGGGTGTTAATACCCGAAGTTTGGATTAACTTTGCCGAAAAAACCGGCATTGAAGAACTCAAGGCCACCACCCGCGATGTGCCTGATTATGACGTTTTGATGAAGCAGCGCTTAAAGCTGTTAGATCAACACGGTTACGGTTTACCCGATATTCAAGCGGTTATCAGTGAATTGTCTCCTATGGAAGGTGCGGTTGAGTTTTTAGATTGGTTGCGTGAACGTTTTCAGGTAGTCATTTTATCCGATACTTTTTATGAATTTGGTATGCCCTTTATGAAGCAGTTAGGCTACCCAACGTTGTTGTGTCACAAGCTTGAAGTAGACGACAACGGTAAAGTCGTTGATTACAAATTACGCCAAGCTAACCCTAAGCGCCAAGCGGTTATTGGTTTTCACTCTATGTATTACCGAACTATTGCTACGGGTGACTCTTATAACGACATCACCATGCTAGCTGAGGCTGATGCTGGCATCTTATTTAAATCGCCGGATAATGTGATCGCTGAATTTCCACAGTATCCAGCAGTACATACTTACGAAGATTTAAAGAAAGAATTTATTAAAGCTAGTAACCGTAACATAACGCTTTAGTTTTATTACGAGCATACGGCAAAGGTGCGAACGTAAGTTACGCGCCTTTTTTATGACTCTCAATTGTTGCGAGAGAAATAAAAAGTAACCTGAATAGATGATTGAGTTAAATAAATGAGCAAACTCATTAAAACTCCCGGAGCCATCTATTATTTAATGGCTTTGTTTTTAAATGCCTTTATTGATCTTGGCCATAAAATCATTATTCAAAATACCTTGTTTAAAGCCTACGATGGTCAAGAACAGGTCATTTATACCGCCGTCGTTAATGCGCTCATTCTATTACCGTTTATTTTACTGGTTTCTCCGGTCGGATTTGTCGCGGATAAGTACCCAAAGCATAAAGTGATGCAGCTGTCGGCGTGGATGGCTGTCGTGGTTACGTTGTTAATCACCGTTTGTTATTACTTAGGCTGGTTCTGGCAGGCTTTTGCGCTGACTTTTATTCTTGCTATACAGTCTGCTTTTTATTCTCCGGCTAAATACGGCTACATTAAATTTTTATTTGGTGTTGAGAGATTAATGCAAGGTAATGGCTTGGTGCAGGCGGTGACCATTGTCGCCATATTGCTGGGCACCGTATTTTATTCTTTGTTTTTTGAAATGCTTTACCCTACAGCGATTACTGACCCTGCAATTATTTTAAAACATATATCCATTATCGGTTGGGTTTTGGTGATTAATGCGACCTTTGAATTAATCATGGTCTATCGTTTGCCACAATTAGAGCAGGGCGACCCAGATAAACAGTTTATTGTTAAAGATTATTTAAGTGGTAAGCTAATCAAACAAGTCGCTGTGATTGTTTGCCATAAAAAAATAATTGCCTGGTCGATGGTAGGTTTAGCGATGTTTTGGTCGGTAGGCCAGGTTATGCTGGTGGCGTTTCCTGCCTATGCTAAAGCACAATACGGTGTAAGCAATACACTGGTAATTCAAGTGGTATTAGCTGGTGCTGGCTTGGGTATCGCTTTGGGCTCATTGTTGGCCTCAGTATTAGCTAAAAAATCTAAAAATGGCATTCCCATAAATTTGATTCCTATAGGGGCATTAGGCGTTGCACTGAGTTCATGTGCATTAACTTACGCAGGCTCAATGATTAATTCGGCCATATTATTTGTATTGGTTGGTTTAATGGGGGGCTTGTTGATTGTACCGCTAAACACACTAATACAATTACATTCCCGTGAGCATGAGCTGGGTCATGTGTTAGCCCTGAATAACTGGCTGCAAAATATCGCTATGGCTAGCTTTTTAATGTTAACGGTGTGGTTTGCGATGGCAGGGTTTAGTAGTGAGGTATTATTACAATTGACAGCGGCTGTTGCCGTATTAGCTGCGCTACTATGCCTGGTTTTTCGTAAAACCTTTGGCTAGCGGGCTAGCCGTGTTCCGAGGTTTCTACAGCAGTGGCGTCCACTGCCATCTCGTGAATCGAAAAGCCTACCTAAGTCGGTGTATCGTCGATTAATTAATGTTTAGGTACTGGCCATTTTTGATTGCGATAACTTTGGCTGTGGGTAGGGGAGTCCAACCAGATTCTGTTAAAGGTACGCTGGCTATCATCAATGCGTCACAGGGGTTTAGTGGCGTTATTTTTAAACCATTGGTGAGCACTTCGTTTCTTTTGGCTATGCACAACCCTGGCTCTCTAACCTCGCTAAAAACGGCCTCACCCTTGTTGTAAGTGCTAAATCGTCTTTGATGTGAATGGGCAAATAATATTTCTCCGTCACTATATAGAAAATTAGCGGCCCCCAGTTTGACAAATTCTTCAGCCACCCTAGAAACGATTTTTAATCGCTGTTCTGCAGAGGGGGTACCCTTATCCCATGTGGCACTTAATTGATTGAGCAAATAGCAAAAGGCATGCTCTGAGTCTGTCTCCCCCATAGGTAAAAATCGTGAGGAGCTCAGAGGGAGTTTTGTGAAAATATTATCTAATTCGCCATTGTGGGCAAATACATGTTGTCTGCCCCCTAGCTCTCTTGAAAATGGATGGGTGTTTTCAAAGTTTGGTTTACCGTGAGTGGCATAACGAACATGGGCAATGGTTAAGTGTGTGCGGATAGGGCTGTCGGCAATAAATTTTATGAGTGGGCTGTAGGCTGCCGGTTCGGCTTCTTTTAATAGAATGAGGTCTTTATTTTGATAGGCGGCAATACCCCAGCCGGATTTATGTGGTTTGATTAACCCTCCGTGTTTGGCGAACTCTTCCAGTGAGTATTGAAATTGAATAGGGCTTTCGGCGCTGATCGCAAACAGCTCACACATAGGGTTAAACTCTTTTTATTGATGTTTATTACATTATTTATTGTTAGGCGCACTATACGGCTAACTCCATTCTTTGCCTATAGTGTTTGATGTATTTAGGACTGAATGACTATCCCCGCTGGGACTTTAAAATATAAGCGTTACGGCGTCGATGTATAGCTTGTTGGTTTGCAGATGTCATGATGACAATAAGAGATGACTTTAGCGTTTGCAGCTACTTTCAAGAGTCGCTAAAATTTTACCCACTTTTGAGAAACATTCCTGATATTCATCCTCACATTGTGAGTCGGCAACGATGCCGCCGCCAGCCCAGCAATTAATACGGTTATTATTACAGGTGAGTGTGCGGATTGCGATATTAGTATCCATGTGACCGTCGCAGCTAATATAGCCAATAGAGCCACAGTACACTGAGCGCCTGTGGCTTTCTAATTCTTCAATTATTTGCATCGCGCGAAATTTGGGTGCTCCGGTGATTGAGCCTCCGGGGAAGGCGCCGGCTAAAAGCTCTATAGGATGGGTGTTTTCATTTAATGTGCCATTAATGGTACTTACTAAGTGATGTACTGTTTCAAAGCTTTGCAGTTCGAAAAGTTTTACCACATTGATAGAGCCAGCTTGGCAGTTTTTACCTAAATCATTACGCAGCAAATCAACAATCATTAAGTTCTCTGCGCGATCTTTTCCACTGTTAATTAATTCTTCTGCGAGTGCCCGGTCAAGTTCAGGGTTATCACTGCGCTTGCGCGTACCTTTAATGGGCGCGGTGCTAACGTGATCGCCCACCGTTTGAATAAAGCGCTCAGGTGATAAGCTGAGAATACTTTTACCTTCCCATTCCATAAAAGCAGAGAAGGGTGCGGCCGTAATACTGCGTAATTGTTGGTAGGCCTGCCAGGGGTCACCTTCAAAGTCGGCACAAAAACGTTGGGTTAGATTAATTTGATAGCAGTCACCGGCTTGAATGTAATCATGGATATGATTAAACGCTGCTTGGTATTCATCTTTACTGATAGAGGGTGTGAAATTTTCGCTTAATTGAAATGTTTTAGCTATTGGCTCTTCTGAATCGAGTAATTCTTTCACTTGATTGATTAGAACAGCTTCAGCTTGAGGGTGAGCCACTAACCAGGTGTGTTGTTCTTGGTGGTCATTGATAATCGCCCAAGTGTAGATGCCCGCTAATGCGATAGGTAAGTTGGCATCATTGTGTGTTGTGGCGGGTAGTTGTTCCAGTTGCCGGCCTAGGTCATAGCTAAAGTAACTGATGGCTCCGCCTATAAAGGGCAGCTTATGTGGGTTTTCAACGTCTGAGGATAACTGGCTTAGGGACTTTTCGAGTCTTTTAAAGAAATGATCGCTCTGTGGGGTGTCGCGATCATCGCTGATGACCTCGATAGGTGCTGCACTAATGACATCATATCGACCCTGTTTTGTGTAGGGATTGGCGCTATCCAAAAACACCGCGTAGCCCAGCGAGCGGATACGTGAAAACAAGCGGCTGCTATCGGGTGTGTAGCTTAGCGCTTCGATCGTTAATGAGGTCATTAATCGTTGTTCTCAGGGAGGTAAATAACAGTGTTATCGTGCTTTGTTGACAATAATCTTAGAGTTGTGGCTTATAGATATGCAGTAAAGCGTAGAATTGTAGCCTTTTCGTGAAGTGAAAAGAAGCTAGATGGATATGAATAGCTGTGTTTTCAGCCTGAATTCAATGCGGAAGTTGATTTAGTGTCCTTGCGAGTATTCATGGTACCTACGAGCAACACCTCACTGACTTTTTAACTGAGCATAGGGAAGTAGCTCAGTATCTTGGCATGAAAGTGCATCATTACGATGGCCAATCGCTTTCGCTCTCGATTGATTTAAACCCCTCTCTTAACGATAAGCTTACCGCCTGGGGTGGCAGTCTTTATGGCTTAACCGTGATGATCTGCTGGGGCATGTTTTATCTTAAATGCAGAGAGCGGAACATAAACCCTAATTGGGTCGTGAGTCATGGTGAGATAGATTATTTAGTGCCGGTTGATGAGGCGCTTATTGTGTCTGCTGGTGATGGCTCTACTCTTGATTGGGATGAAGTGTTCGATAAAATGAGTGTAAAGGGCGAGCAACAGTGACACTAAATTCAGAGGTGTTTAGCCGCGGGCAAAAAGCTGTGGAGTTTTCTGGCCGTCATACCTTAATCGGTGTAAAAATAACTAATTCGGCCAGTTGATCAATCAATAAAAAATAACGCTTAAGCAGTGCTACCCACTGCGGCTTTTGGTAACGTAGCCTTAACACTTTTTTGAGGTTATGTTACTGTCTGTTTTATGTTCTGTCAGTCGCTACTAACCCAGCGTGCTAGGTTTTATGCACATTTTGAATTATTTGTGAAATATTTACATAAGCGATGAGTGAATCACTGTGCATACATACAAATTGCTGTAAGCTACTGATTTTAAAGGAGAAAAATAACAGGTTAAAAATTAACCAGTTTGGGGTAGGGATGACTGTGTGGGGCTTGCGTGAATTTTTCATGACGTTATCCACCAAGTTATCCACAGAATTTGTGGATAAATACGTACAAGCCACATATAGCCTAGCTTTATTAAAAAAGATTTAAAAATCAGATTAGGTGTATAAAAATAGTGTTCAAAATTTGGCTCTTTTAAGTGGCTAAACAGTCGTTATAATGGTGCCGTTAATAATAAATTTAGTTTACTGACCTATTACCCGTTTTAACCAGGAAATCCACATGAAACAAGCTTTTATCACCATGCTTAACATGCAAAACAAGATGAACCAGAAGGTGCATGCTGATTGGCCTGCTCAAGATTTTGCGTGGTTTAGGGCGGCATGGATAGAGTGCGGTGAACTGGTTGATCATTACGGCTATAAATGGTGGAAGAAGCAAACCCCTGATATGGATCAAGTGAAGCTAGAGGTCATTGATATCTGGCATTTTGGCATGAGCGCCTTATTTAAAGGACAGTCTATTGAAGATATCGCTGAGCAAATGGTTGCAGCACTTGAGGGTTATCACTATCAAGGTCAAGGTGTTATCGACGCTACCGAAGCATTGGCGCAAAACAGCTTAGAGACAAAAAGCTTTTCAGTGGCACTGTTTTGGGATTTGTTAAGCGCTTGCGAAATGAATTTTGATGAACTCTACCGTCAGTACGTGGGCAAAAATGTGCTCAACTTCTTTAGGCAAGACAATGGCTATAAAGATGGCAGTTATGTGAAACAGTGGCAGGGTCGTGAAGATAACGAGCATTTGGTTGAAATCATTAATCAACTTGATGCGACCAGTGATGATTTTGCCGATAGCGTCTATCAAGGGCTTAGCCTGCGTTATCAAGAGCTAGCTTTGGCCTAAACAACCTTTATACGAGTTTATATGACTGATACTGAGCACCATCCACTTTCTACCAGCGCCTTAGCCAAGACGCTGTCTATGTCTTCTCAGCAACTCTTCGGCACACTGAGCGATTACGGCTGGATCAAGCGTGTCGGCGATGTGTGGGAGCTTACCAATAAAGGTGAATTTGAAGGGGGCGAGTATGTACATAGTAAAAAATATGGTCGTTACATTGTGTGGCCACACAAAACGACTGAGCATCCTCTAATAGCAGCACTGGAAGATAATCGCACTATTTCAGCAAAAGCGCTCGGTGACAAACATCAACTTTCAGCGCGTGAAGTCAATCGCTGCTTAGCTGAACTCGGCTGGATTAAGCACGGTTCGCAAGGGTGGGAGCTAACGGCGATAGGCGAGCAAAAAGGGGGCGTTCAATTTGAAAATGAGCAAAGCGGAACATTTTATGTGCTATGGCCCGATACTGCTCAGCAAGATAAACACCTTGCACAGCAGTTAGCGTACTTTGGTGAGGTTAGCCATGTGGCTACACCGCCCTCAGATGATTTATTTGCCCATACGGACTATCAAGCGGTTGATGGCCATAGTCACACCTCTAAAGCGCAATTAAAAATTTGCCATTGGTTATACCTGGCAGGCTTTACTCACGCGACAAAACGTAGGCTGCCCTGTGATGAGGAGCATTATGCTGATTTTTATCTGCCCTCGCAGCAGCTCTATATCGACTATTGGGGCGAGGTGAGTGATGCGCATAGTATTTCTGAGCGTATGCAGCGAAAAAGTCAGTATCAAGCTTTAGGGCTTGCCGTGATTGAATTAGAACAAAAAGATTTGGAACATCTAGATGATGCATTAACCAAGGCGCTGCGCAAGCACAGCGTAAGAGTGTATTAACGTTGAGTAAACACTTAAAAATTATTATTGCCGGTATATTTTTTGTGGTGGTTGCGGTGGCCACCGCCTATTTGGTTTGGCAAATGACGACGCCAAAAAAATTCCAGTTAGATATCAGCAACGAAACAACGTGGCCGGTTAACCAAGTAACAGTATTTGGTATGGGGGCCTATCATGCGCAGTCTGCCTATAATATTGAGCCCGGTCAGTTTGCTTCCATAATTGTTAATTTGAAGCCTGAAGGTGACTTGCGCTTTTCAGTAGAGCAGGGCTTTACCAGTGTAGATTATGCTATAGCGCAAGATGTTGAAACATTTGAGCAGCTTAAACAATGGTTGACCATAGAGCCGGGCAATCGATTTATAGTTAAAGATGTTGATTAGTTGTCATTGTTTTTTACGTATTCTTAATGCATAAAATTGATCTTGAGTGACGAGTTGTTTCAGCTTATATGTTGAATGATAGGGGTTTATTAAGAAAAAAATAATTATTATCTGTGCCGATGGCACATGGAATAGCCCTAAAAAAATATCACCGAAGACTTACCTGCGAATGTTCTTAAGCTTGCTAGGGCGATTAACCTGGTCGGTAAAGATTCAGTGATTAAGACTAAAGTTCTCCAGCAAGTTTTTTATGGCTGGGGGGGGGGGAGGTTCTTATTACGATTCTACTGTGGGAGGAGCCACAGGAAGAGGCTTACATAAAAACATTATGGATGTTTACCGCTACATCGTTCAAAACTATTCTCCAGGTGACGAGTTATTTTTATTCGGCTTTAGCCGTTACTCTTACACGATTCGCTCACTGTGTGGTTTAATCAATAATTTCGGCATTGTTAAAAGAGCGGACGCCCCTTAATTCAACAGGCCTTTGATTATTAAAAAAAACCAGGTGCTGCGTATTCCCCGAAGGTGATAAATCTAAATATTTTAGAAAACAGTATTCGCATGTGTCTAGAGACATTAAATTTGTTGGCGTTTGGGATACGGTTGGGGTCATGGGTATACCCGTATTTTTTATAGGGTTGTTTGATGACGATGATGAGTTTTACGATACTAAGATTGGTAAAAATGTTCGTATAGCGAGGCGTGCATTGGCTATTGATGAGCATAGAAGTAATTTTGATCCAGCCGTTTGGAAGCCTCAAGATAATATGGACTTTTGCAACAAGTCTGGTTTGCGGGTGCACACAGTAATATTAGTGGCAGCTATAAGCCCGATAAAGATGGCTCGTTATTATCGGATGCGCCTATGTTGTAGATTTTGAAAGAAGCGGGTAAAGCAGGGCTTGCTGTGGAAGGGCATATAAAAAAGCATGCTAAACCCAATCCATTGGCAACACTGCATAACTCCAAACGTAGCTTTTATCGCATCAAAAACACGTATTATCGGGATATTGATCATGGTGGTGGTCCAGTGCTTATTCATCAGTCGGTTAAGCAGCGGTGGCAGCGAGATGATAGGTATCGCCCTAAAAATATTAAGGTTTTTATTGCGCAGCATGGCTGGCCAAAAACTTTAGTAAAGTAGCTTGTTGACTGTTTTGAACAGCCTAAATACATTTTCAACGCTTCCAAAAGCCTGTAAGCTACGCTCTCATTTTCGGCTATAACCCTTTGTTTTCGATAACCGTACCCTAAAAGAAGATATCGTTTCATGTCTCAACAAGCTAGCTCTATTATTCAGCGTTTTCTTCAAGTTGAATCTGCCGGCGGTATTATTTTAATGATTGCCGCTGCCTTGGCCTTGATCTGCGCCAATACTCCATTGCAGAGCTATTACGCACTATTACTTGATACGCCTGTAGTGGTTCAAATAGGTACTTTAGAAATTGCCAAGCCTTTGTTACTTTGGATTAATGATGGTTTGATGGCGATGTTCTTCTTTTTAGTGGGCCTTGAATTAAAGCGTGAGCTAGTTGAGGGAGAATTAAACGACAAGCGAAACATTATTTTGCCGGGGATCGGCGCAATTGGCGGTATGTTAGCCCCAGCTTTAATTTATGTATATTTTAATATAGATGATGATACTGCACTAAAAGGTTGGGCAATACCCGCTGCAACGGATATTGCGTTTGCATTAGGTGTGCTTTCATTATTGGGCTCACGAGTACCTGTGACCCTAAAAATATTTTTAACCTCGTTAGCTATTTTTGATGACATAGGTGCTATCGTTATCATCGCTATTTTTTATACATCTAAAATTTCAACTCTTGCTTTAATCGTTGTGGCGATTTGCATACCGGTTCTGGCAATAATCAATAAGAAGGGTGTTGAATCCCGCAGTGTATATATTTTTATTGGCCTTATTATGTGGGTGGCGATGCTAAAGTCTGGTGTACATGCGACTTTGGCCGGTGTGCTATTAGCCGTTTTTATACCTATGCGTTCAAGAGTAGATAGCCGGCATTCACCGTTAAAGAGCCTTGAGCATGATTTACATAGTGTTGTGGCCTTTGTTGTGTTGCCCATTTTTGCCTTCGCTAATGCCGGTATTAATTTTTCAGGTGTTGGGGTAGAACAATTAATGCATGATGTACCCCTGGGTATTGCTCTTGGCTTGTTTGTAGGCAAACAGTTTGGAATATTTGTATTGTGTGGGTTGGCGATTAAAATGGGCTTAGCAAAAATGCCTAATCAAATGAACTGGACCAGTCTTTATGCAACGTCGGCCTTATGTGGTATCGGTTTTACCATGAGTTTATTTGTTGGTTCATTAGCGTTTGAAGAAACAGGGGTAAACCTCCTGTTTGATGAGCGATTGGGCATTATTATAGGCTCTCTGGCATCAGGTCTTGTCGGCTATCTGTTGCTTAAGATAAGCCTGCCTAAACAGGCAGCTTAGGTACCGGCTAATGGTCGTGATCTCGTTAATTATCTCTGTGGTTGTGGCGGCGGCTGTGATTATTCACTACGAGTTTTTACAGTTTATGAGTGTTAGATTATCGTCAGCAAAAATCAAACATCGATCAAGAATTGTCTCGGGTGTGTTGGGTGCACTTACGGCTCATGAGGTAGAAGTATAGTTGTTTGCCATTGCTTTTTTTGTGTTAAATAATTATGGCAACTTTGGTGTGTTGGAGGGTAGATTCGACGGTTCTTTATTAGATTGTGTCTACTTTTCATTTACGACTTTTAGTACCTTGGGTTTTGGTGATATACAACCTACCGGTGATTTACGTTTTTTAACCGGTATTGAGTCATTAGCGGGCTTAGTACTGATCACTTGGACTGCTTCATTTTTTTATTTTAAAATGGAGAAAGAGTAGGATTAAGTGTCGATTTATGTGCGCTTGATTGGATCTTTATGTCTCTATACATGCCGAAAGTATCACGTTTAAATTTTATTTAAAGAAGTAAGTTTATGATTTCAGCAGTTGAGGCTTTGCAAAAGCTAAAAGACGGCAACACACGTTTTACCCGTGATGATAGGGCCGAAATGGCAACGGTTAACCGCCGCTATCAATTGGTGGGGGGGCAAGAACCTTTTGCAATCGTTTTGGGTTGCTCTGATTCCCGGGCGCCTGCCGAGATTATTTTTGATCACGGCTTAGGTGACTTATTTGTGATTCGCGTGGCAGGTAATATTGTTGCGCCATCGGGTATAGGTAGTGTCGAATTTGCGGCGGAGCAATTCCATACTCGCTTAGTGGTCGTTTTAGGTCATTCTGATTGTGGTGCGGTTAAAGCGACCATTGATCAATTGGATTTACCGGCCGATAGTCGTTCAAAAAATCTGGAATCTATAGTTGGTCGTATTAAGCCTGCGGTTGAACCTTTATTAACAAATGGTCATCAGTGTTCTGATGACGATTTTGTATCTAAGGCGGTTAAAGCCAATATTAAGGCATCGGTTGAGCAGCTGCGTAAGGGCTCTGATATTTTAGAAGGGTTAATTCGTGACGATGGTTTGATGATTGTGGGTGCGGAGTACTCACTAGATACCGGTGTGGTAGAGTTTTTTGAAGTGCCAGAAAACTCTCAATAAAGCATAAAGGTTTTGTCATGTCGGTTTTCGCCGGTATGACGGACCAAGAGAGTAATAATCTAACGAGTTTTTACTTACATCTTTTTCAAATACGTACTCACTAATACAATCCTTGTACCGTTTACTCGGCCTTCGATATGTTCGGGGTTGTTGGTGAGAGATATGCCGCGAACCGCTGTGCCACGTTTAGCGGTAAAGCCGGCACCTTTTACGTCTAAGTCTTTAATCAATATGACATTGTCCCCCGCGTGTAAACGTACCCCGTTAGAATCAAAGGTGGACTCATTATCGTCGATCGTGTTATCAATACCTGCATCAGCCCAGGCTTTAATATCGTCTTCAAGATAGAGCATATCTAGCGCATCTTGCGCCCAAGTTTCACCGTTTAGTTGATTAAGTAGGCGATAGGCCATCACTTGCACGGCGGGTGTCGTACTCCACATGGTGTCAGGCAGGCTGCGCCAATGATTTAAATCTAAATCATTGCCGTTGATTTGATCTCTGCAGGTTTCGCACAGCAGGATGTGAGTGTCTTCGGTGCTCATTGGGCTCACAAGGATCTCATAAGCCGCTAAGATGTTGGTGGAGGTGCAAAGCTCGCATTTGGAATCTGCGCGTTGCATAAGGGCTTGCTCATACTTCATGGCGTTGTCCTGATGAGATCATGGTTGTGCTGATTTTGATGGGGCGATACTAGGGGTATTTTCTTTACTTGAAAAGGCTTGTGTTATAAATAGGCAAAAAAAGCCCTACCAAACGGCAGGGCTTTGGTAGGGTCTGGCTTTAGCGACTACATCTGAACTTCATCGATTTGCACGGCTGCAATCTTTTTACCTTCTTCAGCGCTAGCTTGGAAAGAAGCAATTTGATCAAAGTTTAAGTAGCGATAAATATCGGCTGACATAGCGTCTAAGTTTTTAGCGTATTCCATATACTCAGCCGGTGTTGGCAACTTACCTAAAATTGCACCCACAGAGGCTAACTCTGCAGACGCTAGGTAAACATTGGCGCCATCGCCTAAGCGGTTAGGGAAGTTACGCGTTGAGGTAGAAAGCACGGTGCTGTTAGGTGCAACACGAGCTTGGTTACCCATGCACAGTGAGCAGCCTGGCATTTCAGTCCGTGCGCCGGCTTTACCAAAGATGTTGTAATAGCCTTCTTCCATTAGCTGGTGCTCGTCCATTTTAGTGGGTGGTGCTATCCACATGCGGGTAGAGATAGGAGCATTGTGTTGTTCTAATAGCTTACCTGCGGCGCGAAAGTGACCGATATTAGTCATACAAGAGCCGATAAATACTTCGTCAACTTTGTCGCCGGCAACGTCAGATAACAGCTTGGCATCATCTGGATCGTTAGGGCAGCAAACGATAGGTTCTGTAATTTCGTTTAGATCAATTTCAATAACGGCTGCGTAATCGACATCGGCATCGCCTTTGATTAAATTAGGATTGGCTAGCCACTTTTCCATGTTTTGAACGCGGCGTTCAAGGGTGCGTGGGTCGCCGTAACCGTCGGCAATCATAGAGCGTAACAAGGTCACGTTAGAGGTTAAGTATTCAGTTAGCGCTTCTTCGCCTAGCTCAATGGTACAACCTGCAGCAGAGCGCTCAGCAGAGGCATCTGATAATTCAAAAGCTTGTTCAGCGGTTAAGCCTTTCAATCCTTCAATTTCTAAGATGCGACCAGAGAAAATATTTTTCTTACCTTTCTTCGCAACGGTTAGGTGGCCTTCTTTGATAGCTTGGTAGGGGATAGCATGGACTAAATCACGTAGCGTGATACCAGGCTGCATTTCACCTTTAAATCGAACCAATACAGACTCAGGCATATCGAGAGGCATAACACCCGTCGCCGCGGCGAAAGCGACCAAGCCAGAACCTGCTGGGAAAGAGATGCCCATTGGGAAGCGAGTATGCGAGTCACCCCCTGTACCGACAGTATCTGGCAATAACATGCGGTTTAGCCATGAGTGAATAACACCGTCGCCGGGGCGTAGTGAAACACCGCCACGGGTCATGATGAAGTCAGGTAGAGTGTGCTGAGTATCAACGTCAATGGGCTTAGGGTAAGCGGCCGTGTGACAGAATGATTGCATGGTCAAGTCAGCTGAGAAACCTAGGCAGGCCAAATCTTTAAGCTCATCACGGGTCATGGGGCCGGTGGTGTCTTGTGAGCCAACCGTGGTCATTTTAGGTTCACAGTAAGTCCCTGGGCGAATACCCATGCCTTCTTCTAAGCCACATGCACGACCAACCATTTTCTGTGCAACCGAGAAACCTTTGCCGGTGTCGACAGGCGTTTTTGGTATGCGGAATAGGTCGGTTATCGGCAAGCCTAAAGATTCACGGGCTTTAGTGGTTAAGCCGCGGCCAATGATAAGGTTGATACGGCCACCGGCTTGAACTTCGTCTAATAATACGTCTGACTTAAGCTCGAACTCACTGATAACATCGCCAGCTTCGTTTAAGATTTTACCGTCATAGGGGCGAATTTCAATCACGTCACCCATGTGTAAGTCGTCAACAGGCGCTTCAAAAACGAGAGCGCCGGCATCTTCCATTGTGTTGTAAAAAATGGGGGCTACTTTGCCGCCGATACAAACACCGCCGCCGCGCTTATTAGGCACGCCAGGTATGTCGTCGCCGAAGAACCACAAGACAGAATTAGTCGCTGATTTACGTGAAGAGCCAGTACCCACAACATCGCCAACAAAGGCTACAGGGTGGCCTTGGGCTTTAATTTCGTCGATTTTGCTCATGGGGCCAGTGACCCCGTGTTCTTCAGGGGTTAGGCCGTCGCGAGTCATTTTAAAGGCTGCGCGGGCATGTAGCGGGATGTCTGGGCGGCTCCAGGCGTCAGGTGCTGGAGACAAGTCATCCGTGTTAATTTCACTGGTTACCTTGAAGATAGACATTTTGAGGCTTTCGGCGACTTTATCGCGGTTGGTGAACCATTCGCCAGCAGCCCATGAGTCCATAACAGATTGTGCCTTGGTGTTACCCGCTTGGGCTTTTTCTTCAACGTCGTGGAAGGCCTCAAACATCAATAGTGTGTGCTTAAGCTCTACTGCTGCCAAGTCACCTAGCTCATCACAATTTAACGCGGCAACCAAAGTCTCGATATTATAGCCACCGTGCATATTGCCTAGTAACTTGATAGCGTCTTCTTTGTTGATGAGAGGTGAGTTGGCTTCACCTTTAACGATGGCTGATAAAAATCCGGCTTTAACGTAGGCGGCTTCATCTACGCCGGGTGGTACCCGGTTGCTGATCAAATCAAGAAGGGTTTTGTCTTCGCCGGCGGGTGGTGTTTTTAATAGCTCAACCAGACCTGCAACTTGCTCGGCGCTAAGTGGCTTGGGGGGTACACCTTCGGCGGCGCGTTCTTCTACGTGTTTACGATATGCTTCAAGCACAGTGGCATCCTCTTGAGTTGTTATGCCGCAAACTGTTGCTTTTACCAACAGCGAGGCAAAAAATTGAGCGCTATCAAACAATTACAGCTGCAAATTATACTGAAAATGGCGTTTCAAGTTAAGGCTAAGTTCATTTGTAAAAAGAATGCTCATTATTCACTGAGATAATTGTCATGGCGGATTCCGTTCAGCATAGCAGCAGGTTAAGATTACGCACTGTAACATGAAGGCGGCGCTTAAATAGTAGGCAGTGAGTGGTTGAATACTAGCAAACGAAGATAATTGCTAAATACTGTCTTAATTGTAGAGCCCTTAAACATTGCCCCTAAATATAGTGCTTAAAATAGTGTCTGAGAATATCCTAGAAACAGTAAAAACTCCCTGCATTGGTGTGTGCTCAACCGGCATTGGTGATGCGGTGTGCAGGGGTTGTAAGCGTTTTGCCCACGAAGTGATCAACTGGAATAGTTATAACCCTGGGCAAAAACAGCTAATTGATGTTCGCTTGACGAATTTTTTGGTGCAAATCGTAGAAAGTAAACTAACCGTTGTTGATGAAGCTAAACTGCAGTGGCATCTCAAAACCCAGCAAATCAGCTATTCTTTACATAAGCCTGCTGCCACTTGGGCTTATGAACTTTTGAGGGCTGGCGCGAGCCAAATTCAAAATGTGGAAACCTATGGTTTGAAGCTTGATGCGCAATACCGTGATGACTCGTTGGTTGAATTAAGAAAAGCGATCGATAACGATTTTTTTATTCTTTCACAAGCACATTACGAGCGTTATTTTGATTTAGCCGTTTTACCGATAATGGGTGTTTAATCGTTTATGGGTCGTTATCAATATCGCGGTATCTTTGTCGCACTTTTTTCCTTTTTTTTGATCTCATGCGGCGGCGGTAGTAGTAGCTCCAAGACGGTCAC
>JBNMPS010000011.1:0-33889 GCA_051277005.1 Pseudohongiellaceae bacterium
TGAACGTGTGCTGGGTGCAGAGAAATTTAGAGCAGAAGTTAGCGCAGACGTCGATTTTACTGAAATAGAGCAAGCCGACGAGCAATTTAACCCCGATTTACCGGCGATGCGCAGTGAGCAAACTCTCCGAGAAGGCAATAGCTCAGGCGGTGGTGCTGGTGGTGTGCCGGGCGCTTTAAGTAATCAGCCTCCCGTAGATGGCGTCGCCCCAGAGCAGGTAGGTGTAGGTGCTGGCGACGTTGCAGGTCAGGGAAGTAGCCGTGTACAGGCTACTAGAAATTATGAATTAGATCGTACGGTTAGCTATACTCGTTATCAAACCGGGCGTGTTCGTCGCTTGAGTGTGGCGGTTGTGGTGGATAACGTCGCTCAAAAAGACCTCACGACAGGTACGATTACTTCAGTAGCAATGCCGCAAGAAGAGTTGGATCAACTGGCTATATTAGTCCGTGATGCCGTGGGCTTTGATGCTGCACGTGGCGATAGTATCAATATTATCAATGCGGAATTCATCGCTATTCCAGAGCCAGAAGAATTCGTGTTAGAAGAGGTTCCTATTTGGAAGCAGCCGGAAATGGCTGAAATCATCAAGAAAGTTGCAGGTATCTTGTTGATTATTGCTATTATCTTTGGTGTGTTACGCCCGGTTATGCGCAATTTAACAGATACGTCAAAAGAAATGCGTGAGCTTGAGGCACAGGAAGCATTAAATGACCTGTCAGCCGATTTAGGCGGCGACTTATCCGACGGGACCGTTACTTTGTCGGGCGGGGATAGTATGCTGTTAACAGGGCCTGGCCAAAATCACGAACAGCAAATTAATGCTGTTAAAGGCCTCATTGCAGAAGATCCTGGCCGTGTCGCGCAAGTAGTTAAACGATGGGTAAATAGCGGTGAGTGAAGAAAACGCCAATAGCGAATCAAGTATATCCAAGTTGGATCAGGCAGCTATTTTGCTGATGTCACTCGGTGAAAAAGAAGCGGCAGAAGTCCTTAAACATCTTGGGCCTAAAGAGGTGCAGCGTATCGGTACAGCCATGTCCGGGCTTGAAAACGTGCCTCAAAATGACGTTGAAATTGTCATGACCAACTTTCTAGAAGAGGCCAGAACCTTAACGGGCTTGGGTATGGGTTCCGACGGCTATATTCGTAATATGTTGGTAGAGGCCTTGGGCGATGACAAAGCTAACTCTTTGGTCGATAGAATCTTACTGGGTGGTAATACCACAGGGTTAGATACCTTAAAATGGATGGATGCCAGAGCGGTGGCAGATATCATTCGTCATGAGCACCCGCAAATTCAAGCCATCGTAGTGTCATATCTTGATGGCGACCAAGCCGCCGATGTTTTGGCAAATTTACAAGATAAAGTCCGTTTAGATATCGTTATGCGTGTTGCTGCGCTCGATTCTGTACAGCCCAATGCCCTGCAAGAGCTAAATAACATACTAGAAAAGCAATTCTCTGGCAGTTCCGGCTCCCAAACAAAGGAAATGGGTGGCATAAAGGTTGCCGCAGAAATCATGAACAACCTCGACAGCTCAATAGAAGGCGAGTTGATGGATTCCATCAGGGAAGTCGACGAAGATTTGGGTACTCAAATTCAAGACCTTATGTTTGTATTCGACAACCTCAAAGGTGTCGACGACAGAGGTATTCAAGCGCTTCTCAGAGAGGTTTCTTCCGAAGTGCTTATCTTGGCCCTCAAAGGTTCAGACGACGAGCTGCAAGAGCATATCTTTGGCAATATGTCTAAACGTGCTGCAGAATTACTGCGCGACGATTTGGAGGCCAAAGGTCCAGTCAAACTCAGCGAAGTGGAAGGCGCACAGAAAGAGATTCTTATTATTGCTCGACGTATGGCCGACGCCGGCGAGATTGTACTGGGCGGTAGCGGCGAGGAAATGCTGTAAGCTACCCTCAGTTAGAGGTTTTACGGTAAGTTCACTTGAGCCTGCCGTTTATTGTTAAGTTTTACTTTAGTGTAGCTTTAGGTTGATAGATGAAAAACTCTGATCGCATACCCGCCGATAAATCCCAGGCTTTTACACGCTGGGAAATGCCTGAAGTTAACGAAGGTCAAATCATTCAAGCAGAAAAAACACGTAGAGATGTTGCTAGAGGTAATGCGCCTGAAATTGATAAAAGCTTAGTGGTATACGGTAAACTCACCGTCGGGGAGATTGAAAATATCAGCAAGCGTATTCAAGAGGATGTGCAAAAGAAAGCCTTTAAAATAGGCGTAAAAAAAGGTCATGATAAGGGCTATCAAGCGGGCCTAGAGCAAGGTCAGCAGGACATTCAGCAACAATTACAGAGTTTACAAACGCTCATTTCCTATTTAACGGATGCCTTACAAAGCCAAGATGCTAAGACCGAACAAGGTTTAGTGAATATAGCGGTGGGTGTTGCGGAATCCGTATTGCGTCGTGAGCTGTCGATAGAGTCATCTCATGTTAATTCGGTGATCCAAGAAGCCATCGCGTCTATTGGTGCTGAGTCTCAAACGTTGGATATTTATCTAAACCCTCAGGACTTTAAATTACTGCAAGAGCAAGGTGAGATTAACCCCAATTGGAGCCTTCACCAGGACGCCGAAATTACTGCAGGCGGATGCCGTCTATCGAATCAGTTGAGCTTGGCTGAATACACGACGGAAGCCCAATTTGAGCAAACCATTAGCCAGTTGGTTGATTCTCGTTACGCGGACCTATTACGTGAGCCTGTGAGTAGCACAGAGCCGAATGATATATTAGATGATCAAAACCCACTAGCCGAATAGCCCTATGACTCGTCAACTGTTCAGCGATCGATTAAATCACTACAAAGTTTCCGCTTTGTCTGTTAGCGAGCCGCAGGTATCGGGTCGCTTGGTACGCGTTGTCGGCATGACACTTGAGGTTGTTGGTCTTAATTTACCTATTGGTCGACGTTGTATCGTGATCAACAACGAGGTTCATCAAGTAGAGGCTGAAGTGGTTGGTTTTGCTGAGAATAGGCTCTTTCTTATGCCTATACAGTCATCAACAGACTTCACGCCTGGGGCAAAAGTTGTTGGTATTAATCACGAAGATAGAGTGCCGGTTGGTCCTGAATTACTGGGCCGTGTTATTGATGGCGCGGGCAGGCCTTTAGATGGCAAGGGGCCGTTAAATAATCGAAATTATATTCCTATGAAAGGCCAGCCCATCAATCCGTTGGCACGTAAACCTATCAGCGATACTTTGGATGTTGGCATTAAGGCGATCAACTCGATGCTCACGGTTGGCCGCGGGCAGCGTATCGGTTTATTTGCCGGCAGTGGCGTGGGCAAAAGTGTATTGCTGGGAATGATGACTCGGTTTACCGAGGCTGATATCGTTATTGTTGGCTTGGTGGGTGAGCGTGGTCGTGAGGTCAAAGAGTTTATCGAGCAGACGCTCGATGAAGAAGGCTTAAAGCGAGCGATTGTTGTTGCCGCTCCTGCAGATGATGCTCCGCTAATGAGAATGCGTGCAGCCTCCTTGGCTACCCGATTAGCTGAGTACTACCGCGATCAAGGCAAGCATGTGTTGTTGCTGATGGATTCACTCACTCGCTACGCGCAAGCTCAACGAGAAATTGCCTTATCGATTGGAGAACCTCCTGCGACTAAGGGCTACCCGCCCTCGGTATTTTCGATGATTCCTAACTTAGTCGAACGTGCGGGTAATAACGCCGATGGCACTGGCTCAGTCACCGCTTTTTATACGGTGCTAACAGAGGGGGATGACCTTCAAGACCCTGTTGCTGATGCTTCTAGGGCCATTTTGGATGGTCATATCGTGTTATCTCGCACGATTGCTGATGAAGGCCATTATCCCGCTATTGATATTGAGGGCTCTATCAGCCGAGCTATGCAAAACATCGTGACGGATGAGCGTTTAAAACAGGCTCAGCGGTTACGTTTTCTCTATTCACGATATCAACAAAGTCGTGATTTGATCAGCGTGGGAGCCTACGTAGCGGGTAGTGACCCAGAAACCGACCTGGCTATTCAAAAGCTGCCGCAAATAAAGGCGTTTCTTCAGCAGGGCTTACAGGAGTCTTATAATGTTGAAACTAGTTTTCAGCAGTTGGCCGCTGTTATCCAAGCACCTGCGGCTCCTGTATCTAACAATGATCAGGGCGAACAATTCCCTGTCGTTAGTGGTTAGGAGGAAAACTGATGGCGGCTAAAAAAACGTCAGAGCGTTTGCATGTGGTGTTAAAGCTGGCTCAAATAAAACAACAACAAGCTGCTGAGCGTTTAGCTGAGGCGTCCAGAGCGGTTGAAAATAATAAGCAGCAAGGTCAGCAGTTGCGTGTCTATCAGCGAGAATATAACAACCACTTTCATAGTTATGAACAGGCGCCGGTAAACTCTCAACAAATGCGGAATTATCAGCGGTTTTATAATAATTTAGAAGAGGCTGTATATACTCAAGATCAACGCAGTGACGTAGCAGAACAACAGCTTGAATTTCATCGTAGCCATTGGCAAAAGTGTTATGGCAGAGAAAAAAATATGGCCAGTTTGATTGATCGAAAGTGCGCTGAAGAAGGCAGGAAACAAGAAGGTAAAATACAGCGCGAAATGGACGATAGAGTCGGTAGCCGCCTAGATATGGAAAAACGGCGTTAATTCAAAAAAACTAGCTCAGTAGCTGGTATTAGTAAGCCGGTACGCTATAGTCACTACTATTATCTAGATCAATAAACAGCAATCATTAAGTGAGGTAGTGTTCATGGCAATAACATCGGTTTTGTCAGTAGATGGCAACGAGTTGACCATTGGCGTTGAAGGGCGTTTTGACTTTAGTTCACATCAGGATTTTCGTCGTGCTTATGAAGGTCAGCCAACCCAGTCTACTGGCTACGTTATCGATCTTCAAAATACCACTTACTTGGATAGTTCGGCTCTAGGGATGTTGTTGCTACTCAAAGACTATGCAGGTGGTGACAATGCAAATATCCAAATTATTAACTGTAATGACGATGTAAGGAAAATATTAGCCATCTCTAATTTTGAGCAACTGTTCTCCATTGGTTGATGTGAGTTGGGGGGTTAGCTCCCCGTCACGATTAAATGGAAACGCCAACTGAAATAAAAATTCTTGTTGTCGATGACAACCCCGCTGATCGACTTATTCTCGAGACAATTCTTCGCCAACAAAAACATCAAGTTGTTTCTGCCAGTAATGGGCTCACAGCGCTTAGTGTCTTTGAGCAGGAACAGCCTGATTTAATTCTTTTAGATGCATTAATGCCAGGTATGGATGGCTTTGAAGTGGCTGAAGTCATTAAACGTCAAGTAGGTGAAGATTTTATACCCATCATTTTTCTTACTTCGCTGCAAGATGCTGATTCGCTAGCGCGTTGCCTTGACGCTGGCGGTGATGACTTTATCAGCAAGCCTTATAGCAGTTTAATCTTACAGGCAAAAATAAACGCGTTCACTCGAATGCGTCTAATGAATCACACTTTACTTAATCAGCGCGATCAAATATCCGCTCACAACCGCACACTGATACGCGAGCAGGAAGTAGCGAAAAGAGTGTTTGATAAAGTGGCTCATGCTGGTTGTTTAGATGCCAGTAATATTAAACATTCGCTTTCAGCTCTTTCGGTTTTTAATGGGGATGTGTTACTGGCGGGGGTTAATGCCCTCGGTAATCTCATGGTTTTTCTAGGTGACTTTACCGGCCACGGTTTAGATGCTGCGCTAGGTGCTATGCCACTCGCTCAAACCTTTTATAGCATGATTGAAAAAGGCTTTAGTCATCGAGATATTCTTGAGGAAATAAATAAAAAGTTAAATGAAGTGCTGCCCGTAGGTGTATTTTGCTGTGGTTTATTAGCTGAAATTAATTTTTACGAATGTACTGTCAAGGTTTGGAATGGTGGTTTGCCAGATTGTGTACTGTTCCGCCCATCAGATGGCAGCGTGACAATGCTAACTTCTCGTCACCTGCCTTTAGGTGTGCTGTCTGCAGGACAGTTTAATAGCCAGACCGACATCTATGATGTGCAGGCTGGTGACCGTATGTATTTGTGGTCAGATGGTATTCACGAAGCTGAAAATGAGCAGGGTGAAATGTTTGGTGAAGAGCGGCTGTATCAAGTTTTTGAAAAAAACAGCGACCCAGAGCAATTGTTTATAGAGGTTAATAAGGCGGTCAATTATTTTGTTGGCGCAGGTGAACAGGCTGATGATATTTCAGTGATTGAAACAGTCATCGTTACACCAGAAAATTTTAAAGCATCCCATGCAGTTCATGATGAGAGTGGATTTAGTGGACCTAATGATTGGATGATGAGTTATGTGTTAAACCCTGACACTTTGCGCGTTTTTAATCCCTTGCCACTGATGCTCAACGTCATTATGCAAGTACCTAAATTAAGAGCATTTAGCGGCCAGATCTATACTATTCTCACCGAGTTGTATAATAACGCTTTAGAGCATGGCATCTTACAATTGGATTCGCTAGCTAAGGATTCTACGGAGGGGTTTAGTCACTATTATCAAATACGTGAAGAACGGTTAAAGCAGCTTGTTGAAGGCACTATACGGTTTGATCTGCATTACAAAGGTGATGTAACCGGTGGGTCATTAATTATTGATGTGCAAGATAGTGGTAGTGGATTTAATCACGAGGCTCTTGATTTTAATATTGCAGGTGGTGATTATAGCGGCCGTGGCGTCTATCTTGTTGCTAAATTATGTTCAAAATTTGAATATAAAACTAATGGTAATGAAGTTCGTGCAATTTATTGCTGGGGTGAGGGTAATCATCCAGTCGACGAATAACGATTTATCTGGCCGCATTAGCAAGTATTTAGTATAAGTATGGATATTTCAATAAGACTAAACTTGGACGACTAGGTTAATTTATGTCATTAGAACATCTAGATATAGTTTCGATTAATGGTTTACGGGAAATTATGGGTGATGAGTTTCCTCAATTAATTGATATATTTATCAGTGATAGTGAATTACGTATTAATACGATTGCAGAGTCCGTGACAGTGGGCGACCCTGAGGCAATAAGAAGGGCCGCTCATACGCTCAAGGGCAGTGCGAGTAATATGGGGGCCTCAGCGCTTACTCATTTATGTCATGTATTAGAAGACCTAGGGCATGAAGGCCGTACCGATGGCGCCCAAGAAATGGTCGAAGAGATAGCCAAAGAATTTTCTCAGGTAAAAGCCGTATTAAAAACACTGTAACCTCAAGCTACTTTTTTTGCCAATGTATACAACTTGGCATTTTATCTGCATCCCCCTAATTACGCATTAAATATCAAATCGAGAAATGGAGCGTGACATGCTTGTGAGCATAAGCGTGACAACAGATTTCTTTAGGTGAATTATGGATACAGCCAGCCAAATCTTACTTGGAACATCTTCAACTAGTACTAGCCCGGTTGACACTGCAAGTGTTTCATCCACTGCAACCTCGCAGGGTGGTGCGGTAGGTGCAGGGTCTGATGGCACGAGTGCTGCATGCGCAGAGGGTTGCTTTGCGTCTCATATTGATAAAGCCGTTTCACAAGCCGAGGCTACGCAGGGGGCCAGTAACCCTCAGGCTGTTAGTCTGGTTAGTGCAGTGGTTAACCTTAACCAGCAGGCATTAAAAACGACTCTACTCAGTGTCAAGGCTGGCAATAACTTGCAGGCAGGGGGCGAATTATTGCCGGGGATTGCGGTGGAGTATGTTCATTCTTTAACCACTGAGTTAACAGATACACTGCAAACCGAGGGGCAAGGGCAATCAGAATTGGGGTCACTCATCACATTGGCAGATTTAGGGTCAGAATCTGAGTCTACCGTCGTCGGTGAGGTCATTCCTGAGGGGGTACCTCTAGGTGCCCCTATTCAAGCCATTGCTACAATGGTTAATGATAATGCCAAAGCAGATTTAAAATTACCCGCTGAGGTAGGCTTGTTAAAACCGCAGGTCAATAATTCAGCAGCTCCCATTGTGCTTGCTGAGACTAATGATCTAGATGACTTAGGCTTGCAATCGAAAGCGCCGCTTTTAGTGGTTGGCCAAGAGACTGTTTCTAAGATGGTATCAGGCACGGCGGACAAAAGTGCTGAGCCCGTTGTAGCGACAACCCAATTTCAATCGTTAAAAACAACCGCTTCAGGCCAGGGCTTTAATACAGGTGTTACTGATGGCTTGGAGTCTAATGCTGCATCCATTGTTTCTTTGCAAGAGTTAACCGGCTCAATTAATGCTCAAGCGGCGAATCAGGCGGATAAACCACCGTCATCTTTGTCGCAGGCTATTAGTGGCTTCCCAAAAGTTGAAGGTGGTGCAAGCTATCAGCAGATAGCTTCTGTGAACCTGCAAACTAGTGTTACCACTCAAGTTGCAGCTCCAGGTTGGGGGGAAACAGTCATGCAGCGTGTGATGTGGATGAGTTCACAGCAAGTGCGCAGTGCAGAAATTCAACTGGATCCCCCTGAACTTGGCTCGTTAATGGTAAAAATAAATACGGTTAATGATCAAACTACGGTCAGTTTTACCAGCAGCCACGCAGTTGTTAGAGACGCACTGGATCAGGGTTTGCCAAGATTACGTGACTTAATGAATGAGCAGGGTCTTGATCTTGTCGATGTCGATGTGTCAGACCATTCAAATCAGGCTAATACTGCCGAGAGTGATGCGGATACTAATGGTGATGAGTCAATGAGTTCAAATGGGCGAGCCGCTTCTGAGGCTGAGCCAGACGAGCTTTCTCGCCAGCAATCAATAGAGGCTGGCTCTGAGACTAAAGTCGGTATAATCAATGCTTATGCCTAAGTTAGGGGTGTTATGCCCCTGATTTCAACAATTCATTATTTTTCTCTCCTTATTTCTTACTTCCTGACTTACAATCCGCTATAGCTTGTTAATGTGTGTTGCTCATTAGCTGTGCTAAGTTTCTGTTTTTAAAATAATTAAAGTACTTCTAAGCCTGGCATAGCTTTTGCTGCCAGAGGATTAGAAGGCTTAACGCGACGGATTTATGGCATGGCAGACAAAGACGATACTAACGACGAAGAGTCAACAGAAAGCACACCGAAAGGTGGCAAAGGCAAACTCATTATTATTATTGTGGTTGCACTAGTGCTTGTGGGTGGTTCGGTTGGCGGTACGCTATTTTTCTTAGGATTCTTTGATCCGCCTCCGCCTACTGAGGAAGAGCTGGCTGAAACAGAAGCAGAAGAGGTCATGGCAAAGTCGCCAGCGATGTACTTCCCGATAAAACCGCCCTTTGTGGTCAATTTTCAGTCGCGAGGCAGACAGCGGTTTTTGCAAACAGACGTAACTGTTATGACGCGTGATGGCGAAGTTTTTGCGGTCATCCAAAAGCATTTACCCTTGATTAAAAACCGCTTAGTCATGATTTTAGGTGGTGGTGTCTACCAAGAACTGCAAACAAATGAAGGCAAGGAATTAATGCGGCAGCAAGCTCATCTTGGTGTGCAGGCTGTTATTACCGAAGAAACGGGTAAAGAAGATGGCGTAGAGCAAATTCTATTCACCAACTTCGTTATGCAGTAATCCCTTTATAATAAATGAGTTGATGATTGACTTGATGTATAAACGAGTAATAGAGGCCTAGCGTGCAAGACTTACTGTCACAAGAAGAAATCGATGCGCTGTTACACGGTGTAGATGACGGTGATGTTGAAACCGAAGACGAGCTCGATTTTGACGAGGCGCGCGAATACGACCTTACCAGTCAAGATAGAATTGTCCGTGGCCGTATGCCCACTCTGGAAATGGTTAACGAGCGCTTTGCTCGTTATACCCGTATCAGCTTATTTAACCTATTGCGCCGAACCGCTGACGTTGCTGTTGGCGGTATACAGATTCAAAAGTTTGGCGAATACGTACATACACTCTACGTACCTACCAGTTTAAATATGGTTAAATTACGCCCTTTACGCGGTACGGGTTTAGTTATTTTTGACGCTAAATTAGTTTTCAAATTAGTCGATAATTTTTTTGGTGGTGATGGTCGTCATGCGAAAATTGAAGGCAGGGAGTTTACACCTACTGAGTTGCGCGTGGTTGAGATGGTATTAAGAGATGCCTTTAACGATTTGCAGGAGGCATGGAGACCTGTTTTTCCGATTGAATTTGAATTTATTAATGCTGAGGTTAATCCCTCAATGGCAAATATCGTTAGCCCTAGCGAAGTTGTTGTTGTTAGTACTTTTCATGTTGAGTTAGATGGCGGTGGCGGTGATATGCATATTACGCTGCCCTATTCCATGATTGAACCTATTAGAGAAACACTCGATGCAGGTTTACAGACGGACGTGGATGATGTTGATGATCGCTGGCTTAATTCCTTACGTGAAGACATCATGGGTGCCGCAGTAACCCTTGAAGGGACTGTTGCCGAAAAAGAAATTTCTTTAAGGGATATATTGGATCTGGAAGAGGGTGACGTTATTACCGTAGATATGCCAGAGAATATGGTTCTATTCGCTAATGATGTGCCCGTTTTTAATACCAAGATAGGTGTTTCAAAAGGCAATATGGCTCTACAAGTTGTAAACAAAATTGATCGAAAAAACTTATCATAGTTTAAGCATAGAGCAGTGAACTATAGTTAAAGTAAGCGTTGTGGAGATTAAATATGAGCGATGATGAAGACGTCAACCAAGATGATATGGCCGATGAATGGGCTTCTGCAATGTCTGAGCAAGGCGTTGAGGCCGATCAAGATGACATTGATGACTTGTTGTCTGGAGCCAGCGAAGAGGCCGCTCCTGAGGCGCAACCGGCCCCTATGGATGAATTAACCGATACCGGTGTTTCAAATGGTGATTCGCCTGATTTAGATGTGATATTAGATATACCCGTTCGCATTTCTATGGAAGTAGGTAACACCCAAATTAGTATCCGGAATTTATTACAGCTCAATCAAGGTTCTGTTATTGAGATGGATCGCCTTGCGGGCGAACCTTTAGATGTGCTGGTTAATGGCACGCTAATCGCTCATGGTGAAGTTGTTGTAGTCAATGAGAAGTTTGGTATTCGTATGACAGATGTTATCAGCCCTTCTGAACGCATCAAAAAATTACGATAACATGATGAGATTATTATTATTATTATTATATTGTGCCATTGTATCTCATAGCGCATTTTCTGAAGAGCCTAAGCCAACTCCAGTTACGTCGCTGGTTAGCGTTGACCCCGTGGTAACATCCAGTCCTTTAACCGTATTATTAGGGTTGTTGTTTGTTTTAATCGTTATTTTTGCTCTGGCGTGGCTGGCTAAGCAATATAATAATTCGGGCTTAATTGGCAATCGAACCATGAAAGTTGTCGCAAGCATGCCTTTGGGTACTAGAGAGCGAGCGGTATTAATAGAGGTCGGTGATAAACAAATTTTAGTTGGCGTGTCACCAAGCTCAGTCAACGCGCTACATGTTTTTGATGAAAAAATTATTGACGATGACAGTCTCCCTAATCATCCCTTTGCGAAAAAGCTCAATCAGTTTTTACAGCCAAAAAATAAAAACGAACAGCAAGAGAGTGATAGCTAATGGCTAGACTAATGACTGTTTTTGTTTTGATGTTAATGTTTTTCCCCGGTTTGAGTTTTGCTCAATCTTCGGTAAGTCAGTCATCTTCCCAAACACCGTCGCAGATGAGTGATTCGCTGGTTAATTCTTTGAGCAAGGCTAATCAGTCTGCATTGGGTATACCGGCGGTTAAATTAACGACTAATGCTGATGGCAGCCAAGAGTATACGGTAACCATACAAATATTAGCGTTGATGACAGTGCTAACATTATTGCCGTCTTTTTTGATTATGATGACGTCTTTTACGCGTATTATTATTGTGTTTGCAATATTGAGGCAGGCAATAGGCTTGCAAAGTTCACCCTCAGGTCAGATATTGTTGGGGCTTACTGTCTTTCTAACCATTTTTATCATGATGCCCGTTTTTCAAGATATTGATAAGGTCGCTATACAGCCATATCTTAATGAAGAAATTACGTCTATTCAGGCGGCTGAAGCAGGTTCTCGGCCTCTTCACTATTTCATGATGTCACAAACTCGCGAAAGTGACTTAAGCCTGTTTATGCGCTTGTCAAAAACTGATCCGGTGAATACGCCTGACGAAGTACCCTTTTTTGTATTGGCCCCGGCCTTTTTAACCAGCGAGCTAAAAACCGCGTTTCAAATTGGTTTTATGCTGTTCATTCCTTTCTTAATTATCGACATGGTGGTGGCCAGCGTCTTGATGGCCATGGGTATGATGATGCTATCGCCGGTTATTATTTCTTTGCCTTTCAAAATTATGTTGTTTGTTCTGGTTGACGGTTGGGCGATGATTATTGGTACCTTAGCTGCCAGTTATGGTTTGTAACGGGGGTTTTTATGACACCTGAATCTGCCCTAGACCTATTTACCGAAGCGATCTATATCGTGATGATGATGGTGTCTATCATGGTTGTGCCAAGCTTGCTGGTGGGCTTGGTGGTGAGTATGTTTCAGGCGGCGACTCAAATTAATGAGCAAACCTTGAGCTTTCTCCCTAGGTTACTCGTCACATTAACATCGTTAATTTTTGCCGGTCCTTGGCTGCTTAATAAAGTGATGGATTTCTTTCTTCGTCTTTTGACGGCTATTCCTAATTTAATAGGGTAGGGATTACACAACGTGTTAGAGCTAGGTGTAGAGCATATCAGCGCTTGGGTTGGCCAATATCTTTGGCCACTCTTTAGAATCAGTAGTTTTTTTATGATGGCGCCAATTATTGGTAGCCAATTAGTGCCTTCTAGAGTTCGATTAATGATCGCCATCTTTGTTACTTTGGCGATTGCACCTATTTTACCGCCTATGCCTGTTATTGATGCGGTGTCGTTACCTTCTGCGCTTATTACCATTCAGCAAATTGTCATCGGAGTTGCGATGGCTTTTGCGCTACAAATGGTTTTACAAATGTTTATCTTGGCAGGTCAGATGATAGCAATGCAAATGGGCTTAGGTTTTGCAATGATGGTCGATCCCTCTAATGGTATTAGCGTCACGGTAGTGAGTCAGTTTCATCTATTGTTGGCCACTTTACTGTTTGTAACCTTTGGTGGTCACTTGGCTATGATTGAAGTTTTGGCTACCAGCTTCACAATGCTACCTGTTGGAGAATTTCTCAGTGGTAACGCTATTTGGGGAATGATGGGGTGGGTGTCATGGATGTTTGGCGCAGGTGTATTGATGGCTTTGCCAGCGGTGACCTCGTTGATGATTGTTAATTCTTCTTTGGGTGTTATTACGCGCTCCGCGCCACAATTTAATATTATGACTATAGGTTTCCCGTTTATGGTTATTTTAGGCATAGGGATCATTTGGGTAACAATGCCTAACTATATTCCCCATTTCGAACTATTTACTAAGCAAGCCTTAGGGCTAATGACGAAGCTCTTAATCACTCGATAACGTAAAGCGGATTTATCGTTTAACGTTCGTGTACCCTAAATTGTTATATCTCTAACGTGATGATTGGCTGACGCTAATACCTAATAGGCTATTCATATTTCATGCCTGGTGGCCTTTTCGGCATAACTCTTGCTCTTATCTCAATATACAGACGATTTAACCAAAGTTTTGACGGTTAAGTCAGTCGCTCTATTCCGACTATTTACCCCCTAAGTATCAATAACAGAGTTGTGCTGTGGCAGAAAACGAAAACGGCCAGGAGAAATCCGAAGACCCCACCCCGAGACGGCTGCAAAAGTCTAAGGATGATGGGGAAATAGCCCGTTCTAAAGAATTGAACACAACGTTTGTGTTGGTCGGCGGTGTATTTGGTTTGATTTTTTTTGGTGGCAATTTAGCTGAGGCGCTCAAAAATGTGATGCGGTTTAACTTTAATTTGGATCGCTCGGCGGCCTTTGATGATCAATTAATGGTTGCTCATCTTGCTGCTACGGCTTTTTCAGCCATGCAGGCATTAATGCCATTTATGATAGTTCTGGCTGTTGCGGCATTTGTAGGTAATGTCCTTTTGGGCGGCTGGATGTTAAGCCTCAAACCAATGGAGCCTAAATTTAGCCGTATGGATCCTATTAAGGGCGTCGGCCGCCTTTTTTCAATGAATTCGCTCGTTGAGCTGTCAAAAGCTCTCGCTAAATTTGTGCTGGTTGTCTCTGTAACCGCGGGTGTGCTTAATTATTATAAAGGCGAGTTGATAACCCTTGGGGCTTCATCACTTCCTGAAGCCGTGGCTCACGCTATAGAAGTTGTTTCTTATTCAGTTTTCATGATTAGCCTCACCACTATAGTCATCGCCATATTGGATGTGCCGTATCAACTTTATGCGCATAAGAAAAAATTAAAAATGACACTCCAAGATGTCAAAGATGAGATGAAAGACTCTGAAGGTAAACCCGAGGTTAAATCTCGAGTAAGGCAATTACAGCGTGAGATGGCGCAGCGTAGGATGATGACTGAAGTGCCTGAGGCTGATGTAATTATTACCAACCCAGAGCATTTTTCTGTAGCCCTGAAATACGATACTGAAGGCACTGGAGCGCCCATCGTCGTGGCTAAAGGTACAGATCAAATAGCGCTTAAAATACGTGAAATAGCCGTTGCCTACGAAGTGACCATCTTGGAGGCGCCACCATTGGCTAGGGCTATTTACTTTACAACAGAGTTGGATCAAGAGATTCCGGGGAATTTATATTTAGCGGTTGCTCAAGTCTTGGCCTATGTGTTCCAGCTTAAAGCTTATAACAAAGGGGAGGGTGTTAAGCCTAAGTCCATGTCTGACGTGGAAGTGCCAGAAGACGCGCAATATAGCTTCGATGGTAAGTTGACAAACCCATCGCCACCAGAAAGTTAAAAAAAATACGAAAAGTGGAAGGATTCTTGCTCTGTTATTAATTAGCGCTCAACAGTGACAGTTTACCGTCATGGTGACCGGCGTAACGATCAAAACATAATCTATCGCTAACACTCATTTAGCGAGTAATAAGTAAGCTTTTTATGGCAGTTGACACACTTTCAAAAAACGGCGTATTACATTCTATTTTACATAGTAATCTAGGTGTGCCGATTCTGTTATTAACGATGCTAGGCATGATGACTTTGCCTGTGCCGCCGTTTTTACTCGATGTATTGTTTTCGTTCAATATTGCCTTGGCGATTGTGGTTTTGTTAGTCGCAGCCTATGCACTAAGACCTCTCGATTTTGCTGTATTCCCCACCATTTTGCTGATCGCGACGTTATTGCGCTTAGCGCTAAACGTTGCATCTACCCGGGTCGTTTTGCTAGAAGGTCACCGTGGAGGTGATGCTGCAGGGAAAGTAATTCAGTCCTTTGGTGAAGTGGTTATTGGTGGTAATTACGCTGTTGGTTTAGTGGTGTTTTTGATCTTAATGATTATCAATTTTGTGGTTGTGACCAAGGGTGCTGGTCGTATTTCTGAGGTGAGTGCTCGTTTTACATTGGATGCGATGCCGGGTAAGCAAATGGCCATTGATGCTGATTTAAACTCGGGTTTAATCACCCAAGATGAAGCCAGAACACGGCGGGAAGAGGTTGGCAGTGAAGCGGATTTCTACGGTTCAATGGATGGCGCCAGTAAATTTGTTCGTGGTGATGCTGTTGCCGGTATGATGATTTTGGCGATCAATATCTTGGGGGGGCTTGGTATTGGTATGGTTCAGCATGATTTAGACTTTGGTCATGCTATGCAGGTCTATTCGTTGCTCACGATTGGTGATGGCCTAGTTGCTCAAATTCCTTCGTTGTTACTTTCAACCACCGCCGCCATTATGGTAACCCGCGTTAATAGCTCAAAGGACATGGGTGAGCAGGTGATGTCGCAGATGTTTGAATCGCCTAAAGCACTTGCAGTTGCCGCGTCAATTTTAGGTTTTATGGGTATTATCCCCGGCATGCCTCACTTTGCATTTTTAGCATTAGCGGCCATTGCGGGTGGCTTTGCTTGGAAAATCAACCAAAGCAGTCAAGAAAAATCACAGCGAGTAGCTCTTGATCAGCGTGTTGATCAGGAAGAGCAAGCTGAAGCGGTCAAGAAGGCGACAGAATTACCGGAGATTGGCTGGGATGATGTGCAGCCTGTAGATCCTGTCGGTCTAGAGGTTGGCTACCGTTTAATTCCCTTAGTGGATAAATCTCAAGGTGGTGAGCTACTAAACCGTATTAAAGGTATTCGTAAAAAGCTGTCTCAAGAGATGGGATTTCTTATTCCCTCGGTTCATATTAGGGATAACTTGGAGTTGGTTCCCAATGGTTATCGAATTACCTTGTTGGGAGTGACAGCCGGTGAGGCAGAAATATACCCAGACAGAGATTTGGCGATTAATCCTGGTCAAGTCTTTGGTAAATTAGAGGGTATTCCAACAATGGACCCTGCATTTGGCCTAGAAGCTGTGTGGATTGACCCCGCGAGTAAAGATCAGGCGCAAACGTTGGGCTATACCGTGGTTGATGCTAGTACGGTTGTGGCTACCCATATCAATCAATTATTGCAGAAGCATATCCATGAGCTGCTAGGGCATGATGAAGTTCAGCAAATGCTCGATAAACTAGCTAAAAACTCACCTAAGTTGGCAGAAGAGCTACCGTCTGTTGTACCTCTTAATATGTTACTCACTGTGCTTAAAAGCTTGCTTGAAGAGCAGGTGCCTATCAGAGATCTACGTACAATTGCCGAAGCTTTGGCGTCGGTGGGGGCGCAGGGTCAAGATTCTGCCGCGTTAACGGCTGCTGCGAGGGTGGCTCTTCGCCGCGTAATCGTACAGTCCATCTATGGTAGAGACAGTTTGCTGCCCGTTATCGCTTTAGATCCAGCTATGGAACAGTTATTGCTTAAGTCATTACAGCAGTCCCAGCAATCAGGTAATGGCGATGACATTATTCTTGAGCCGGGATTAGCGGAACGTCTGCAAGAGGCAATACAAAAATCAGCGCAGCAGCAAGAGTTAGCAGGAAAGCCCGCTGTGTTATTGGTATCGGCACCATTGAGATCGGTCATGGCAAAATTTATTCGCTATAGCTCAGCTGATATCCAGGTACTGTCTTACGCAGAAATACCCGATGATAAACAGGTCACCATCGAAGGGACAATTGGTTAAACCGCGTTACTTAGCAGCATTTAACTAAAAGCAAAGACCCAGACGATAGGTTGATAGAAGGTAGAAAGATGAAATTAAAACGATTCGTAGCACCCAGTATGAGCCAGGCACTAAAAAAAGTGCGTGAAGAAGTAGGTGCGGATGCAGTGATTCTTTCCAATAAACGCGTTCCTGAGGGCGTTGAGGTGGTCACTGCGATTGATCAGCCCGATCCTGATATGAATTCTGTTTATCCATCTGACATGGAGCCTCATAAACCTGCGCAAGTCACTTCAGTGCCCAGTAAGCTTGAGCAAGAAGTTGACAGAATGCAGAGCCAGGCCAAGCAGCGTGCGGCGGCTCTGGCGGCGACCTTAGGCTATAAAGAACAGGGCGAGTTTGTTAAGGCTATGTCGAAGCAGGGAACGCGGGGTCCATCTAAACAACAAAACTCAATATTATCATCAGCTAATACGCAAACAGCCGATCACAATCAAATTTCTAGTAGTGGTGTAAATTCAGGTATTCAAAATAAGCAGGTTATCAAGGAAGCTGTAGAGGCCGCGGTTAAAGAATATGCGCAATCTCAGCAGCATGCAGTATCTGTAGAAGATCCTCAAGTTGAGCAAATGCGTTCAGAATTGCAATCTATGCGGCACTTACTGCAGCAGCAATTATCCAGTATGGCTTGGGGGCAGTACGCCTCTAATGATCCGGAGCGAGCTAGCTTATGGCGTCGATTAAAGCGCATGGGTATAGAGGCTAGTGTTGCCGATAATTTATTAAAGGGTATTAAAGATATCAATGCCGGTAAGCATGTTTGGATGCAGCTGATGAAAAGGTTAAGTAGCAAATTACCCGTTGTCGATGGTGATTTAATCGACGGCGGTGGTATTTATAGTTTTGTTGGCCCTACTGGGGCAGGTAAGACCACAACCATTGCTAAGTTGGCTGCCCGACATGTTATGGAGCATGGTGCTGAAGGCTTGGTACTTATCACAACTGATACCTATCGCATTGCCGCTCATGAGCAATTGCGGACGGTAGGGCGTATTCTTAATGTCCCTGTTAAAGTCGTTGATAAGCAGAATCCCTTAGATAGAGTGTTATATGCACTTCGTCATAAAAAGTTAGTGTTGATTGATACAGCGGGCCTTACAGCACAAGATCGGCGTTTAATCAAACAAACACAATCTATTAATGAATTGGGTTCTAAGGTTAATACTGTATTAGTATTACCTTCAACCAGTCAGGCGCAAGTACTTAGGGCGGCTTACCACCATTATAAAACTGACAATATGGTTGCTTGTGTTTTGACTAAGCTTGATGAAACTGCTTGTTTGGGCGCTTGTATTAGCCTTGCGGTCGATAAGAAATTGCCCGTTGCTTACAGCACGCATGGGCAAAATATACCGGATGACATAGATGTCGCTGAAGCGATTTCGATAGTAAGATCGGCTATCCAGTTAGCAAAAAATAATGAAGTTGATGACGGCGACATGAGTGATGAGTTACAGGCCTTGAGTAGCTAGCAGGCACTCATTTTAACCATGGTTGGTGTGGTCACGAATGAGCTTAATTAAGACAAAGAGTGCACGGGGTGACTGGCTTAGCCTATACTTCTATGTATTCGTAACAGTTAGTGTAGAATGCCAAAAAAAACGGTATATCCTAAATTAGATGTGAGGAGCAAGCTCGAGAATGAGTAGTATGCATCCAGTACAAGTAATTGCAGTCACCGGGGGCAAGGGGGGGGTTGGTAAATCCAACATCTCCGTCAACCTCAGCGTAAGTTTGGCGAATATGGGCCGTCGTGTGGCGCTAATGGATGCCGATTTAGGTTTAGCAAATATTGATGTGTTACTGGGCTTAACGCCAAAACGTAATTTAGAAGATGTCTTGGCGGGGGAGTGCTCTCTGATAGATATTATGCTAACCGGGCCTGGTGGGATTCGTATTATCCCGGCTTCATCAGGTACGCAAAAAATGACTCAGCTTGGGTCAATGGAGCATGCCGGTCTTATTCATGCGTTTAGTGAGATTAGTGACCAGATTGATGTTTTAGTGATCGATACTGCTGCGGGTATTTCCGACTCTGTAGTGAGTTTTGTTCGAGCAGCACAAGAAGTTTTAGTGGTGGTTTGTGATGAACCTTCATCAATAACTGATGCCTACGCGCTGATCAAACTATTAAATCGAGAGTACGGCGTTGACCGCTTTAGAGTGGTTGCCAATATGACTAGAACGAATCATGAAGGGCGTAATCTTTTTAATAAGTTAACTCATGTTGCTGAACGCTTTCTCGATGTAACTTTACAGTACGTAGGGCATATTCCCTTCGACGAAACTGTGCGTAAAGCAGTACAGCGCCAAAGAGCCGTGGTTGATGTGGCGCCACGCAGTAAGGCTGGTATAGCCTTCAGGCAGCTTGCAGAAAAGGTTGATTTATGGCCTTTACCCTCAACCCCTCGCGGGCACTTAGAGTTTTTTGTTGAGCGCTTAGTGCAGGGCATGACTGAGTAATAATAATGGTAGTTGCGAGTAGATTATCTATGTATAGCGAAGTTGAAAGTATTTCACAGGATGAGGTTGTTGAACGTTATGCACCCTTAGTGAAACGTATCGCGCATCATATACTTGCGCGCATGCCGGCTAGTGTGCAAGTGGATGATTTAATCCAAGCGGGCTTAATCGGTCTGCTCGAGGCTGCAAGAAATTACGATACTAGCAAAGGTGCTAGTTTTGAAACCTATGCGGGTATTCGTATTCGTGGTTCAATGATCGATGATGTTAGGCGTGGAGATTGGGCGCCAAGATCGGTTCATCGAAATGCCAGAATGGTGGCAGAAGGCATTCAGACGATTGAGCATCGAACAGGTCGTGATGCTAATGATCAGGAAGTAGCCGATGAGTTAGGCATTCCAATAGAAAATTACTATAAAATCACAAGAGACTCTGCATCGAGTAAATTATTTAGTTATGATGAACTCATTAGCGGCGATGACAAACCAGGAGAGCAACTGTCTAGTGATGCAATAAACCCACTTGATGGTATTGAACGGCAGGCACTTAGAGAAAACATAGCTGAATGTATTTCACAGCTGCCAGAACGTGAGCGTATAGTGTTGGCTCTTTATTACGATGAAGAGTTAAACCTTAAGGAAATCGGTTTGGTGCTGGGTGTCAGTGAGTCCCGTGTTAGTCAAATTCATAGCCAGGCAACATTAAGATTGCGTGCTCGAATGACGGGTTGGCAGCGTGAGTCAAGCTAATGAGGCATAGAGGCCTGATGTCAAATAGTACAAGGTATATACAATTTATATAAAGGTTGATTATAAAATCGACTAAATATAGATTAATTCTTTGTTTTTGTTAGAAAAACTGGATACCCCGAGATCAGGGGCTAGACTGTTTACATTAAGATTTTTACCGAATTTAAAGTAGTAATTATTCTCTGGAGGTAGCTTTGGATAAAGACATGAAGATTCTGATTGTTGATGACTTTTCAACAATGAGGCGAATCATTAAGAACTTGTTGCGTGATTTAGGTTTTACCAATACGTCAGAAGCTGACGATGGTCAAACTGCGTTGCCTATGTTGCAAAACGGTAGCTTCGATTTCTTAGTCACTGACTGGAACATGCCGGGCATGACAGGTATTGAACTTCTTAAAGCTGTTCGTGCAGACGCTCGCCTTAAAGATATGCCTATCCTTATGGTGACGGCGGAAGCTAAACGCGATCAAATCGTTGAGGCAGCGCAAGCGGGGGTTAATGGCTATGTCGTTAAGCCTTTTACCGCTGCGGTGCTGAAAGAAAAAATCGAAAAGATTTTTGAGCGCGTTGGTTAATCCACCCATCATATAAGGTACAGCTTTACATGTTGGAAGATGATAAAAAGCCTGCAGAGGTTGAGTCTAAACCAAGCGAAGACGTTTGGAATGCCCTGAAAAAAAGGGCTGCCGACTTGATGGATAGCCTCGATGAAAAAGATTATGCGGCGGTTACAGTCGTCATTGAAAACCTCAATGAATTACGCGATAACACTTTATACCTAGAAGTTGGCAAGTTAACTCGTAGTTTACACGATGCGATTGTTAACTTCGACATCTCTCCTGACGGAGACAAGACCGGCTCAGCTAGCGAAGAAAGCGAGTCTCAAATGGCCAATGCCAAGGATAGACTAGATTATGTTATTAATCTTACGCAATCTTCTGCCGATAAGACCATGGACATGGTTGAAGAAGGTATCCCAATTGTTTCTGAGCTTGGTGCTGATGCAAAAGCATTAAGAAGTGATTGGGGGCGACTTATTCGCCGTGAAATGCAACCCGATGAATTTAGAGACTTGGCGCAGCGCTTAGATGGTTTTTTAGAGCGATCAGTAAGCGGCAATGAGTCGATCAACCAAAAACTTAATGAAATATTATTGGCACAGGATTTTCAAGATTTAACGGGGCAGGTCATTAAAAAAGTAATATCCCTGGTTCAAAATGTTGAAGATCGTTTAGTTGAATTAATGCGTGTAGCAGGTCAAATCGAAGAGTTAACGGGGGTTGTTAAACCCTCAGAGAACGAGTCTGAAACTAAACAGCAAGGGCTTGGTTCAGTTCCGGAAGGGCCACAGATACATGCCGAAGCGCGTGAAGATGTTGTCTCCGGACAAGACGATGTCGATGATTTGCTCTCAAGCTTGGGCTTTTAGGTAGGAGTAGTGGATGTTCGGTGAAGACGACGAGATACTGCAGGACTTTTTGGTCGAAGCCGGTGAGATAATTGAATTATTGTCAGAGCAGCTCGTCGACTTAGAGCAGAAACCTGATGATCGTGAATTACTAAATGCCATATTTCGTGGCTTCCACACTGTTAAAGGCGGTGCTGGATTCTTGCAGCTAAATGCCTTGGTAGATTGCTGCCATATTACTGAAAACTTATTTGATATTTTGCGTAACGGTGACCGTGAAGTAACGCCAGAATTAATGGATGTTGTTTTACAGGTGCTCGATGTTGTTACAGAAATGTTTGCTGAAGTACAAGATGGTGGCCCGCTCACCCCAGCTGAACCTCAGCTTTTAGCTAATCTAACCGCGTTAGTTGACGGTACACCTCTTATCGATACTGATGCTCCTTCAGCAGCAAAACAACCTGCTGCAGTTTCAGAGCAGCCAGCCGAAGGCGATATTACTGATGCAGAATTTGAACAATTTCTAGATGCTATTGCAGATCCTGCCCAGCCAGTGGCTTCAGAGCCAGCAGCGGTTCCTGCAAGTTCAGGTGGCGCTGCCAGCGGTGATGAAATCACCGATGATGAATTTGAAGCTTTATTGGATCAAATTCACGGTAAAGGCCAGCATGGAGAAGCCGCTGCGGCTCCTGTAACCCCTCCCGCTGCGGCTCCTGCAAGCTCTGCCGGTGGTAATGATATTGGTGACGACGAATTTGAAGCGTTACTCGACCAGCTTCATGGTGGCAATGCTCCAGGTAGCGAAAAGGCAAAAGAGTTTTCTGAAGCAAAAACACCTTCAAATAGCGCTCCTGCAGCTTCATCGGCTAGTAATGACATTAGCGATGATGAGTTTGAAGGGCTACTTGATCAATTACATGGTTCTGGTCAGGGGCCGACGGGTGCAGGTAGTCCCGGCGCAGCTGAACCGTTAAAACCTGCAGCGCCTGCGGTAAAACCAGTAACACCCGCCAAAAAAGAACCTGTTGCCAAAACTGCTGCA
This sequence comes from Pseudohongiellaceae bacterium, assembly GCA_051277005.1. Taxonomy (GTDB): domain Bacteria; phylum Pseudomonadota; class Gammaproteobacteria; order Pseudomonadales; family Dasaniaceae; genus Dasania. Next base: position 22,827 of record JBNMPS010000011.1, read on the forward strand.
GCAAAACCTGCAGCTGAAAAGAAAGCACCGGCACCTAAACGTGCAGCTGCCTCTAAAGATGCCCCTCAAACTGAAACAACTGTCCGTGTCGATACACAGCGACTCGATGACATCATGAACATGGTGGGTGAATTAGTATTGGTGCGTAATCGCTTAGTTCGGTTGGGTTCTAGTAGTGGTGATGAGGTGATGGTGAAGGCTGTATCCAACTTAGATGTGGTTACGGCAGACCTCCAGACTGCGGTAATGAAAACCCGCATGCAGCCAATCAAAAAAGTATTTGGTCGTTTCCCTCGAGTGGTAAGGGATTTGGCGCGAAACTTGAAAAAAGAAATCGTTTTAGAGTTGCAGGGTGAAGAAACAGACTTAGATAAAAACCTAGTTGAAGCTTTGGCTGATCCACTGGTTCATTTGGTCAGAAATTCGGTCGATCACGGTATTGAAATGCCTGATAACCGAGAAGCTGACGGCAAACCTAGATTGGGCAAAATAATTCTTGCGGCGGTACAAGAAGGTGATCAAATTCTTCTTTCCATCACCGATGATGGCGCCGGTATGGATCCCAATATGCTGCGTGACAAAGCGGTAGAAAAAGGACTTTTTGACCAAGACAGTGCGGCACGATTATCTGACTCAGAATGTTTTGATATCATTTTTATGCCGGGTTTTTCTACCAAGGTAGAAGTTTCGGATGTATCGGGCCGTGGTGTGGGCATGGATGTGGTTAAAACCAAAATCACCCAGCTAAATGGCTCAATCGAAATTAGATCAAAAGTGGGTGAAGGTACTCGTTTAGAAATTAAAGTGCCGTTAACCTTGGCCATTATGCCAACCTTGATGGTCATGTTAGGTGAACAAACTTTTGCCTTCCCCTTAGTCAGTGTTAATGAGATTTTCCATATGGATTTAACTCAGACTAATGTTATTGATGGCCAAGAAGTGGTCGTCGTCAGAGATAAAGCGGTACCTTTATTTTATTTGAAGCGCTGGTTAGTCAATGGGGCAGCTTGGGACGAAAAATTAGATAACGCCCATGTTGTTATCGTTTCGGTGGGTGCTCAACGTGTAGGATTTGTGGTTGATCAGTTAGTCGGCCAAGAAGAAGTTGTGATCAAACCTCTGGGTAAAATGCTGCACGGCACTCCGGGAATGGCGGGTGCAACTATTACGGGTGACGGTAGAATTGCGCTGATAATAGATGTTCCAAGTATGTTGAAACGATACGCAAGCTAAATCATCAGGTAGCTTAATTTTCATCTATATAAAATATTGATGGCCCGTTGAGAATAATTTAGAGGTTTTTAATGACGGTCTCCGTTCTAATCGTTGATGATTCTAGTTTTTTTCGTGGCCGTTTGAGTCAAATGATTCAATCGATCGATGGCCTGAAGGTTATCGGCACTGCTGATAATGGCTTAGAGGCCATAGAGCTCACAAAAAAACTTAAGCCAGATGTTATTACCATGGATTACGAAATGCCCGTAATGGATGGTATTACCGCTGTGCGTCAAATAATGGCTGAGTGCCCTACGCCCATTTTAATGTTTTCATCCTTAACCTACGAGGGCGCTAGGGTGACATTGGATTCATTGGAGGCGGGTGCGGTTGATTTTTTACCTAAAAACTTTTCAGAAATTTCGAGTAATTCTACGCAACTAAAAAAACGATTGGCAGAGTGTATTTTGGACGTCGCCTCGGCGGGTCGTAAAACAGTCAAACCCGCTCCGCCAGCAGCAAGTTTGCCAACAGAATCTTTAGTCCCTACTTCTCCTGTAGTGCCTAAACCATCTGTAGTGCCTAAACCATCTGTAGCGGCTAAAACCAGTGGTAAAATTAAGTGTAGCCTTGTTGCTATTGGTACTTCAACGGGCGGTCCTGTTGCCTTACAGCGGGTATTATCATATTTACCTGCAAGTTTCCCTCACCCCATCGTTTTAATTCAGCATATGCCTTCTTCGTTTACCTCAGCATTTGCTGAGCGTTTAAATACACTCTGCCAGATCACTGTTAAAGAAGCTGTTGATGGTGACAAGCTGCAACCCGGTGTTGCGCTATTAGCCCCAGGAGGCAAACAGATGATGATATCAACGGGTGGAAGGGTCAAAATACTGCCAGGCGATGAGCGTCTTAACTATAAGCCTTGTGTTGATATCACTTTTGCTTCAGCTGCCAACGTTTTTGCCGATAAGGTATTAGCAGTAGTATTAACGGGCATGGGGTCAGATGGTTGTGAAGGTGCAAAATTGTTAAAACAAAAAGGGGCGACCATTTGGGCGCAAGATGAGAAAAGCTCCGTAATTTACGGTATGCCGATGGCCGTCGCTAAAGCTAACCTCACCGATGAAGTATTGCCGCTGGAAAAAATTGGTCCAAGATTAACAGAAGCGATTTAATACATGGATTTACTCAGTATATTTGGGGTCATCCTCGGGTTTGTTGCCATTCTTGGCGGTAATTATTTAGAGGGAGGCTCTTTATCCGCACTCGTTAATTTGCCAGCAGCATTCATTGTTATTGGTGGTACTTGTGCTGCTGCCATGCTGCAAACTCCGTGGTCTGCTCTTAAATTTGCTTTTGCCAAGCTAGGTCATGTTTTTTCTCCGCCTGAATTTGGTTTTAAGAAGGCCATAAAAAACATTATTGGATGGTCAGCAACAGCAAGAAAAGATGGTTTGTTAGGCTTAGAGGATATCGCTGAAAATGAGCCTGATTTATTTGCTCGTAAGGGACTGCAACTGTTAGTTGATGGCAGTGAGCCTGAAAATATTCGTAGCGTACTTGAAGTTGAAACAATCGTTATAGAGCAACGCGATATTGATGCGTCAAAATTTTATGAAAGTATGGGCGGTTATTCACCGACTATCGGCATTATTGGTGCGGTCATGGGTTTGATTCATGTTATGGGGAATTTGGCAGACCCCAGTAAGTTAGGTGCTGGTATAGCCGTTGCTTTTGTAGCCACTATTTATGGCGTAGCGTTTGCCAATTTATTATTATTGCCTATAGCCAATAAGTTACGTGCACTTGCTAGAAGCCAAGCACAATATCGTGAACTAATCATCGAAGGTATTATTTCGATCGCTGAGGGCGAAAATCCCCGAGCTATTGAATTAAAACTAGATGGTTATCTTCGTAGTTAACGGGTGACTGTTTATGCCCAGGCAAGTTGTAGAAGATAATGTTCATCACGATCGTTGGCTGGTTTCTTATGCCGATTTCATTACCCTTTTGTTCGCGTTTTTTGTGGTGATGTATTCTATATCGCAGGTCAATGAAACGAAATACCGTGTACTGTCTAATACCTTAACCAAAACCTTCAATAATGAAGAAAGTTTAAGTTTAGATCCTTTTCAATTAGGCGAGCCTGCATTAAAAAGCAATGTTAACCTAATCGATTTGGAAGCCATGGCTTTAAAAAATAGCGAAGGTGAAGCTGAGGGCGAGGGCGGCGGTGAAGATGAAGGTGAATTACCTGAGCAATTCCACAAAATCACCGAAAAGATTGAAGAGGTATTTGGTGACCTTTTGGATACAAAAATGATCCATCTGCAAGGTAATGAAGAATGGCTGTCAGTTGAACTTAGCTCTGCGCTACTGTTTGAAAGTGGCGATGCCCGTTTAAGTGTACCTGCGCTAGAGTTGCTGGCAGAAATAGCCGCTATCATTAAAGGTTCTACAAATCCTATTCGAGTTGAGGGCTTTACTGATAATCAACCTATTAATAATGAGTTTTTCGCGTCTAACTGGGAGCTTTCAGCCGCTCGTGCGTCAGCTGTTGTGCGTTTATTTATAGAGGAGGGCGTTGAGCCTACCCGAATGGCAGCAATTGGTTATGGTGAGCATCAACCGGTTGTAGAAAACGATACAGACGAAGGTCGCAAAAAAAATCGTCGTGTTGTTCTCATGATATCTAAAACTGCACAACTTCGCCCAATATTACCTGAAGTCGCTTTAGAGGAAGATTTTTCCGCGCCAGAATTAGCTGTACCTATAGTTTCGCCTGTCGAAGATGACCTTCAAGGCGTAAAGACTATCGAGCTTGACGGTGGAGGCCTATTGTTTACTCGAGATCTCTCAGTAGACGAGTAATAGAGGCTATATTTATATAATTTGGCAAGGTAATTGCTTTATATCTAATGCAAAAGAAAAAAGGGCTATAAGAAACAATAAATTGACGGGTTTTAGCATTTTTGTGCCTGTGTTGGATTTTTGAGGAAGTTTTATGCGAGTTTGGGCGGTGGCTAACCAAAAAGGTGGTGTGGGTAAAACAACCACGGCGGTTTCCTTGGGAGGCATATTGGCTGAGCGTGGTCAGCGCGTACTGTTATTGGATTTAGATCCCCATGGCTCTATGACCAGCTATTTTGGTTATGATCCAGATTCCCTGACAAATAGTAGTTTTAACCTTTTTGCTGATCAAGAGCCTAGTTCTGAGGCTATAAAAAACCTGTTATTAACCACTCAATGTGAAGGCTTATCGCTGTTACCCAGTAGTATGGCTTTAGCAACCGTTGAGCGTAGAGCTGCGGTTGAGGGTATGGGTCTGAAGATATCTAGGGCTTTAAGTAAAGTCTGGGATCAATTTGATTATGTCTTAATTGATAGCCCGCCAGTATTAGGTGCATTAATGATTAATGCGTTGGCAGCCTCTGAGCGTTTACTCGTGCCGGTGCAAACGGAGTTTCTTGCTCTTAAAGGTTTAGAGAGAATGATTCGCACCATCAAAATGGTGACAACTTCATTGAAAAAAGATCTCAATTATACCGTAATACCAACCATGTATGACCGACGTACGCAGGCCTCTGTTGGGGCGTTGAGGGAGCTTAGAAATACCTATCAAGACACTATATGGGCTGCCATGGTGCCTGTTGATACTAAAATACGAGATGCCAGCCGATATGGTAAGCCTCTATCCCAATATTCACCCGATTCCCGTGGTTCAGCAGCATACAGGTCATTGTTAAAATACCTGTTGTCCATGCAAGATCAGTCACCAACGACTTAAGCTGAATGAGTTGTTGATGATTAATCTAGGTGCTTTTTGATGAGTGACCCTAACAATCAAAACCCTGAGCAGGGGGGCGAGCCAAGTGATGATGTTCAGAGTTATCTGGATTTATTGCTTACGCCCACGGCTGACGCTAGCAATGCGGATCCTGAAGCGCAATCATCCCCAGAGCCAGAGCCAGAGCCAGAGCCAGAGCCAGAGCCAGAGCCAGAGCCAGAGCCAGTTACCGCACGAAAAGAGCCCATTAAACCTGATGAGCCCGTGAGTATCGCAAGCAAGCCTATTGTAAAGCCGGCTGAAGAAAGCTATTCAGCTACGCCCCCTATATTCGAAGCTAATAAACCCGTAAATTTTCAAATACCACGTACGGCTATAAACTCAGCGCCTGTTGGACGTTCGCGCCTATCACAAGCGGCTAAACGTTTAGAGATCGAAAGAGAGCAAATGCAGCGCCTAAAACCATTTGCCGAGCCTACCAAACCTTTGACGCTGAAGATGCCGCTGCCTCAATTTCAGCCTCAAGTTTCAGTAGCTGAGACTAACATCGTTGAAGCCAAGACTGATAAAACGGTTGGGAATGTAAGTGGATCGTCTAAAGATGACGCGCCTACAAAGGCTCAAGAAGACATTCATTTAGGTGGGGCTGTATCAGCCGAAGCTGTTGATGAACCTACTCAAGAAATAGTTGATGAGCCTAACCAAGAAGTGGCTAAGCAAATCCACCCAACGACTCAATGGATGGAAAACGGCAGGCCAAGTTGGGCGCAGGAGCGCTTTGAATGTTTGTTGTTTTCTGTAGGCGGATTAACATTGGCGGTTCCTTTGGCAGAGCTGGGGAGTATCTATCCGCTGGCTGAAAACGATGAGTTAACGCCCTTGTTTGGACAGATAAGTTGGTTTATGGGGCTGTTAACGAGTAAAGGTAATAACATACGCACTGTTAATACGGCAAAAGTTGTCATGCCTGAGCGTTATCAAGCAGCTATGGCCGATAATTTTAAGTATGTTATCTCTATAAATGGTGTAGATTGGGGGCTGGCAGTTGATAATGTCTCCAGCGCAGTCACTTTAGATCCTGATGATGTAAGGTGGAGAAGCCAGCGAAGTAAAAGGCCATGGCTAGCGGGTACGGTCGTTGACCACATGTGTGCTTTATTAGATGTTAGTCAATTAGCCAATATGTTTTTGGAGCAAGATCAAAACGAACGTAGATAGGTATTTTCAGCGATTGTATGTATAGAAGGCAGTCGTTAAAATATATCAGATAAAACAATAAGCTAAGGGCTGGCACAGTTAGTGCTATGCTCTATAGTAATAGTTACACAATAGTTTTTTTTGACGCCTCTACAGAGAAAGTAGTAGGCAGATAACTTTTAGATTAATTCAAGGGTTTAATTCATGGCCAATGCAGATAAAAACGCAGACGATCCAGTCTTACAGTGGGTAACATTTAAGTTAGATGGTGAAACCTACGGTATTAATGTAATGCAGGTACAAGAGGTATTACGGCATACCGAGATCGCAGCTGTGCCAGGTGCCCCTGCCTATGTTCTCGGTATTATTAATCTGCGTGGTAACGTTGTTACTGTTATCGATACTCGTCACCGCTTTGGTTTAACTTCTGCCGAAGTCACTGATCAAACTCGTATCGTTATCATCGAATCCGAAATGCATGTTGTCGGTATCATGGTGGATGCAGTTGCCGAGGTTGTTTACTTACGTGAGTCAGAAATTGAAACAGCTCCTAATGTTGGCAACGAAGAAAGTGCCAAATTTATTCAGGGCGTATGTAACAAAAACGATCAATTACTCATATTAGTTGAACTCGATAAATTGCTAACTGATCACCAGTGGTCAGAAGTCGAAGAGATATAATCCAAAGCTTTAAGAGAGAATTATTATGTTAGTTTGGGCAGCTTTTTTTGTACTTGCCGCTTTTTCAGTGGGTGTTTCAAGCTATGCTATTAATAATCGCAAAAAGCTTGAGCTAATAGAGACACAGCTTGTTGATAAAATTGCTCTACTTACTCGTGAATTAGATACCGTTAATGGTGGCGCTATTGGTGTCGGCCAAAACTTAATTAACATTGAGAAAAAACTCAATATCGCCATTGCTGGGCAAGAACTTTTACAGGCAAGTGCAGAGCATCAACCTTATGGCCAGGCTGAAATGCTAGCCAGTCAAGGCGTTGATCCTGGTCAGCTAGCGGAGCGTTTTGGTTTGTCAGAATCTGAAGCGCAGTTAATGAGTCTGTTGCAGCAACGCACCTCGACGCATTAATCTTCATATCGAATTAAATCAAAACCCGGCGCTGCCGGGTTTTTTTATGATGGTTAAAAACGTACCTATTATCCAAATCTAAGAGTCATGTTAGAAGCCTTCTTCGAGTATTATCCAATGACAGACGTTAACTATGGCCCATAACCCATTTAATGGGTGAATGGCGGGGAGATAAAGGTGTGGATGTTGCACCTGAACCCAGTAGTCCAGAAAACACACCATACCATGAGACGATGACCTTTACGGCAGTTGGCACGGCTAATAATGCAGAGCAACAAACCTTAGTAGCATTACAATATTTACAAGTAGTGAAGCGTCAATCTGATGGACAGGTGTTTCACCATCAAGCGGGCTATTGGATGTGGGATGACGCGGAGCAAACCGTTATGCAGTCATTAACCATCCCCAGGTCGGTGGCACTACTCGCTGGCGGCAAGTGCGAGCAGTACGGAGAGAGTATCGTGTCAAGCGTTAAATCTTCTACTGACGATAATGATTGGAGTATTGTGCAATCACCTTTTATGAACAATAACGCCAAAACTATGAGCTATAAACATGCCCTTACGGTAATGGGCGATAGCTTGTCTTACCATCAAATAATGCTACTCGATATCTATGGTAAAGAATTCGAGCATACGGATAGTAATTGCTTGCAACGAATTAAATAGGCCGCCGTTACTAGCCTTTAAATAGCGCGATGGCATTAATAGGTAGGAATATATGTCGTATTTGTTATGGAGCCTTGACCACGATGAACCGGCAGTAGAGGGGATCAGCAACAGGCGAAGGTAGCACCTGCCCCCCCTACGTGCTGCTTAAATGTTCTAGCTCCATAGGGCCCAGATGGCAGTTGCTACAGGCAACTTTGATACATCTGGGGGGGGTAGGTCTATCAAGGTATGTGCTGGATTTAAGTCAGTATTCTTTCTTAGGTTTATAACATGAAGCAGTGACTAACTAGCTCAGGGGGAGTACATTTTATTTATGTGGCTAGTTGGTTACTTTAATGATTATTTCAGCTAATTCATCATTATGATCAGCTTTTATTTTTGTCTCGCCAGTGGCCGTTATAGTTACAAGTCCAGTAGAGCTTACGGTAGCTGATGTACCGCTTATGACTTTACTCACAAACCAAGCGGAATCTTCGGTAACAATCTCGGTGCTATCATCAGAATAGGTGACTTCCGCTATTAATTGTACTTGCTTATCTTCGCTGCCAAGAAGTATTTGAATGATACTTGCCCCTTCGTTAATACTTAGCTCTGTGATAGTTTTTGCTTCATTGACGCTAACATCAATTGTCCCAGAAATATCATTGCAGCTTGCACCAATAGTAATAATCCCGGTATCGGTATTAGTGGTTAGGAACCCCTTAGTATTGGTTGAATTTGAAATGATGGCTACATCAGTTTCATTTTGATCGGTGTCCGTTACTACCCAGTTTACTGTTGCCGTAATATCTAGATCATCGCCATCATTATACGTGCCTGTAGCAGTGTACTGTTGGTCATCATTACCAAGCATGGTATCGTTTTCTGGAGTCAGAGTGATCATGGATAATGTGTCAATAATAGAAATATTGACCGGATCGGACGTTATTGTATTTTTAGCCGCCGTTATAATAATATTCCCCGGAGTTAATGCGGTTAATATCCCCTCATTATTAATAGTGGCGATAGTATTATCCTCACTAATCCAGTCAACAGAATGAGTCAAATCACGAGTGGTTGAATCAATAAACAAACCTGATGCTGTAAATTGAGTCGTATTAGAGCAAACGGCTACCGATTGCACTGAAGTACTGATTATTAAGCTATTTAACTCGGCCGAGGAGACAGTCAGTTCGGTTGAGCTACTGAGGTCAGATAATGTGGCCGTTATGATGATTGTACCAGCGTCATGACTGGTTAATAACCCTGAGCCCGTGAACGTTGCAACGCTAGTATTGGATGAATGCCACGTTACCTCTTCGCTGATATCTTGGGTGGCTTCTTGGCCAGGTATTGTAGCAAAGGCGCTATATTGCTGGATTTCACCGGCTCCAATAACATTATTAGTTGCCTCTATTTCGAAAGATTCAATCTTATTACTGGCCACAAATGTCGTTTCATTAAATTGGGTTGCATCTCCTTCGCACCCTTGTATGAGGAGGCAGAATACAGACACTGTAAAAACACCCATACAATGCCTGCTAATATTGCCTATCGCATTAGAATTCATATTTTGCTCCTAAGTTAAAGCCACTAATGCGAATTTCATCATCATCGTAGAAGTATGTGTATTTACCTAATATTGAAATATTATTATCGCGCCCTGCACGAACCTCGTAGCCAATACCTACAGAAGGGCTTCTAAATGTTTCTTTTCCTGGGAAGTCGCTATCTTGCTTACTCATTGATATTGCTGTTTGTGAATACCCTAGAGTTACAAATAGTTTTGCACGTTTTTGTTCTGGGGTTTCCAGTCGAATATCTATGCCTGTATTGTAATCAAACTCTGTGGTTAATCCTGCGTTTGAGTCGTCATCAATACCTTTAGATGCGTAAATTTCTATACCAATTTGAGGTAAAATATACATCCCTCCTCTTGCTTGAGCTGCGGTTTGGGAAAAACTCAAGCCATCAAACTTTGTTGTGGTATAAAGTACACTTAATTCAGAGTAGAAATTATCCGCAGAAGCTAACGGACAAAATGCTAAGAGATAAAAAGATAATAATAATGGCTTACATGCCATACGTTTCTGCCCTGATTAATATCAAAAATTTAGGTGGGGGAGACTACCACATAAAGTATAAAAATCAAGTATGGGTCTCTGTGAAATATAAATAGAAGGGGGCGTAAAAAACTATTCCTAGAATTGACCATATTACATGTATTTCATAGTTGAAATATTCTGCCAGCACAGACTATACGGTCATATTCATCATCAATTTTATGCCTGCGTAGCTTTATTTTTGACAAAATAAAAGTGTTAGTTTAGTGTGGGTTTTTAAATGGAAGGCTACTCAAGTCGCTATCACCCCTACCTATGGATGTATCATGTTTTGTTATTACCGTACGCTCTGTTTTATTGTTCTATGTTGTGTGATTCAGCCCAATAACGCCTTTTCTAGTGCCATCCAATATATTAATGATTATGGTCAATTGCCCTTGTATCGCTCGCTGGCGATTTCGCCCGATGGCGAGCATTTTACAAATATTGAGCGGGGTAAGGACAATGATATGCTTGTTATCAGAAAAGTTGATACCCGAAAAATTATTTATTACGGACATATCACCCAATTTAAAGCAAGGTCGACCTACTTTCTGACCAATAAACATGTATTGCTGCGCGGTTCTAATACTATGCGTACATGGGGTTATAAAGGCCGTCGTGAGAATACTGGTGCTCTGGTCTACAACATTGAGACAAAAAAGTTTTCAAATCTATTAAGATTTTCAAAAAACATCCACCCTGCCCAAACTGGCCTCGGCCGTATAGTTGGCTTGGATCAAGACAGAGAAGTCGTTTATATGCCAGCTTATGATATCGGGGGTTATGACGTAGAAGCGCCTTACCATCTCTATCGAGTTAATTTGAATACGGGCAAGGGGCGGTTACATGCTAAAGGAACCCGTAATACTATAGATTGGTTTGTGGGTGATAAGGGTAAGGTACTGGCACGAGAGGAATATCATGAGGATGATCAGCGGCATATTATTCGATCAAAGCTGAGTGGTAACTGGAAGGCTATTTATGATGTTGAGACCCCTATCCCTGATGTGTCTGTGCAG
>JBNMPS010000012.1:0-33747 GCA_051277005.1 Pseudohongiellaceae bacterium
AGAAGAGATCGATTTTATCGGTGACGGCAAAGTAGCCAATGATTTATCAAGCATCATGGTTCAGCTCGATAAGGTCTTTAACCAAGCCAAGCAAGGCGCTCTGATTCAAGAAGGGATGACGGTTGTGATTGCCGGTAAACCCAATGCCGGTAAATCGAGCCTCTTAAACGCCTTATCGGGTCGTGATAGTGCCATTGTTACCGAGATAGAAGGTACCACTAGAGACGTACTCAGAGAGCAAATACAGATCGATGGTATGCCGCTTCATATCATCGATACGGCCGGTTTAAGAGAGAGCCCAGATATCGTCGAACAAGAAGGTATACGTAGAGCTTGGGATGAAATACGAAAAGCTGATCGAATTTTGCTGGTTGTCGATAGCACTCACACCCAAGAAACTGATCCCTTTAAGCTTTGGCCAGACGCCGCTAAAGAGTTTGTGGATTTAACTCACATTACCGTTATCCACAATAAAACGGACGTGAATAACATCTCTACTCAAGTGATAGAACAGGACTCAACCTTGATAAAGCTCTCCGCCAAAACCGGCGATGGCATAGACCTATTAAGGCAGCATTTAAAGAGGTGTATGGGTTTTAGCGGTGCTGGTGAAGGGGGGTTTACCGCTAGAAGGCGTCATATTAATGCCCTAGAAAAAGCCCAACAAGCCCTTAAGATGGGACAAAAACAGCTCAACGACCTCGGTGCTGGTGAATTATTAGCGGAGGATTTAAGACTCTGCCAAAACTCCCTCAATGAAATTACCGGTGAATTTACCCCTGATGACTTATTAGGCGAGATATTCTCTAGCTTCTGTATCGGTAAATAAGCCGCTATTTTACATGACTGAACATCACTAAAATTAAAGCCCCCTTGTGACTCACAGCGGGGCTTTTTTTGTGAGCTGAGTCTGGGTTAAATACAACTTACTCACAGCTTTAATCAGTAATCGCTCACAAAAAATATTTACATTATTTTTATGTGGATAACTAAGTGGATTAATGTTGAAAAACCCCTTCATATTACTTTTATAAAAAAGGCCTTTTATGACTATAAGTTATTGCCTGTGGATAACTAGGCTTTTTATACACAGCTCGTTAAGAGCTTAATAAGCTCTATTACAACAAAAATACAGACCTTATAATCGCTGTAACTAGTTGATATTAAACAGTTTAAATTACTTATACACAGAAAATAGGCTCAGCATATATAATAACAATAATAGATATAATCATATATAAAGATATATAACTTTTATTTATCTTTAAAATAATAAACTTTTAAAACTGACTGTTTAAAAAAACACCACTTAGCCTTTGCGCTTGTCTTGAACATAGCCGTATAATGGCCGCCCTTTCGAGCCGAGGTGAAAACCATCGGTAAATTTTTTAAAGTATTTTTTTTCAGGATTGTGTGTGAATTACCCAGATCATTTTGATGTCATTGTTATCGGTGGTGGCCATGCAGGCACAGAAGCCTGTTTGGCAGCTGCTCGCACCGGGGCCAAAACCCTGTTGTTAACCCACAACATTGAAACGCTGGGGCAAATGTCCTGTAACCCCGCTATTGGCGGGATAGGCAAAAGTCATCTGGTGAAAGAGATTGACGCTTTGGGTGGCGCAATGGCAATTGCCACTGACCACGGTGGCATTCAATTTCGCGTGCTCAATTCCCGCAAAGGCCCCGCCGTAAGAGCGACAAGAGCCCAGGCTGATCGTGCGCTGTACAAGGCGGCGATACGTGACATTCTTGAAAACCAAGAAAACCTGAGTATTTTTCAACAGAGTGTCGATGATTTGATTATTGAAGGCGAAACGGTTACCGGCGTTGTCACTCAAATGGGCCTCAAGTTTTTTGCTTCGTCGGTTGTGTTGTGTTCAGGTACTTTTTTGGGTGGAAAAATACATATCGGTATGGAAAACCACTCTGGTGGCCGTGCCGGAGACCCACCGTCAATCGCTTTAGCCGATCGTTTACGTGAACTCCCTTTCAATGTTGAGCGTCTAAAAACAGGTACTCCACCCCGTATCGATGCACGTACCGTTAATTTTGACGGTTTGGAGCCGCAATGGGGTGATAAGCCCGAACCGGTTATGTCGTTTAGGGGCTCGTTGGATTTACATCCTGAGCAGGTGTGTTGTTGGATTACTCACACCAATGAACAAACCCACGAGATAATTCGCAACGGTTTAGATCGCTCACCTATGTACACGGGCGTAATCGAAGGTGTTGGCCCGCGCTACTGCCCATCCATTGAAGATAAAATTCATCGCTTCGCTGATAAAAATAGCCATCAAATTTTTATTGAGCCAGAAGGTTTGCGCACGCACGAATTATATCCCAATGGTATTTCAACCAGCCTACCTTTTGATGTGCAGATGGCATTAGTGCGCTCAATTAAAGGTTTTGAGAGCGCTCATATTTCTCGTCCAGGTTATGCGATTGAGTACGACTTTTTTGATCCACGCGATTTAAAATATTCTTTAGAAACTAAATTTATTAACGGTTTATTTTTTGCCGGCCAAATCAATGGCACCACGGGTTACGAAGAAGCTGCTGCGCAAGGTTTGTTAGCGGGCTTAAATGCGGCGAGAAAAGCACAAGGTAAAGAGATCTGGTGCCCACGCCGCGACGAAGCTTACATCGGCGTGATGGTAGACGATTTAATTTCCATGGGTACCATGGAGCCTTATCGCATGTTTACCTCTCGTGCTGAATATCGCTTAATTTTAAGAGAAGATAATGCTGATTTACGCTTAACCGAAATCGGCAGAGAAATGGGTTTAATTGCTGACGATCAATGGCATAACTTTTCTAAAAAGAGAGAAGGGATAGAAAAAGAAACGGAGCGTTTAGCGAAAACGTGGGTGCAACCAAAAACGGAAGCTGGAGACTTAGTTAATAAGTTAGTGGAGCAACCGATTACCCGCGAGTACTCGCTGTTAGATTTATTAAAACGCCCTGGTATTGTGTACAACGATATCGCTAGTATCAAAGGTGAAGCTGTTTCATCTGAGCAAGTCGCTGAACAAGTTGAAATTCAAGTGAAGTATGCCGGATATATTGACAGGCAAACGGAAGATATTGAGCGGTTACGTCGTTACGAAAATACTTTATTACCTGAAGATTTTTGTTACGAAGGTATATCGGGTTTATCTAACGAAGTGAAACAAAAATTAATGGCAGCAAGGCCAGAAACGTTGGCGAGAGCATCGCGTATTCCAGGCGTTACGCCAGCCGCTGTTTCTTTGTTGTTAATATTTTTAAAAAAGCATGGTTTGTTAGTGGGTAAAAAAAGAAAAAAATCAGATAACAATCAACAAAAGACCGCCTAATGCAACAGCATCAAGAACAACAGCATCAAGAGCAGTATTTATCATTTTTACAATCGGCCGCTCAATATTTTAAGCTGACGATAAGCCAGCAGAAATTTGATTTATTATTGGCTTATCATCAATTATTTATTAAATGGAATAAAGCCTATAACCTCACTTCCGTGCGTGACCCACTAGAAATGGTTCACCGGCATTTAGTGGATAGTATGAGTGTTGCACCTTATTTAAGAATCGGTGAATTAAATACCAGTGACCAACAGCAAAAACGATTTATTGATGTTGGTACGGGTGGTGGTTTACCGGGAATCGTTTTAGCCATTTTATTTCCTCAATGTCAATTTGATTTATTAGACAGTAACGGTAAAAAAACCCGGTTTTTGTTTCAAGTTAAAACTGAGCTTAAACTGGCTAATGTGATGATTCATCAATGCAGGGTTGAAAAATATCAGCCAGAAACCCTGTATGATGGTGTGCTTTCTAGAGCATTTGCCACCCTAGAAGATATGGTTAAAGGCAGCAGCCAGCTATTAGCGGATAAAGGCCACTTTTATGCCATGAAGGGAATATATCCCTCAGAAGAGTTGAGCCCGCTGGAAAAAACTTATAAGGTCGATGCCTGCCATAAATTGGATGTACCCAATAGTGACGGTGAGCGTCATTTAGTTATTATGTCCAAGCAGCCCTGAATGAACCTCGGAATACACCACTAACAATAATGATTAAGAATAACAGGAACAGGTTTTGGGAAAGATACTAGCAGTTACCAATCAAAAAGGCGGTGTGGGTAAAACCACCACTTGCGTTAACTTGGCGGCATCATTAGTAGCCACTAAAAAGAAAGTCCTGCTAATCGATTTGGATCCCCAGGGTAATGCCACCATGGGTAGCGGCATTGATAAAAATGATGTGGAATCCAGCCTGTACAATGTATTAGTCGAAGGTAAGCCGGTTGCTGAAGTAAGTTTACACGGTGAAAATGCAGGTTACGATATAGTGCCCTCCAATGCCGATGTAACGGCAGCTGAGGTTGAATTACTCGATTTAGACAATAATGAGTACCGTTTACGCGATGCGCTGGTGTTAGAAAAAGTTGCCTACGATTACATTATTATCGACTGCCCTCCTTCTTTGAATATGTTAACCGTTAATGCCTTGGCGGCTGCAGATGGAGTGATTATTCCTATGCAGTGCGAGTACTACGCGCTGGAAGGTTTGGCTGCTCTAATGGATACCATTAATCAGATCCAAGAATCGGTTAATCCCAATTTAAAAATTGAAGGTTTGTTGCGTACTATGTACGACCCTCGCAACAGCTTGACCAAAGATGTTTCTGAACAATTAACTGAATATTTTGGTGATAAGGTGTATCGGACCTCTATTCCGCGCAATATTCGATTAGCCGAAGCCCCGAGTTTTGGTATGCCGGTACTGTTTTATGATAAACAGTCAAAAGGTGCGGTTGCATACCTGGCCTTAGCCGGTGAGATGCTACGCCGAAGCGATAAAGAGAAAGCGGCTGAAACCGTTGAGCCATAAGCTGATAAAACAAATTAGGTGTAATAGATAATGGCAAAAAAACGTGGTTTAGGGCGCGGTTTAAATTCATTAATTAATAAAAATAAACCACAGCCAGCTAAAAATGACGAATTAGCTGAGGTTGATGGGCAATCAGTGGCTAGTGAAGATGGCCTATTAAAACAATTACCTGTCGATATCATTCAACGAGGTAAGTACCAACCTCGTCGAGATATGCATCCAGAAGCCTTGGAAGAGCTAGCAGCAAGCATCAAGGTTCAAGGTGTAATGCAGCCCATTGTAGTAAGGCCTATAGCGGATCAACGTTTTGAGATTATTGCCGGTGAACGTCGCTGGCGCGCTACACAATTGGCGGGTTTAGATAATATCCCTGCTCTCATTAGAGATGTGCCTGACGAGGCCGCCATCGCGATGTCGTTGATTGAAAATATTCAGCGCGAAAACCTCAACGCTATGGAGGAGGCGATTGCCCTCTATCGCTTACAGCAAGAATTTGAATTATCGCAACAAGAAGTGGCTAATGCGGTGGGTAAATCCCGCAGTACGATTGCCAACCTTCTACGATTGATGAATTTGCGCGAAGATGTGCAACGTATGTTGGAACATGGCGACATAGAGTTAGGTCACGCCAAAACACTATTAGGCTTGCCGCTGGATCAGCAATCTTTAGCAGCGACTACCGTGGTGAGCAAAAGCTTATCGGTAAGAGAAACCGAGGCTTTAGTCCGTAAATTACTGGATGAAGACCGCAAGCCTACAGCCAAATCCGCCAAACAAACGGTTGATGGTGATATCGAAAAACTTGAAACTCAGCTTTCAGAAAAGATAGGGGTACCTGTATCGTTGCTTCATGGCGCTAAAGGTAAAGGCAAGCTGGTGTTGAAATACAATAGCCTCGATGAGTTAGATGGAATCCTTAGCCATATAAAATAATTATCAATACTATATAAGGTATTTTTATTTAAATAAAAATCTATATATGGTATTTATGGTGAAAATACAGCCGATATAATGTAATAGTTCACTATCGGTTGTGAGCTGCTGTAATTGCCACACCAATTAGATGGTTGAATCACTTGAATAAACTACCTATAATGCGCACCGCTTTGTTGGGCCATAAATGGGGGCCATCGAAGAGTTTTGGTTAAAAAGTAAATAGAATTAACAAGGTGAAAGCAGTTGAAAACCCCCACTGCTCCGTTAGCCAAGTTGAAAAAGCCAAAACTGATGATGATGTTTATCATCCAATTCCTTATCTTATTAGTGATTATTGCCTCGGCGTGGGTTCTTTCCGCCAGTCAATTAACTCTAATGAGTATAGGGATAGGCGCAGGAATTTTTATAACGCCGAATGCATATTTTACCTACTATGCATTTCGCTATGCGGGGGCACGAGCTGCGCAACAGGTTGCACAGTCGTTTTACAGGGGAGAAGCTGGCAAGTTTATACTCACCACGGTTTTGTTTGCGGTGAGTTTTGCGGTAGTGAGGCCGATTGATGCGGTCGCCGTATTTGCGGCGTATATATTTTTTATGGCGGTGACTTGGATGTTGGCGTGGCAAATAACTAAGTAATTTTTTTTGGCTCCTTCTTAAGAGTAGTCATCAAAATAAGTATCAATTAAGGTTTTCGAGAGATATTCATGGCAGGCGATACCCTAACCACTGAAAGTTATATCAAGCATCATCTTACCAATATGACCTATGGTAAATTGACGCAAGATGTTGAGCGTGTTCACACTGATGGCACCACAGAAACCTTAACAGAAGGTACTTGGACGCTTGCGCACAGCAATGCCGAGATTGATTCAATGGGCTTTATGGCCGTTCATGTTGACTCAATGTTTTGGTCTATCGTATTAGGTTTAATTTTCTCGTTTGTTTTTGCTAAAGTAGCCAGGGGTATGCACTCAGGTGTACCAAAAGGCTTACAGAACTTTGTTGAAATGATTATCGAGTTCATCGATAGCACCGTAAAAGATACCTTCCATTATAAAAATGCCTTGGTTGCGCCACTCGCACTTACTATTTTTATTTGGATATTCTTCATGAACTTGATGGATTTAATCCCGGTAGACTGGATTCCATCATTAGTGATGCAGCTTACGGGCGACCCACACTTCTTCTTTAAAGTTGTGCCGAGTACAGACCCCAACGTTACTTTGGGTATGGCCTTTACCGTATTTGCCTTAATGATATTCTTCACCATCCAGCAAAAAGGTTTTATGGGCTTCGTGAAAGAGTTAACACTCCACCCTTTCCATGCGCCAAAGTGGTATGTGAATGTTTTCTTAATTCCAGTCAATTTAATCCTAGAATCGGTTTCTATGATTGCTAAGCCTATTTCATTAGGTTTGCGATTGTTCGGTAACTTATACGCGGGTGAAATGATATTTATTCTTATTGCTGCCATGTTTGGTGCCGGTTTGTTCTTGGGCGCACTAGCGGGTGTATTGCAATTGGGTTGGGCGATCTTCCATATATTGGTTATCGCATTACAAGCTTTTGTCTTTATGGTGTTAACTATCGTTTATATGGCGATGGCGCACGATGTTGACGAAGAACATTAAAAAATAGTTTTTTAGATTTTACTTTTACTTTTAAATACGTTTGGAGAAAAATAATGGGTCTTGCATTAATTGCTGTAGCTCTTTTAATTGGTTTAGGTGCTGCTGGTACTGCTATCGGTTTTGGTCTTTTAGGTGGAAAGTTGCTTGAAGGTTCAGCTCGTCAACCAGAAATGGCTCCTATGCTACAAGGTAAAATGTTCCTTATCGCTGGTTTATTGGATGCGGTTCCAATGATTGGTGTTGGTATTGGCATGTACGTATTGTTCGTTCTTGTTCCAACAATGGCTGCATAAGTTAGAAACGTTTATTAACTCTTAACTTAAATGCATAAAAGCTGAGGTGTCGGCGTGAACATTAATCTGACTTTAATTGGCCAGTCCATTACATTCCTAGTGTTTGTTTGGTTCTGTAAAGCCTACGTTTGGTCTGCTATCCGTAATGCTATGGATGAGCGCGAAGCGCAAATTGCTGATGGCCTAGAAGCTGCTGATCGTGCTGGTAGAGATTTAGAACTAGCACAAGAAAAAGCGACTCAATATCTTCGTAAAGCAAAAGAAGAAGCGGCGGGCATCGTTGATGCTGGTAATAAGCGTGCTTCACAAATTGTTGAAGAAGCCAAAGAAAAGGCTATCGAAGAAGGCGATCGTTTGAAGGTTGCAGCCCAAGCTGAAATTGAGCAAGAAGCTAACCGTGCTAAAGAGCAGTTGCGTACGCAAGTTGCTGGTTTAGTGATGGCGGGTGCCGAAAAGGTTCTCGAGTCTTCTATCGATGAAGCACAACATAAAGCACTAGTTGAAAAACTAGCTGCGGGTCTTTAAAAACACGGTGTAGACGAGGTTATTATGGCTGAATTAAGCACCCTGGCTCGACCCTATGCAAAAGCAGCATTTGAATTTGCAGATAGCGTTAACGAATTGGCCGAGTGGTCAACACAGTTAGCGACTGCAGCGGCTGTTGCCCAAGCAGAAAATATTACGAAGGTGTTAACTTCACCTTCATTAACGACTGATCAACAAGCTCAAACGTTTATTGATGTTTGTGGTGATGCGTTAAATGGTAAAGCGAAAAACTTTATTAGAGTGTTAGCAGATAACAAGCGTTTAGCCTTGTTAGCTGAAATTTCAGCACTGTATGAAGGTTTTAAAGCAAACCGTGAAAAAAGTGTTGATGTTGAAATCGCTACTGCTTTCGAGCTGGATGCAGATATTCAAGATCAATTAGCTAAAGCTTTATCGAGCAAGCTAAAGCGCGAAGTAAAAGTACAAACAACGATCAATAAAGACTTATTAGGTGGTGTTGTTATTCGCGCTGCTGATGTCGTAATTGATGGTAGCGTACGAGGCCGCTTAGCTAAACTTGGCGAAGCCATGAAAGCTTAATAAGTTTTAGTTTACGTTACTGATTATTTATTTATTAGCAACTAACTAGCACTCCTGGACAGATATCCCTAAACAGTGGGATTGAGGAAGAGAACATGCAACAGCTGAATCCATCTGAGATTAGCGAAATTATCAAAGGCCGCATTGATCAACTTGATGTGACTAGTGAAGCCCAAAACGAAGGCACCGTTGTTTCTGTAACTGACGGTATCATTCGTATCCACGGTCTAACCAATGTTATGTTTGGTGAGATGATTGAGTTTGAAGGTGGTGTTTATGGTATGGCGCTTAACCTTGAACGTGACTCAGTGGGTGCAGTTGTACTTGGTGAATACCAATCTATCGCTGAAGGCCAAACCTGTAAGTGTACTGGCCGTGTATTAGAAGTTCCGGTTGGGCCAGAACTTGAAGGCCGTGTTGTAGATGCTTTGGGTAGCCCTATTGATGGCAAAGGCCCTATCGGCAATAAAATAACGGATTTATTAGAAAAAATTGCACCGGGTGTAATCGATCGCCAGTCAGTTGATCAGCCAGTACAAATTGGCTTGAAAGCGGTTGATACCATGGTGCCCATCGGTCGTGGTCAGCGTGAGTTAATCATCGGTGACCGTCAGATTGGTAAAACAGCGATTGCTGTTGATGCCATCATTAACCAAAAAGATTCGGGTATTAAATGTATTTATGTTGCGATTGGCCAAAAGGCTTCTTCAATTGCAGCAGTAGTTCGTAAGTTAGAAGAGCACGGCGCGATGGAAAATACCATCATCGTTGCAGCGACTGCTTCAGACCCTGCGGCTATGCAATACCTAGCACCCTTTGCCGGTTGTACCATGGGTGAATATTACCGTGATCGCGGTGAAGATGCTTTGATCATCTATGATGATTTAACCAAGCAAGCGTGGGCATACCGTCAAATTTCATTACTTTTACGTCGCCCACCAGGCCGTGAAGCCTACCCAGGGGATGTTTTCTATTTGCACTCTCGTCTATTAGAGCGTGCATCTCGTGTAAACGCTAAATACGTAGAAAAGTTCACCAAAGGTGAAGTGAAAGGTAAAACCGGCTCGTTAACGGCACTGCCTTTAATCGAAACTCAAGCGGGTGACGTATCTGCATTTGTACCAACTAACGTAATTTCGATTACCGATGGCCAGATTTTCTTAGAAGCTGATATGTTTAACAGTGGTAACCGCCCAGCAATGGATGCCGGTATTTCTGTATCGCGTGTTGGTGGTTCTGCGCAAACTAAAATCATTAAGAAGTTGTCGGGTGGTATTCGTACTGCATTGGCTCAATACCGCGAATTGGCGGCCTTCTCTCAGTTTGCATCTGACCTTGATGATGCTACAAAAGCACAGCTTGATCACGGTGAGCGTGTAACTGAATTAATGAAGCAAAAACAATATGAGCCACAAAATATTGCTCAAATGGGCTTGATGGTTTACTGCGCAAATGAAGGTCACTTAAACGATGTTGAAGTCGCTAAAATAGGCGATTTTGAAGCAGCTTTACTTTCTTTCATGGCAGCAGAATACGCTGATACGATGAAAACAATTGTTGATAGCGGCGATTGGAACAAAGATCTTGAAGCTAAATTCAAAGAAGCCATCGAGAAGTTTAAAGCGACGCAAACTTACTAATTTTGATGGGGTCAGAGTTTAGACTCTAGCCCTAATAAAATAGTAAGAGGGATAGGCTTTAAACGCTGACCCACTCAAGAACTAAATCCCGATAGGGATAAGAGAAAAATCTCTAATCCCTTTTTAGGAAGAAGATTATGGCAAGCGGAAAAGAAATACGTACTCAAATATCGAGTATCACAAGTACGCAAAAAATTACTAACGCAATGCAAATGGTTGCGGCCAGTAAAATGCGTAAGGCTCAAGAGCGCATGAATGTGGGCAAGCCTTATGCACAGCGTATTCGTTCGGTCGTTGGTCATATTGCTAACGCAAACCCTGAATACAAGCACATGTATATGGTACAGCGTGAAATAAAACGCGTTGGCTTTGTGGTGGTATCAACAGACCGGGGTTTATGTGGTGGCTTAAACATTAACTTGTTTAAAACAGCTATGCGATCCATGAAAAAATACGCCGATCAAGACGTTGAAGTCGATTTGTGTTTGGTGGGCGCTAAAGCAGCCGCATTCTTTAATAGCTATGGTGGTAACGTAGTTGCTGCAATCCGTGATTTAGGTGAGGCACCAATTGTCTCAGACCTGATCGGAGGCGTTAAAGTTATGTTAGATGCTTATGCAGAGGGTAAAATTGACAGACTCTACTTAGTAGGCAACGAATTTATCAACACCATGACTCAGAATCCACAAGTTGAGCAGTTACTACCGTTGGAAGCTGAAGAAAACGTAGAATTAAAGCATCACTGGGATTATCTCTACGAACCCGATGCACAAGAATTACTTGATGGCTTATTGATTCGCTATGTTGAATCGCAGGTTTATCAAGCAGTCGTAGAAAATGGTGCTTGTGAGCAAGCTTCTCGTATGTTGGCAATGAGAAGTGCCACCGATAATGCGGGTGAGTTAATTGATGACTTGCAGTTAGTTTATAACAAAGCACGTCAGGCAGCGATAACTCAAGAGCTATCAGAAATTGTAAGTGGTGCTGCAGCGATTGCCTAAGCGTAACAACGCTTAGAAAGACGATCAGCAAAATAAAAGATTTTTAAATTTTAAAATATTGGTAGAGGATCCGGAAATGAGTAGCGGACGTATCGTACAAATAATCGGCGCGGTAATCGATGTGGAATTCCCACGCGATGCAGTACCACGTGTTTACGACGCACTGATGGTCACAGAAAAAGGTTTAACTCTAGAAGTTCAGCAGCAATTAGGCGACGGTGTTGTTCGCACGATTGCAATGGGTTCTTCAGAAGGTGTAAGCCGTGGTCTTTCAGTTGATAACACTAACAAGCCAATTTCTGTACCGGTAGGTACTGAAACTCTAGGCCGTATCATGGACGTTTTAGGTAACCCCATTGATGAGTGTGGCCCTATTGGTGAAAAAGAGCGTGCCTCTATTCACCGTAAAGCGCCTGCTTACGATGAGTTATCTGCATCTGACGAATTACTCGAAACGGGTATCAAAGTAATCGACTTGGTTTGCCCATTCGCTAAGGGTGGTAAAGTTGGTTTATTTGGTGGTGCTGGTGTTGGTAAAACCGTAAACATGATGGAGTTAATTAACAACATCGCTTTAGAGCACAGTGGTTTATCTGTATTCGCAGGTGTTGGTGAGCGTACTCGTGAAGGTAACGATTTCTATTATGAAATGCAGGAGTCTGGCGTTGTAAACGTTGAGAATTTTAGCGAATCAAAAGTAGCGATGGTTTACGGCCAAATGAATGAGCCCCCAGGAAACCGTTTACGAGTTGCCCTAACTGGCTTAACCATGGCTGAAAAATTCCGTGATGAGGGTAAAGACGTACTGTTATTTGTTGATAACATCTACCGTTATACCCTAGCGGGAACTGAGGTGTCTGCACTATTAGGTCGTATGCCTTCTGCGGTTGGTTACCAGCCTACATTAGCTCAAGAAATGGGTGAGTTGCAGGAGCGTATTACGTCAACTAAAACAGGTTCTATCACGTCAATCCAGGCGGTATACGTACCTGCTGATGATTTGACTGATCCATCACCTGCAACAACCTTTGCTCACTTAGACGCGACGGTCGTATTGAGCCGTGACATCGCATCGAAAGGTATTTACCCTGCGATCGACCCACTAGACTCAACTTCACGTCAACTTGATCCATTAATCATCGGTCAAGATCACTATGATGTTGCACGTGGTGTTCAGTCGGTATTACAGCGCTATAAAGAGCTGAAAGACATCATCGCCATTCTTGGCATGGATGAATTGTCTGAAGAAGATAAGCAAACAGTAAATCGTGCTCGTAAAATTGAGCGTTTCTTATCTCAGCCTTTCCACGTTGCTGAAATATTTACCGGTTCTCCAGGTAAGTATGTAACATTGAAAGATACAATTTCTAGCTTCAAAGGTTTATTGGCCGGTGAATACGATCACATTCCAGAGCAAGCGTTCTACATGTGTGGCGGTATCGACGAAGTATTAGAAAAAGCGAAGAGCATGTAAGAGAGAGCTTAAGCTCTCTCCTGCCCTGTCCTTTATAAGAGGTTTTAAGAATGGCTATGACTGTACATTGCGACATCGTTAGTGCTGAAGAAGAGATTTTTTCAGGACTAGTCGAAATGCTAGTAGCAACCGGCACCTTGGGTGACTTAGGTATTAGCTATGGCCACGCGCCATTGCTAACGTCACTGGAGCCAGGCCCCATTCGCATTAAAAAACAAAACGGTGAAGAAGAGGTTTACTACGTTTCTGGTGGTTTTCTTGAAGTTCAACCGGGTGTTATTAGCGTATTAGCCGATACAGCAATACGTGCGAATGACTTGGATGAAGCTGCTGCTGCAGATGCGCAAAAAGAAGCTGAAAATGCGATAGCTAATCAAAGCGGTGACTTTGATTATGGTAAAGCGGCTTCACAACTCGCTGCTGCTTCTGCACAATTACGTACGATTCGTCAAATACGTAAAAAGATGGGCTAACGGTGAACGTTTGCAAATAATCGTAATAAAGGGTGGCTTAGGCTGCCCTTTTTTATGTTGAAGATGAACAGCTCGTTTTGTATTGCATGCAAAACGATACTTTCATTATCCATAGAGGTTGTATGGCGTGTTAATATCGGGGTAAAGAATACTCGTGGGGAAAGCTTTGTGAAAGAGCTGCGATTAGCCTAAGATAATAGAAAAAGAGGGATATAAAAGTGGCACATGAAGTTGTGATATTAGCGGCGGGCAAAGGCAGCCGTATGCGTTCGAATTTACCCAAGGTATTACATAAAATCGCAAACAAACCTATGCTTGCACATGTGATAGAGACAGCAATAGAGATTCAGCCAGAAAAAATTCACGTCGTGATTGGCCATGGTGCCGACATAGTCAAAGAAACAATTTCAGGGGAAATTAACTGGGCTTTACAAGAGCAGCAGCTGGGTACGGGTCATGCAGTAGCGCAAGCCCTGCCACAAGTGAATAGCAACAATATTATTGTTATCGCCTATGGCGATGTTCCGTTAGTTAAAAAAGAGACCTTAGAAAAGTTAACCGCAGCTGCTGATGAAAGAACCTTGGCACTGCTAACGGTAGACTTGAACAACCCGACAGGTTATGGCCGTATTGTTAGAAATAAACAACAGCAAGTAACCGCGATTGTTGAGCAAAAAGATGCAAGTTCAGAGCAGTTGGCCATTACCGAGGTGAACACCGGCATGCTGGCTGTGTCTGCCAAGCACTTAGCAAAATGGTTACCCACCCTATCTTCAGAAAATGCTCAAGGTGAATATTACTTAACTGATATTATCAGCATGGCAGTAGCCGATGGCCTGAGGGTGCAAACAGAACAACCTGAAAACGAATGGGAAGTTCAAGGCGCCAACGACAGAGCCCAAGTAGCTGGGTTAGAGCGGCATTACCAACAGCAACAAGCGGCCCGTTTAATGGCCGAAGGTGCAAGCCTCGCCGACCCAAATCGTATAGATGTACGCGGTAAAATGACGATTGCCAATGACATTACTATTGATATTAATTGTATTTTTATTGGTACGGTCGTCATTGGTGAAAACGTGATGATTGGACCAAACTGTGTGATTGAAGATTCCAGTATTGCAGCCAACACGGTGATTAAAGCAAACTCGGTCATTGAACAAGCCACGATTGGTGAAAGCTGCGATATTGGGCCCTTTGCCAGAATTAGACCGGGTACAGTGCTTGCCAATAAAGCTAAAATTGGTAACTTTGTCGAAACTAAAAAAGCGTATATTGGCGAAGGCAGTAAAGTTAATCATCTAAGCTATATAGGTGACTGTACCATTGGTATAGAAGCCAACATTGGTGCAGGCACTATCACCTGTAATTATGATGGTGCAAATAAGTTTCAAACCAATATCGGTGATGGTGCTTTTATCGGTTCAAACAGTGCGTTAGTTGCCCCTGTAAATATCGGAAAAAAAGCCACGGTAGCAGCAGGCTCAACGGTTACGGCTGATGTTGCCGATGAAGCATTAGCCGTTGCTAGAGGCAAGCAGCGTCAGATCGATAATTGGTCACGGCCAAAGAAGAAACAATAAATAACGGTTAAATCGAATATTAGCATAACAATTTTTGGATAAACTATGTGTGGAATAGTGGGCGCAGCAGCGCGACGTGAAGTTTCAGCGATTTTAGTCGAAGGATTAAAGCGCTTAGAATACCGTGGCTATGATTCGGCAGGTGTTGCAATTTTAAACCATCAAGGTGAGATGGGCTGCCACAAACGCTTAGGCAAAGTGGCGATGTTAGATGAAGCAGTAAAATCTGCACCTCTTGCGGGTGGCTTAGGTATTGCGCATACTCGTTGGGCAACACATGGCAAACCATCCGAAGAAAACGCACACCCTCATCTATCAAATAATGAAATAGCACTGGTTCATAACGGCATTATTGAAAATCATCAACAATTACGTAAAGAGCTAAGCGAGCAGGGTTATTCATTTTTATCACAAACCGATACTGAAACCATCGTTCATTTAATTCATTCTATTATGAAAGTGGGTGATGCTGATTTGTTTACTGCTGTGAAGCAGGCGGTAACAAAACTGGAAGGCGCGTTTGGCTTAGCGGTGATTCATAAAAACGAACCTGAAAAAATAGTTTGTGCTCGTAGCGGCAGCCCCATTGTTTTGGGACTGGGTATTGGTGAAAACTTCTTGGCTTCGGATCAACTTGCATTACGTCAGGTGACAGACAGATTTATTTATTTAGAAGAAGGCGATTTTGCGGAATTGACGCCTGATAATTACACGGTTTACGATGCTAGCGGTGAGCAAGTTAATCGTGAAATCACTCAACTGACGGATAAAACCAAAACTGCTGAAAAAGGAAAGTATCGCCACTATATGCTCAAAGAAATTTACGAGCAGCCTGAGGTGATTAAAGACACACTGAGAGGCAGAATCAGTAGTGATAAGTTATTAGAGCAAGCCTTTGGCGCTGAAGCGACAAGTATCTTTGATAAAACGAAAGCGGTACAAATTATCGCCTGCGGCACCAGTTATCATTCAGGGATGGTCGCTAAATATTTAATTGAAGGTATTGCGGGCGTGCCTTGTCGTGTTGAAGTCGCGAGTGAGTTCCGGTACAGAAAGTTTGTGGTTCAACCTGATACCTTAATTGTGACGATTTCGCAGTCAGGTGAAACCGCTGACACGTTAGCGGCGTTACGGTTAGCCAAAACGTTAGGTTACGCTGCGACGATGACTATCTGCAATGTTGCACAAAGCTCATTAGTTAGAGAATCAGACTTAGCGTTAATGACAGAAGCGGGTCCAGAAGTTGGTGTAGCATCGACTAAAGCATTCACCACACAGCTAGTAGCCTTGGTATTATTAACGATTGCCTTAGGTAGACGCCACGGGCTGGATGAAAAAACAGAAGCTGATATGATCAGCACCCTACATCAATTACCGAGCTTGTTGGAGCAGGCGTTAACGTTAGACAAGCCGATTCAAAAAATGTCTGAAGCCTTTGCTGATAAGAATCATGCCCTATTTTTGGGTCGAGGTATTCAATGGCCAGTGGCGATGGAAGGGGCATTAAAACTTAAAGAGATCTCCTATATTCATGCTGAGAGTTACCCCGCTGGTGAATTAAAACACGGGCCATTAGCGCTTGTTGATAGTGAAATGCCCATTGTGGCAGTGGCTCCTAATGATGAGTTGTTAGAGAAGCTAAAATCTAATTTAGAAGAGGTACAGGCTAGAGGTGGCCAGTTGTTTGTATTTGCCGATCATGATTCAGGTTTTAATAGTGGTGACGGTATTACCGTGATTAAAGTACCGCATGTGCCTGAGTTGATTGCACCGATAATGTACACCATTCCATTACAATTATTGTCTTATCATGTGGCTGTGTTAAAAGGCACCGATGTAGACCAACCTAGAAACCTTGCAAAGTCAGTAACCGTAGAATAAAACGAGAACTGCGTCGTTAAAAACGTTCAAGCTTTAAAGACTACGCGGTTTCTGCCCTCTTCTTTAGCTTGGTACACGGCTTCATCAGCTTTAGAAAAGAGGGTCGAAAAGTCGCTTTCAGTTGAGGTTAAAGTAGTAATCCCAAAACTGGCGGTTATGGTCAATCCACAGGGTTGTAACGTCTCAATACTTTTACGTAAATCTTCCGCTATTTTCATCGCGCCTTCTCGATCGCAGTGATCGAGTAAAATAACAAACTCCTCACCGCCATAACGGGCGGCGATATCTTCCCAGCGTATGCCACCAGCCAGTTGCTTGGCGACAGCTTGCAACACTTCATCACCCATAGCATGACCATGGTTATCATTAATGGCTTTGAAGAAATCAATGTCTACAACAATAAAGCTTAAGGTATAACCTTGCCTTTGTGCCTGTTTAATTCGCTTAGGCACAATATCCATTAAGTAATGGCGATTATATAAGCTAGTGAGTTGATCCGTTAACGCAAGGCGCTCCAACTGTTGTTGTTTTTTATTGAGTGACTCTAAAAGTTGGCGATTCTTAATAAGGTTGCCAATTCTGGCAAGCAGCTCTTCATTCATCACTGGCTTGTTTAGATAATCATTGATGCCGACAGAAAATAGTTCTAATTTACGGGCGTTGTCATTAAAGCTGCTGATGGCAATAATAGGCATGGCTTGCTTCTCTTCTGATGAAGAATCACGCACCGCTCTTACGACGGTTAAGCCACTTAAGTCGGCTAATACCACATCGGTAAGCAGTAAATCGTAATAGTTATTATTAAACGCATGGATTCCTTCTTCAGCAGATAAGTAGTGATCAACTTGATAGCCATGATCTTCTAACGTAGCGCTAACTAAAAAAGCGGTACTCGCACTGTCTTCTATATATAAAATATGGCCATTATTTGATGTTTGATTGGATAAGCGATCAACAACACCTTCTAAATAGCTCTGAAAACTCACAAAATCTTGTTTTCGAAAAATCTCGGTAACGCCAGCTTCTAAAGCGAGTTGGTTAGACTCGGTATTTTTAGAGCCTGTGAGCATAAAAATGGGGATGTGTTGGCAGACATCATGTTGGCGCAATTGCTTACAAAAGGCTAAGCTGTCGCCATCAGCGAGCTTCATCGCGATACAAACAATCTCAAAGGGGTTTTGAGCGATAGCCTGAGTGGCTTCTTGTATTGTGCCTACAGCGATGGGGTCGAAATTATAGTTTTCCAGAAGCTTAGAAAGCAACTGTCTATAAGAGTTCGATGAGTCGATAATGAGTGCATTCATTAATAATGACTTAATTGAATAACCACTTTTAGAGTAGACTATTCTTGTAAAATGGCCACATTAATTAGCGGAGATGTACAGTGGATGAGTTTATAGATGCATTAAGAGCGGTCAATGAACCGGTTCCCATGCCTTTAGAATTACCAGAAGAAGAATTATTGATCGAAATAGAAGAGCAGCTATTGATTGCACTAGGCGCTGACTTCAGAGAGTTCTTACTGACGGTTAGCGATGTTGTCTATGGCAGCTTACAACCCGTTACCGTTGCCGACCCGCAATCGCATACCTATTTACCGGAGGTTGCTGCAATCGCGTGGGCAAGAGGTTTATCGAGAGAGTTGTTACCGATTTGTGAGAGTGGTGATGGTTATTATTGTATTAGTGAAGAAAGTTTAGTGCAGTATTGGGAAAATGGCAGCCTATCGGATGATACCTGGGATAATATTTGGGAGTGGAGTCAAGAAGTTTGGTTAGAAGATAAACACTGAGTATTCGAAGGCTAATCGTCTCTTTACATCTCTCGTCAGCCGCACGTTTGCGCGATAAGATATGCCATATCTCTTAAGCCTTTATCGACATGACCTTGCCGGCCATCCTCTCGATAAAAAAGCACCTTTAAATCTGAAAACAATTTAAGTAACTCTTGGTTTTGTAATAAAAACTTAGGGTTACTTGGACCTGTGGTGGATAGCTTATTTTCATGAAAGGTTTGATAAAATAATAGGCCATTAGGTTTTAAGGCCGCCGTTATGTGTTTACAGATTGGGCGATGCAAATACTGGCTCACGACGATCACATCAAAAATATTTTCAGCCGGTGGCCTGCCTTCAATATCACGTAACGCTGTTGTGATAGAGAGCTGCCGGCAAGTGGCAAAGTGCTGAACTTTTTGTAATGCAATGGCTGAACTGTCCCAGGCAAAAATATCAAAGCCTAACCCTGCTAAGTGTGAGGCATTAGCGCCTAAGCCGCAGGCGAGATCTAAGCTCTTTAATCGATCGTCACTAATATTTGAGGGTAATAAATGAGAGGCGTTTTCTAATAGCCAGCAGGCGGAACCGGGCTCTGATTTATCGTGATAGATTGCATCCCATTTATTCGTGCTCATCTATGACAACCTGCTTATTTATAATCAGCTATTAAATATACGCTATCAATTATTGCCGCCAAAATGCGGGGGTTAATAAAACCAGTAAAGTAAACACTTCTAAGCGGCCGAGTAACATGGCAAAGCTCAGTATCCACTGCTCTTCTTCAGATGAATAGCTGAAATTAGCAGCCGCATCGCCTAATCCAGGGCCTAGATTATTAAGTGTGGCAACAACGGATGAGTAAGCGGTGGTTTGATCCATGCCGCACATCATTAACGCTAACATGATGCTGATAAAGGCAAAGACATAAACGGCAAAAAAACTCCAAACAGCGCTGATGACTTTGGCTTCTACCCGACGCCGACCGACTTTAAGAGGTATAACCGCATTTGGGTGTATGAGCTGGTGTAATTCCCGTATTCCTTGCTTGGCGATTAACATCACTCTAATAGCTTTCATTCCGCCACCAGTTGATCCCGCACAGCCGCCAATAAACGACAACATAATTAAGAAGAAAGGGATAAAGCTCGGCCATGAAGAAAACTTATCAGTGGTGAAACCGGTCGTTGTCGCAATAGAAATTGTTTGGAAAACACCGTGCATCACCGAATCGCTAATATCGTATTCTTCGTGGTAATACAAAAAGAAAACCACTAACAAGCTACTAAAAAATAAAATACTGCCATAAAATTTAGTTTCTGAATCTCTAAAATAATGCATGATGCTGCGAAATCGCCAAGCATAAAAGTGTAGAGCAAAGTTAATGCCGGCAATAAGCATATAGACGCTACAGATCAGCATAATAGCTGGGCTGTCAAAATAGCCGATGCTATCGTCATGAGTTGAGAAACCACCGATTGCGACGGTAGAGAAAGCGTGACAAATAGCATCAAAGCTCGACATGCCGGCCAACCAATAGCTCAAGGCGCAACTAATGGTTAACATCACGTAAACAAAAAACAGCGCTTTAGCGGTTTCGGTAATACGGGGGGTTAGTTTGTTGTCTTTAACCGGGCCTGGTGTCTCGGCCCGGTAGAGCTGCATGCCACCAATACCTAACATGGGGAGTATGGCAACGGCGATGACAATAATACCGATACCGCCAAACCATTGAAGTTGCTGACGATAAAATAAAATGGAGCGAGGTAATTCATCTAAGTGAGTCATCACGGTAGCACCGGTGGTGGTTAAACCAGAAACCGATTCAAACACAGCTTCGCTAACTACCAGGTCGGTATTGCTGTTAAGCATAAAGGGCAATGATCCGAATAAACCCAGTACCGTCCAGAACAAGGCGGTAATTAAAAAACCATCGCGGGTACGTAGCTCCCCTCTTTTAGATTTAACCGGCAGCCACATAAATAAGCCAGAACCAAAGGTTAATAAAAATGCCCAAATAAAACCGACATGCGCACCGTCGTCATACCAAAAACTGACCAATAACGGGCTGAGCTGGGTTAAGCTAAAAAGCATCAACAAGATGCCTAAGATACGTAATATTAATAAGATATGCATTAGAAGAAGCTAAAGCCTACTTGGAACAAACGTTCAACGTGTTTAATTTTTGTTTTATCAACTAAGAATAAAATGACATGGTCGTCGGTTTTTATCACGCTATTACGATGGGCAATTAATACTTCTTCGTTGCGCACGACGGCTCCAATCGTGACGCCCTCGGGAAGATCAATTTCCTCTAAACGACGCCCCACTACTTTAGACGATCGCTCATCACCGTGGGCAATGAGCTCTATGGCTTCTGCGGCACCGCGCCGCAGTGAGTGAACATTTGAGATATCACCACGACGAATATGGGTTAAAAAACTTCCCATGGTAATTTGCTGTGGTGAAATAGCGATATCAATTTTGCCGCCTTGCACTAAATCGACATAGGCGGTATTGGAGATGAGGGTAATAACTTTTTTGGCGCCCATTTTTTTGGCTAACAATGAAGACATGATATTAGCATCGTCATCATTGGTGAGGGCGCAAAAAATATCGATATCATCAATGCTTTCTGATGATAATAAATCGTCATCAGAGGCGCTGCCATGTAATACGATGGCTTTATTAAGCGTTTCTGATAATAGCCTGCAACGTTTGTAATCACGCTCTATGACTTTAACTTTATAATCATTCTCGATTGATTGAGCTAGGCGTGCGCCAATATTCCCGCCGCCAGCGATCATAATACGCTTATAGTTTCGGTCTACTCTGCGTAACTCGCTGAGCACCGGTAAAATATTTTCTTTGGCCGCGATATAAAAAACCTCGTCACCTTGCTCTATTACCGTGGTTGCCTCTGGTTTGATGGCGCGGTCTTTACGAAATATGGCTGCCACGCGAGTATCGATATGGGGCATGTGGCGACGAATTTCTTGCAGCTCTTTATTGACTAGAGGCCCATTAGAGTATGCCTTAACGGCGACTAACTGTACCTTGCCTTTAGCAAAGTCTAATACTTGCAGGGTGCCTGGATATTGGATTAAACGCTGAATGTAATGAGTAACCAACAGCTCTGGGCTAATAATAAAATCGATGGGGATGGTTTTGTTATTAAAAAGCTCGGGGTGGTCGTGATAAGCGGTTGAACGAATACGAGCAATTTTTTTAGGTGTTCTGAACAACGAGTAGGCGACTTGGCAGGCGATCATGTTGATTTCGTCGGAATTGGTCACGGCAATTAACATGTCGGCATCATCAGCGCCGGCTCGGTGTAATACATCAGGGTGCGAGGCTTGGCCGACGATAACGCCTATATCTAACCGATCTTGTAGAGCACTTAAACGCTCGGCATCCATATCAATCAGCGTAATATCGTTATCTTCGTCGGTTAAATGCTCTGCCAGTGTGCCGCCCACTTGCCCGGCACCGAGAATAATGATTTTCATTGTTGATAGCGTACTCTATGTTGTTGTGGCGCAACTGAAATTACCCAGTGGACATCAATTAACTGTAGTTCGTAAAGCGGCAATTGTATGCCTTAATTTAGCAAAGTGTTAGAGACTTTTGTGTGAATATTTAACACTCGCTGCTACGGTAAAATATCGACTGTTTAGGGCTTTTGTAATAAGGCATAGTAAAAGCCGTCATGGCCATCTTCTTGTGGTAATAGCTGCCTGCCATAAGGACGTTTTATCCCCCAGTTTGCGTCTATATCTATATGTACAACATCGTCTTGTTGCTGGCAAAACTGAGCAACCAACTGTTCATTCTCGCGAGGTAAAATAGAGCAAGTAGCATAGAGTAAAAAGCCACCGGGTTTGAGTGTTGGCCATAGCGCATTCAGGAAGGCTAACTGTAAATCAGCGAGCTGCTTAATATCTTGTTCACTGCGATGAATTTTTATATCGGGGTTGCGGCGAATAACGCCGGTGGCTGAGCATGGCGCGTCTAATAAAATACGATCAAAGGGTTTTCCGTCCCACCAATCATCAACGGCCAAGGCATCACAACACATCACATCGGCATTGAGTTGCAGGCGATCTAAATTATCATGTACCCGCTGCAGCCGTTGTTCGTCAATATCAATGGCCAATACATTTTCTAGCTGTGGTTCAGTTTCTAAAATATGGCAGGTCTTACCACCGGGAGCGCAGCAAGTATCTAACACTCGGTGCTGTGGCTGCAGTTGTAATAGTTTGGAGGCTAATTGCGGAGCTTCATCTTGCACGCTCACGTGGCCTTGTTTAAACATGGGCAGCGCGTTAACACTAACCGCCTGCTTAAGCTGAATACCCTGTGGTGAAAACTTGCAGGCTTTAGCTTCAATGTCTGCTTGTTGTAAGGCTTGTAGATAGGCGTTCCTATCAGTGAGCTGTTGGTTGACCCGTAATGTCATGGGGGGATGCTGGTTGTTGGCGTTAAAAATAGCATTCGCCTGCTCTGGCCACGCTTGGCTAATGACTCGGTGCAACCACTCTGGGTGAGCTTGCTGCTCTGCTTCTGTGAGATTTTTTTCGAGAGACTCCTGGTTGCGTTGCCACTGTCGTAATACACCATTCACCAAATTTTTAGCCCACAGCTTTTTTAAGTTTTTACTGGCGCCAACGGTAGCCGATACCGCTGCGTGGTCGGGGATACGTGTTTCACTTAGCTGATAAATGCCCAATAGAATTAGCATTAACAGATCGTTATCTTTCGATTTGAAAGGCTTTTTCAATAGCTGACTGGCTTGCCCTAGTAATTTGGGTTGCAAGCGTAATACGCCGTAGCAAAGCTGTCGAAACAGGGCGCGATCTTTTTCTTCAACCAGCTGCTCAAACTCAGGAATTTTCTGATTGAGCGAAGCGCCATTAACAACGGCGGCTAAACAGCGAGCAGCTTGGGCGCGGCAGGGGGCTCCTTTACTCATGTATTTCTCCTGATACTTCTAATAAAGCGTTCATAATTTAAGCCTCACCGAGCTGGGTGCCGATGGTGAATAGCTCGGCTTTTGAATTCATCACCGCAGCAACGTCTAGTGCTTTGCCACCCGGTAGTTGGATATTATCTAAGGCTAAGCTATGGGAGCCACAGGCTATGACTATAGATTTCTTATCACTGTGGACTATGCAGCCCGGCGGTGCTTCAGTGCTATCGACAACATGGGCTTGCCAAATTTTTAAGCGCTCGCCATTGAGATTGGTATAACAAATGGGGAAAGGGTTAAAGGCACGAATCTTAAGGGCAAGTTGCTCAGCGGTTTGTTGCCAGTCGATGATCATATCGGCTTTATCCATTTTACTGGCGTAGTTGCTTAGGCTGTTGTCTTGCTGCTCGGCATTAAAATCACCAACAGCCAGTTGGTTCACCACGGTGATGAGGGCAGGTTGGCCGACGGTGATGAGTTTATCGTGCAAGCTACCGCCGGTATCTTGCTCAGTAATGGGGCAGCTGGCTTTAAGCAGCATGTCGCCGGTGTCTAATCCCACATCCATTTGCATAATAGTGACGCCGGTTTCTTTGTCGCCGGCCTCTATGGCTCTTTGAATGGGGGCGGCCCCACGCCAGCGCGGTAACAAAGAAGCGTGCACATTAATACAGCCCAAACGGGGGGTTACTAAAACAGACTTAGGCAGGAGCAACCCATAGGCCACCACAATCAATAAATCGGGGTTGAGCTCAGCAAGTGCTTCAACGGCTTCGGGGTTTTTGAAATTGACGGGCTGGTGAACAGGGATATTGTGTTCAAGCGCTAAGGCCTTAACCGGGCTGGGTTTGAGCTTCTTTCCCCTACCTGCGGGCCTGTCGGGCTGGCTATAAACAGCGACAATATCGTGCTGGCTGTTATCTAATAGTGCTTGTAGATGGCTGGCAGCAAAATCTGGTGTGCCGGCAAAAACTAGTCTAAGGCGTCTGCTCATGGTGATCTTTATATGCTCTTATTTAGGTACTCTATAAACCGTTAAAGGAGCCGGGCGGCTCCTTTAACGTAATCAAAATAACACGTATTAAAACAAAGGCTTAAGTATTTTTCTTGTGCTCTTTTTCCAGCTTCTTACGAATACGATTACGTTTGAGCGTTGAAATATAGTCAACAAATAGTTTGCCGTCTAAGTGGTCAATTTCATGTTGTATGCAAACGGCTAGTAATCCATCGGGTTCAAGCTCAAAGGGCTTACCCTCTTTATCTAAAGCTTTGACTCGGATGTGCTCAGGGCGGGTAACCATTTCATAAAACCCAGGTACTGATAAACATCCTTCATCATAGTCAAACAGATGGTCGTCTAGCACGATAATCTCAGGATTGATAAACACCATAGGCTGGTTTTGCTCTTCGCTGACATCAATAACCAAAATGCGTTGGTGGAAATCAACTTGAGTGGCTGCCAGGCCTACACCTGGTGCGGCATACATGGTCTCAAACATATCGGCGATGATTTGTTTGATCGCACCGTTAACCTGCGTGACAGGTTTGGCGATGGTGCGCAGTTTTGAGTCTGGATATTCGAGAATATTTAATATGGTCATTGTAGTTTGTGACAAACTTCTAGTAACTAAGTAAAAACAGCTGCTAAGATTATGATCAGCAAGCAAATAATCAACTTAAGATTAGTATCTTTTTGACGTACTGATCAAGTTTTAGCTGCTATAGTATACAGGTTGCTAATAATAAATGCCCGTAGTGCTAGGGGATCAGTTGCTCGCTTAGGCGCGCAATGTGATGTAGAAAGTTACTAAAAGGCATGTTTCAGAAAGGATTAAGGTTATGAAAAAATCGATATTGGGTGGCATCCTAATGTTGGTTCTGTCGTTGGTGTCAGTACCTAGCTTCTCAGCAGGTGATACACTGGCGTTGAAAGCAGATCATCCACAAACGTATGTTGTTAAAAAAGGCGATACCCTTTGGGCTATTTCGGGCATGTTTTTGCGCGACCCATGGTTGTGGCCCAAAATTTGGCATGTTAACCCACAGCTGGATAACCCACACCTTATCTATCCAGGAGATGAGCTAAATTTGGTATGGATTAATGGTCAACCTAGGTTAGTTGTCAAGCGCGGGCGCGACGTTAAACTTTCTCCGTCTGTTCGGATTTCTGAATTAGCCAAAGCTATTCCCGCCATTCCAATGAATGCGGTAGCGCCTTTCTTATCAAATAGCCGTGTTTTAGCGTCGGGCGAGTTAGAGCAAGCGCCTCATATTTTAGCGGGCAAAGCGGGCCACATTATTTCGGGTGCCGGTGATGAGTTATATGCTCGCGGTGACTTTGATGAAAAACAAGTTGCTTATGGGGTTTTCCGTAAAGGTGAAGCGTTTGTTGACCCAGATAGTGGTGAACTTTTAGGTGTCCAGGCGCTTTCAATTGCTGGCGCAAAGTTGATTGAGCAAGAAAAAAGCGTGGCGACTCTCGCGCTAAACGCAACCTCTGAAGAGGTCCGCCGCGGCGATCGTTTGTTACCCGATGAAGATAGAGACTTATTTGCTAGCTTCCATCCTAGTGCGCCCAACGGCGACATCAATGGTTATATTATTGCAGTTGAAGGCGGTGTCTCTCAAATTGGTTTAATGGATGTGGTTGTTATCAACAAGGGCACCAGAGAGAATGTTGAGGTGGGCCAAATCATGGCTATTTACCGTCAAGGTGAATTAGTTAGAGATGTGGTTGCCAAAGATGTTGTTAAAGTGCCTGATTCCCGAGCGGGTTTGTTAATGGTATTTAGAACCTTTGAGAAAGTTAGCTACGCCTTGGTGTTGAAAGCGACACAAGTTTTATCAGTTACCGATAAAATAAAAAACCCATAATCATGTAAAAACCGCAACAGTTCTGTTGTGGTTTTTTTGGTCATTTTTTAACAAACTATAATTCGCTTTACAAAAATCAAGTTTACACATCACGCAATGTTTAAGGATGAACTATGCAGAATGTCCCCGTATTCCCTGATGGCTTAATCGCCTTAGCCTTACACCAATCAACATTAACCGAAAAACAACTACGCGAATTATTTTTATTTGTTGATTCACTCAATGACATATTTTCTTTATCACTCGAGCAAATACAGCAATTTAGCCTTACCTCTACCCATCGACTAGAGTTAGAAAAAATACAGCTAAGCTTACAGCAAGTGTTTACTTCAAAATGTATGTTGGCCCAGCAGTGGCAGTATTGTGTTGATAAAAACATCGGTATTTTAAGTCTAAATCAACAAGCTTACCCTGCTTTGCTCAAGCAAATTTATGATCCACCTCCAATTATTTATTATCGCGGCGATATTCGTCTAATTAACACGCCGCAACTCGCTATGGTTGGCAGCCGAAGAAGTTCACAGCAGGGAAACCACAATGCGTTATTGTTTGCGAAAGCTTTTGCTAAAGCAGGTTTTACCGTAACTAGTGGTTTGGCGCTAGGTATCGATGCAGAGAGCCATCTGGGCGCTCTAAGCGTAGAGGGTAATACTATTGCTGTATTGGGTACGGGTGTTGACGTAATATATCCTTGGCGGAATAGAGACCTGTATCAAACAATTGTTGACCATGGCTTAGTTATTTCTGAGTTACCTTTGGGTAGCGAACCCAAGAAATACCATTTTCCGAAACGTAATCGTATAATTAGCGGTTTAAGTTTAGGCGTGTTAGTGGTTGAAGCAACGGTTAAAAGTGGCTCATTAATTACAGCAAAGTGCGCATTAGATCAAGATAGAGAAGTGTTTGCGATGCCGGGCTCTATACACAATCCTTCGAGTAGAGGTTGCCATGCTTTGATTCGACAAGGGGCTAAATTGATTGAAACGGTTGAGCATGTGATGGAAGAATTTTCAGGTTGGTTGTCAAATAATAACGATGAAAATAAACAACCTGAGCAAGTCGAATTAAATTTAAACACCATCGAGCCTCAACAAAAAAAGCTGCTAGAGCAAATAGGCTTTGATCCTCAGCCCGTCGATTTAATCCAACAACGCACCAGCTTACCGGTTACCGAATTAATGGCTATGTTAGTTCAGTTAGAATTAAAAGGTGTCATCGAAAACATTGCCGGGAATTATCAGCGAGTTATGTAAACCCCGTGATTGAAACAGCGAAAGTATTAAAATCTGGGAATAGTATTACCGTTAGTTTTTATAGAATATGATGGCCATTAAGGTTTTTAGCACCTGAGGGTGTCAGGGCTGAGATGAGCAATTAATTAGTAGCGCTATCAACAATATAGGTTAGAAAACTCCGCAATCACCTTGTCTGTAGATATACATATAAAGCTATCCCTCCCTCCGTAAAAAGCAAATCTCAAAATTAGAAGTACGTCGTAACTTGCAATCCCTATGTAACTTGGGTAGTTTCGCGCTTTCTTTCAATTCAAGGTTAATTTGTGCCCTATTCCCTCAACTTACAAGCAGCCGTTGATACCTTACGCTCTGGCGGAGTGGTGGCCTACCCAACCGAAGCTGTATGGGGCTTGGGTTGTGACCCATTGAATGAGGCCGCCGTTGAGCGGGTGTTGAGGCTGAAGCAGCGTGATTCGTCAAAAGGACTCATCTTAATAGCGGCCTGCATTCAACAGTTTGAGCCTTATTTAGACGAACTTACTGCTCAGCAAAGGCAAGAGCTAGAGAGACACTGGCCGGGGCCTTACACCTATATTGTGCCCGCTAACAATCGGGTTACCCGATTAATTAAGGGAGAGCATAGTGGCGTCGCGCTTCGAGTAAGTGCTCACAAACCTGCGGTCGATCTATGTAAAGCCTTTGGCGGGCCTATCGTATCAAGCTCGGCGAACTTGGCTGGTCTACCTGCGGCTAAATGGCCTTGGCAAGTACACAAGCAATTAGCCAATCAATTGGATTATTTATTACCGGGTCAGCTGGGAGGGGGTAATAAACCCTCCCAAATAAGAGATTTAATAAGCGGTAAAATATTACGTAATGGTTAATCAGCAATTTGGAAGGCTATGAGCGAAGTAAACATACAAGCAGTTAAAGAGTATCTATTAGGGTTGCAGGATAGTATTTGTGAAGCCTTACAAGCCTGTGATGGGCAAGCTAAATTTATTGAAGATACTTGGCAGCGGGAGCTAGGTGGCGGCCGCTCAAGGGTGATGACGGATGGCGCTGTATTTGAAAAAGGCGGCGTTAACTTCTCTCATGTACAGGGCAAGCAAATGCCCGCTTCAGCGACGGCGAGCCGCCCTGAGCTTGCGGGGCGTAGCTATCAAGCGATGGGTGTTTCTTTAGTGATGCACCCCAATAATCCTTTTGTGCCCACCAGCCATGCCAATGTACGTTTTTTTATTGCCGAGAAAAAAGGTGAAGAACCCGTGTGGTGGTTTGGTGGCGGCTATGACTTAACCCCCTATTACGGTTTTGAGGAAGACTGTCAGCATTGGCATCAAACCGCCAAGACCGCTTGCCAGCTTTTTGGGGACGAGGTATATCCACGTTACAAAAAGTGGTGTGATGATTACTTCTACCTGCCACACCGCGATGAGCCAAGAGGTGTGGGTGGCTTGTTTTTTGATGACTTAAACGATGATGGCTTTGAGCATAGCTTTGCCTTTATGCAGGCCGTGGGTGACTCCTATATTGATGCCTATAAGCCCATTGTAGAGCGTCGTAAAACGACCCCCTATACCGAGCAGCAGCGAGATTTTCAGCTTTACCGTCGTGGCCGATATGTAGAATTTAATCTAGTTTATGATCGCGGGACTATTTTTGGCTTACAAAGCGGCGGTCGTACCGAATCAATACTGATGTCTATGCCGCCGTTAGTCCGCTGGGAATACCAATGGCAGCCCGAGCCTGAAAGCTTAGAGGCCGAACTGACTAGTAAATACCTTCGCCCGCAAGATTGGGTCTAATAACAAACAGTGCCTAACAAAGAAGCAACATATGGATAATGCAGATAAATACGCCGTTTATGGCAACCCAATAAAACATAGTAAATCGCCGCAAATACATGCCTTGTTTGCAGAGCAAACCGATCAGCCGGTGACGTATCGCAGTCACCAAGTTGAGCTGGGTAAGTTTACCGAAGCGGCGAAGAGTTTTTTTGATAATGGCGGTAAAGGCCTTAATATCACAGTGCCTTTTAAAATAGATGCTTTTACATTTGCCGATGTCCTTAGTGATAGAGCCAGGCTGGCCGGCGCGATTAATACACTCGCCCTGCAAGAAGATGGCAAAATCTACGGCGACAATACCGATGGTGTTGGCATGGTACGCGATATACAACACAATCTTGGCTGGGAAATTGAGGGTAAAAAAGTGTTATTACTCGGAGCCGGTGGAGCCGTGCGCGGAGTGATAGAACCGCTCGCCAAACAAAAGCCCTCCCTCATCGTAATTGCCAATCGCACGGTCCAAAAAGCACAACAGCTGGCGAGTGATTTTGCAGACTACAGTGACATTCGTGGCTGTAGTTATGAGGCGCTGCTTGGCAATCAATTTGATTTAATTATCAATGGTACCAGTGCAAGTTTAGCCGGTGAGTTACCGCCGTTACAAGCCAATATGTTGAGTGATCAAGCATGCTGCTATGACATGATGTACGGCGCTGAGCCTACCATCTTTATGCGTTGGTCGGCTGAAAATATGGCCTGGGCTGTTTCGGATGGTTTAGGTATGCTGGTAGAGCAGGCCGCAGAGTCATTTTGTATTTGGCGTGGGGTTAGGCCAAAGACTCGACCGGTGATTGATAAGATTCGAGAGCAGTTGGAAGGTTAGTTGTTGCCTTGGTTATGCCGGGATCTTCCCAGTATCTATTCTGTAAGTTTAATTTAGTTATTAGCTCTACCCGCTTAGCTGTGCCCCAGTGCTACTCACCCACTGTCGGCAGCTGCGGAACTCTATGTTAAGAAACATAATCTTCGATATGTTCGAACAGTTCTTGCTGCTTTGGACCGTCATGGGCCTCTTTAGTTCGGCGATTTCTATAGGGCACTGGGTACTTTGTAATAAGCTAGCATTAAACAGCGCTATTGCCTTCTGGCAAATACCAGCTTAGTGTAAAAAGCAGTCACCAGTGTTATTATTCTGACTCCAAACTTTATATTTAAATAACTATTGAGGACGCTAATGGCAAGTTGTTGGGCAGTATTAGGCATCAATTCCACCAATGATAAGCGACTCATCAAACGCGCTTATTCCACATTGCTGAAAAAACCAAGCCGGAAAGTGATCCCAAAGGTTACCAGCTTCTACGTGAAGCTTTTGATCAGGCAATTAAAAATGCGAAACAGCAGAGCCACCCTGCACAGATTCCCGAAACCACTACAACTTTATATGCCAATAGTAAAAGTGATACCACTGCTAGTCAGCCTAACTCTCCCGGTTATCCGAGTCTACAGAAAGAGCAAAGACGTCAAACTGAGCTACTTGCACAGCAACAGATAATCAAGGATCGTCGGCGGGAGCAAGAGCAAACTAACCTTGCAATGATACAACAATCAGTTAAAGAAATATTTGTGGATTTAGATATTGTCGCTGCGGGGAAACGATTTGAACAACTCACAGCATCTGAAGATTTTATAGATCTCAATTCTCGGCGAAAATTAGATGAGGTTTGTTTTCAAGTTGCCACAAATTGGCCTAACGAAACAGAATTTCCTGGAATAGTATTTAGAGCCATGGCGGAAGAATTTTCATGGTTTCGACCTAACGGAAATAGTGATTGGGATCCAGGTAAAATGGACTATTTGTTTAATCGGCTTCGAGCATATGACAGATTTATTGATTTATAAAAGTCAGCTGTCAGTCGAACCTGGGG
The DNA here is from genome assembly GCA_051277005.1 of Pseudohongiellaceae bacterium. GTDB lineage: Bacteria > Pseudomonadota > Gammaproteobacteria > Pseudomonadales > Dasaniaceae > Dasania. Next base: position 31,437 of record JBNMPS010000012.1, read on the forward strand.
TAGTGATGGGCATTATGTCCATGCAGCCCGAATTCTATTATCTGACTTTTGAAAAAATCGCTTTATCCGTATCACTGTGCTGGGTAGACATTACGAGGCACTAAAACAAACGGTTGACTCCTATTGCTCAGATGTTGAAAACGGATTTTTACCAGAGCTAGATACCGAAACTTTCGCTTGGTGGAAGAAGCGATATGAATCTCACTATTTCAGTGCAGGCCACCTATGTGGAGGGTTGTTTTTAGGCGTAGTTATTATGGTGGTGATTAGTTACCAAATTGATCCTGGTAGCACGCTGACTCATCCAGCTGTTTTTTTGTCCGTATTACTAGGGTCAGCCATTCTTGGCTCGGGCCTTTTTTGGGGACTAAGCTGGCTATGCTCTAGGGGCTGGAAAATGTCTGTTAAGTATTATCAAGAACAAGTTCGATACTGGATCAGGACACCCAAGAACTATCGATACCTAACCATTAGCTACTTAATGATTTTTATCTTACCTTCGTTTTGGCCGGAGTTTGGGTTAATTCAATTATTAGGTTATTTGCTCATATGTTTAACACTAGAGGCAGCCATCGTATATGTGTTAATGGGTGGAACAGCCTACATCATAGCCTTGGAAGTTATGGAACTAGACTATTGGGCAGAAATTATTCCTGCAGGTTTCGCTCTTGCCGGCTTGCTAGCATTCCATACTTTTTTTCGCCTTTTACGGTGTCTACCAGCCAAATTGTCCGTCAGAATTACCGATAGTGGGGTTCTACTGTTATTGTTATTTTTAGCCTATTCTATTCTAGCAACTACGGCTCTATTGCAGGGTATCTTAGCCATAGTTAACGGATTTAATATCTCAAGTATTAATAATTAAAAAATTTAGAGAGTAATCAGATGTATATGATTGGCATTGATTTAGGCACGACAAATAGTCTTGCTGCATACTGGAAGGATGGTGAGCCTCTGCTTGTTGCTAATGCCCTCAAGCAAGTTATGACTCCCTCAGTCGTAGGCATTGATGGCGAAGGACAGGTGATTGTTGGCGAAGTAGCCAAACAACGTTTACAGACACACCCTGATCTAACGACAGCGAACTTTAAACGCTACATGGGAGCCGACAAACAAATTAAATTAGGTCGGAAGAAGTTTCGCCCTAGTCCTTAGGAGCTTAAAAGCAGATGCTGAAGCATTGCTAGAAGAGCCAGTAATGGATGCTGTTATCAGCGTACCTGCCTACTTCAGCGATGCCCAACGTAAGGCCACACGAGCTGCCGGCGAACTAGCGGGCCTGAATGTCCATCGTTTGATTAATGAGCCCACTGCAGCAGCAGCTGCCTATGGCTTACATCAAAAAACAGACAGCACATTTCTTGTTTTTGATATTGGAGGTGGTACCTTTGATGTTTCCATACTTGAGATTTTTGATGGAGTGATGCAAGTCCATGCATCATCGGGTGACAATCAACTTGGGGGTGAAGATTTTGTTGATGTACTGATTCGAGAATTTTCCCAACAAAAAGATATTCGATTAGATAAATTAAAAAGCAAAGATTTAGCAAATTTACGCGCTTCGGCGGAAGTTTGTAAGAAAAAACTGACAAGTGAAAAATCCGCGACGATAAAATTATTGCTAAAAGGCGTTGAACATAACTGTGAAATCACCAGAGAAGCTTTCGAGAAAGCTTCCTCGGATATAATTTTACGCATCAGACGCCCTTTGGAACGAGCATTGAAAGATGCCGGTTTACATAGTAGAGACTTAGACGAAATTATTTTAGTCGGTGGGGCTTCAAGGATGCCTGTCATACGCTCAATGGCTTCAAAAATGTTAGGTCAGATTCCCTCAGCACATATTAATCCTGATGAAGTTGTGGCACTGGGCGCAGCCGTTCAAGCAGCTCTAGTGATGGATGACACCTCCCTAGAAGATGTCGTCTTAACAGACGTGGCACCTTACACCTTAGGCATTGATACCCACAACAAAGTGAATGTAAACCAAAGTTTGTTCCACCCTATTATTGAACGAAACTCGGCGGTACCCGTTAGCAGAATGGACGTTTTCTACACAGTTTCAGATTGGCAGCTAAAAATAGATGTTGGAATTTTTCAGGGAGAGAGTCGGCTAGCACAAGACAATGTAAAGCTTGGCAAGCTACATGTATCTGTTCCACGTGGTAAGGCCGGTGATGAAAGTATAGAAGTCCGCTTTACTTACGACATCAATGGTCTTTTGGAGGTTGAGTCAACTGTAGTATCTACCGATGTGACTACAAGATTAATCATTGAAGGTAATCCCGGCGTATTGACGCAAAAAGAAATT
>JBNMPS010000013.1:0-31979 GCA_051277005.1 Pseudohongiellaceae bacterium
TGTAAAAGGCCATTTGTGGTTGCTTGCTATTGCTCAATTAACGCCCGAACACGCACCGCCAAAACATCACAGTTGGCATGATGTAAGACGCCGTTAGCAGTCGACCCCAGTAGTAGCTTGATTCCGTGACGGCCATGACTGCCAATCACAATTAAATCTATATTTTCAGATTCAGCCTTATCAGCGATGACATCAATAGCACGCCCAAAATCAATAGATATTAGCGACTTGCTTAGGCCAACACCCTCGACTAAGGTGGACAGCTGAGCAAATAAAGATTCACGAATTTGATTTTCGGTGACGGGTATTACGACGTCGGACCATTGACTAAAGGAGGACACTGGGTTGTCAGCAACATGAATAATACTGATCAATGCCTGGTTTATTTCCGCAATATCGGCTGCCGCTTGTAATACCTGCTCAGCTTCTTCGGAAACATCTATAGCGACTAGCACTTTCTTATAGCTTCCCATCTTTAGCACCTATTCAATGAGGACTCGGACTCAGTTCATTGTCTAACGGTTAGTGATCAATCGCTTTGATAGGTATCAACAAATGGTTAGATATTATGTCAGTAACATGATTGCTATTAGATGAGGGCGGTGAATAGGCAGGAGCGTAAGGCTATATAGACTATGGATCTAAAATGTAGACTATGGATCTAAAAAGCTAAGGCAATAAGCGCATATTAATCACCGTAGATCAAAGACGTGCAACAGTTTAGTCTGCTAAATCTTGTTCAAGCATGATAATGGCTTCTTCACACCAGCTCAGCCGCGCCTGCTCCATGAGAATACCCTTGCGCAAGGTCAGGTAGCCGCGGCGGTCTTCGAGAGGCATTTGATCAACCACCTCTTTTACTATCTCAGCATCCGCTAAATAGTTGGTCAATTTTTTCTGGTGCTGCTTTTGCAAAGTTTTCATTTGCGCCAATAAAGACTCGGTAGGACAAAAGTCACCTGCAAAAAACTTAACCATCAAGCTCTCATTGATGGGCGCAACCGGCTGGAAATCAATCAGCCACTGCTGCAACTCTTGCTCACCCTCCGGGGTAAGATCATAGGCTTTCTTATCAGGCTTGCCCGCTTGCGAATGATGCTCAAAATCCACCCAGCCATCATTTCTCAGCGCCGCTAATGCGCGGTAAACCCTTTGGTGACTGGTATTCCAATAAATTCCCAAAGGGCCTTCAAAGGTTTGATTGATCTCATAACCACTGGCGCTGCCCTTTTGTAACACTGCCAAAATTACATGTTTAAGAGACATTCATAACCCTTATTTAAAACCTTAGTTGTAAAACCGCACTGAATATACAGGCATATGATACATGTTGCGTAGCTTGTAATAAGTGACTATGATCAGAGTGTATTAATATGCACCATGATGCATATTAAACCACAGACTAATAACCTTTAGTATTTCGATTCGGGGGAATCACTATGTCAATTTTGCTAACTGTCGTCGTATGTCTGGCTGCTTTATTCTTAGTACTACGGTACATCCTATTGAAGCCTTTGCTCGCCAATTTCCAACAGCGTGCCATTACCGCCCTTAATCTACCATCTTACAACGGTGGTAGCGATTACTCTAAAACCGGCTACTGCCCCATCCATAATGAACTCTCTGATACTGAGCTTACAATTGAAGGTGAGCTGCCTGATGACCTCTCTGGGGTTTATCTGCGTAACGGCACCAACAGCCCCTTTGATCGTAATGATAGCCGTCGCCATATGTTTAATGGTGCAGGCATGATTCACCAAGTCAGCATTGCAGACGGCAAGGCAAACTACAGCAATCAATACACCCAAACACCACGCTACTTAGCTGAAAAAGAAGCGGGCCGCGAACTTTATATTGAATTTGGTGATGTAGCGGGCGGCGGCAAGCCCGCATTGGCAAAAATCGCATTGTCAGCCATAGAACGCAAGGCGGGTTTAGCGCCCAACATTGAAAACATAGAGAACAGCGGAGCTACCACGGCCATTCAATATCACCATGGCGAGTTATATGCTCTGCAAGAAACCAGTCTTCCGTTCAAACTCAACACCCGCATAGAAAATGGCAAACTGATTGTCGATGGTACGGGTGAATTTGAAAACTTTGGAGGTCAATTAAACGAACCTTTTACCGCTCATCCAAAAGTTGATCCAGCCACGGGTGACTGGGTTAGTTATAGCACTGAAATACAAAGCGGTCGCATTCATTATGATGTTGTCAGTAGCGGCAAACTCACCAAACATCATGAGCTAATGGTGGCAAAACCCGCCATGGCTTTTCTGCATGATTGCTACCTCACTGAAAACTTTTCAGTATTTCCTGATTTGTCATTACGCGTTGACGGTAAAGGCTTGATGGACGAAACAGGCAGTACCTTTAATTTTGACCCTGACTATAAAATGCGTTTTGGCGTGATCAAGCGCGATCATCAAATCGATGATGAAATTCAGTGGTTTACTACCGATAAGCCCGGCCATATTTGGCACACTATCAATGGCTGGGAAGAAAAACGTGATGATGGCGGCACCGATATTATCTTATTTGCACCCGTATTCCACTCGTATCCCTCCAGTGTGCCGATTCACTCATCCGAAGAACCGGATGCTAAACTCTATAAATTTCGACTGAATCTTGACAGCGGTGAAGTCACTGAACAGCGCTGTTTAGTTGACCATTTTTATGAGCGGCCAACCTTTAATACCAAATATGTCGGTAAGCCTAGCCAATTTGCTTATTTACTCGACGAAGGCGGTGCTGGAGGCATTATGGGTAAAGGTGTAATGAAATACGACCTGATTAACGAGCAGGACGTTAAGTATTTTGACTACGGAGAATACCGTGGCGGCGAAGCATTATTCGTGGCGAAAGAAAACGACAGTGCAGAAGATGATGGCTACTTGATTGATATATTAAGCCATGAAGAAAAATCATACTTGCTTATCATCGATGCCAGCACTATGGACGAACTGGCTAAACTGCATATTCCACAACGCGTGCCTTACGGTGTTCATGCTTGCTGGTTGGATGAAAATAAAATTAATGCGTTAGGAAAAAACTAAAATAAAGAGTTTATAAAAAATATAAAAATTTCTGAAAAATGAAGTTAATGTTGTAAGAAAAACCCATAAAAACTCATCGATTTCGTGTATATATAATGAATAAAATAATTTAATGTTGCCAGCTAAATTGATTGTATGGCATCAACACTACTACCAGCATCAATTGCACTGGCGCAAGAAGAAGTCATTATCACGCTGGACCCGATTAACCCCCCTAGCACAGTACTGCGTGTTGTGCTCAATGCGTCTACCGTTATTATGCAAGGTATTGAGCTGGAGCTTTCAGCACTAGTTATGGAAAATTGGATAGTGCGTGCAAGCTACGGTTACAACGATGTTGAATGTGATGACTTCAAAACTGACTTGAGCGATGACGGCACAGTTACTGATAATAGCGACTTAACTTTACGTAACGCACCAGAAAATACCTCCAGTGTGGGTACTACTTATTTCCAAACACTTGGCGAAGTGGATGTTGCTTACAATATGAACTGACTTATAACTACTAAAAGTATATGTTAAGCCAATGATGGCTTTTATTTTCCCCGCACATAAGTTAATTACATCAATATCTAATCCCACAGTATTCTTCAAGTTACTATTCTCATCAATTCTTAGCGTTGTAGTTATCTAAGCCATCATTGTAAATGCTCCACATTCCGCTTTTAGTGGTAAAAATTTGTTGAATATTCAGTTAAAAGATAAATATCACCACAAAAAATATATCTGCTCCCTTTTGCGACTATTATTACTAGCAATTGTGCACTGATTTGCAGTCACAGCTCATTGAATTACATAGATAGGTACCCATGGATTTTATCTGGATATTGATTGCTTTTTGTGGTGGCTTCTTAGTGAAGCAGCTTGGCTTACCGCCGATGGTTGGTTATTTATTGGCAGGCTTTGGTTTGCATGCGCTAGGTTTTGAGCCCCATGAAAGTTTAGATTCATTGGCTAATGTTGGTATTACACTTATGCTGTTTACCATTGGGCTGAAGCTAAATATACGTACCCTGATTAAACCGGAGGTTTGTGTTACCGCAGTATCTCACAGCGTATTTTGGTGTTTGTTCATTCTCGGTAAGTGGCTGCTATTGAGTGCGCTTGGTTTTGGTTTAACCAGTATGTTAGATATGTCATGGCAATCTGCCTTGTTAATTGCTTTGGCTTTGAGTTTTAGCAGCACAGTTGGGGTTATAAAACTATTAGAGGATCAGGATGAGCTTAAAACTCGTCACGGCAAGGTGGCTATTGGCGTTTTGGTTATTCAAGATATTATTGCGGTGCTATTTTTGACGATTGCTACAGGGAAGGTGCCTTCTATATGGGCGCTGTCGTTATTTCTATTAATCCCTATGCGGCCATTACTGAATAATTTCATGGAAAAAGGTGGTCATGGTGAATTACTGCCATTAGCAGGGTTCTTTTTTGCGATGGGAGGTTCTGAGCTTTTTACATTAGTGAATTTAAAAGGCGATCTTGGTGCTTTGGTAATGGGTGCGTTAATCGGCGCTTATCCAAAATCAACAGAGCTCTATAAGTCATTGATCAGTTTCAAAGATCTATTTCTTATTGGATTCTTTTTGTTAATTGGGTTTACGGCATTACCGACACTTGAGATGCTAGCTATGGCAGCACTAATAACGGTGCTATTAGTGGCTAAGTTTGGGCTTTTCTTGGCTTTATTCTTTGCTGTAAAAATGAGACCGCGTAATGCGTTTCTTTGCGCGATCACCCTCAGTAATTTTAGTGAGTTTGGCTTGATCGTCGCCAATATGTCAGTTGAAAATGGCTGGTTAGATGCTGATTGGCTTGTCATCATTGCATTAGCAGTAACCTTCTCATTTGTTATTAGTGGCGGTATATTTAAGCATTCGCATAAAATATATGCTCGGTATAAAGACCTTATTAATCGTTTGCAGTGGCGTGAGGATGCTAATCGGCTAATTATCAATCAGCCAAAAGCGGCTGAGATTTTTGTTGTTGGATTAGGGCGAGTGGGAACGTCAACTTATGATTCATTGAGTGTGACTTTCCCAGGTAAAGTATTAGGGATAGATGCTGACGAAGAGCGAGTAAGTAATCATCAGCAGTTAGGCCGTGAAGTAATCTTGAGTGATGGCGAAGATGCAGATTTTTGGTCGCAGGTAAATCTATCATCTATTTCGTTGATAATGCTATCTACGCCAAATATTTCAGAAATGCAGTCTATGATTGAACAAATCCGCAACAGTAATTTCTCAGGACGAATAGTGTGTATTTCACGCTTTGAAGATGACAGGCAGCAATTACTTGAGGTGGGTGCCGATGCTGTATTTAGTTATTTTGCTGAGGTTGGGGCAGGCTTTGCCGAAGAAGGTAAAAAGCTGCTTAAACTGACTTAGTGCAGGGCCTTTATCATTTTTATTGCTGGACTGAGGTGCCATCAAGCTTTGCAGAAATCGTGATTTGCAGGGAGATAGTTCAAATATTAGACGCCTTCATACTCCAAACCGTCAGCATTATTGATGGAAATATTTTGAGATTTCGGTTGTACCATCGTCATTAAGTATCTCTTCTACATGAATGGCTAGATAATCTAATTGGCGTTCAACCCGTTGCTCCCTATTGGTAACAACTTGTCCGAGAGCCATACCTTCCATTAGAAATTTACTGGTATCGATGGCAAAGTATAGCCGGTCGCTATGGCCTTCCCACTCGCTGAATAAATTGACCGTTGATTTACGCGCATAATGCTCAAACTTACTGACAGATTCTTCAAGCATCTCCTTTAACTCGGTCTTGGTTCGGGCGATCATACAGAGCTCTTGGTAAACCAGAAATATATCGCTGTTAATATGATCCCAATAAACATTGAGACCTGCACGAATACGCTCTCTTCCTGTCAGGTTTTCAGGAACGGTAGCTATCAACTCTAAATAATTATCAAATATTTTTTTATGCAAATGCTTAATAGCAGTTTGGATAAGGTCTTTTTTAGAGGTGAAATGATGTCGCATTGCGCCTCGTGATATGCCTGCGACATCAGCTACCTTAGTGGTGGTGAGGTAGTTATAGCCGTGTTTAATAAAACAAACGATGGTGGCATCCAAGATTCGAGCGCGAGTCATTGCACTTTTTTGTGCTTGCCATTTTATGGCTTTGCCATCGGCGTCTGTTTGGTCTATTGGTTTTTCAGCAGGCATTATGATTCCGATAGAAAACTAAAGATAATGAATTATAGATGATATGAACTATAATTTGAGGGATTTTTTTTGTGGTTTTTCAGCTAAAAGTCACCACCGATCGGTGAAACAGTCTTGTAAAACTAGTAGCGCGCTCAGCGTTTATGCGATCATTATTCTCTTTAGTACAATGGATTAATCGGCGTCATAATAGAGCGTTGAGTTTTATTATGACGAGATACGATTTTGGAGCGACACTGGAAACTCTTTCCCAGTGTCACTGCCTTATACCACTAGTGACAGCGGTCATTTAAATAGACTGATTAAAAAGTATAGCTAAGCTCTGCGCCCCAATTTCTTGGCCGATTGTAGGTGCCTGTAGAAGTCAATGGACCAATATTAATAACCGCATCAGCATGACGCTCGTCAGTTAAATTACGTCCATAGACGCTAATTTTAAACTGTTCAGAGATCGTAAAGTCAGCTGAGGCACTCCACATACCGAATGAATCAACTTGTCCAATGGGGTCATTATCGGCGATGGTCTCAACCACATCTCTCCAGCGATAAGAAATGTCACCTGTAAAGCCAACCTCGCCAAAGTTATCGGTATAGGTTGTTGAAAGTCCAAAGGTATTTTCAGGAGTTCTACGCAAAGAGAGATATGAATTATCAGTTAGTATCTCACCCTCACCTGGAAAAGCCTCACCATTAATGTCTGCAACATAGTCTTTATATTCAGCGTCTATATAGCCATATGAAGCTTGCAATCGTATTTTTTCGGTTAATGCAGCAACTAATTCTAACTCTAAGCCAGCCATTTCTACACTAGCGGCGTTAGAAATAATAGTGGCTACCGTCAGATCGGGTAATGGCACTAAATTATCTTCTTGCTTATCATCATATTCAGTATAGAAAGCGGTAGCATTGAAACGGACCCGTCCATCAAGCCAATCGCTTTTCATACCAAGTTCATAGGTATTAACATACTCTGGATCGTATGTGGCTTCTAATGTATCCACCGTGGTATTACGACCAAAAAACCCGCCGCTTTTAAAACCTTGGGCATAAGAAGCAAACAGCAATATGTCATCATCAAGTTTATAACTTAAGCCTATTTTAGGCGTTGTTTCACTCCATTCATCAGAGGCTTGTGCATTTTGACCTGCTACAGTTACCACGCCGTTTATTTGATCTTCGGTTGTGGTTGCCTCGAAATCTTTTTCTTCTTTAGTGTAACGCATACCTAACGTTGCCGTTAAAGCGTCAGATATATGCCAGTCGCCTTGAAAATAAACGGCGGTAGACTCCGTTTTTTGATTCTGTCTCAGAAAGCCCGATGTGCCTGGAGGTTTACCCAGTATAAACGTATTAAATATAAGGCCGACTGTCTCAGACTGTTGAGAGTATTCTGAATCCCAGTAATAAACTCCCGCGACAAACTCGAACTTTTCTGAAAAAGTAGAAGTAAAGTTGATCTCTTGGCTAAATTGCTCATAATCTTGATCAAAATAGAGAGTAAAAAAATCGGCCGATGACACGTCATACTCAGCGCGCCTAAATTCTACATTTTCTCTATAGCCGGTTATTGCTGTAATAACACCCGGGCCAACATCCCACTGCATATTTAAGGTATAGGCATCCGTTTCGACGCTCGCATTCTGGTGATCGTTCATTGAAACACTATCTTTATCACTACCCGTATCTAGACTTGCGCATGTATCGTTTTCATTAAAATTGGGCACAATGCCAAACCCTGTATCACCGAGCAATCCAGCCAATGAACAAATCAAAGACTCATCTTTGTTAAAGTTATGACCACCTACAATATCCGAATCATCTTCCAGCCTGTCATAGCTAAACAAAGCCTCAAAGTCTTCGGTAGGTGTTGCTAATAAAGAGAAACCGTAACTCTTAGAATCTATACGAGCAGTATCTTCGTTTATGGTTGTATTTTTCAGCCAGCCATCGTCACTGGCATGGGTTGCATAAATTTTAGCGGCCAGTTTGTCTTCGATTATTGAGAAATTGACTAGGCCTTTATAGTCTTGTAAATCCCAGCTACCAAAAGCTGCTCTTATCTCTCCGCCAAATTCGCCAGTCGGTTTGTTACGCACTACGTTAATAACACCACCGGTGGTATTTTTACCGAACAACGTACCTTGAGGTCCACGCAGTATCTCTATTTGCGCGATATCAAAATTGTTTAGAATCTGGCCTACATTCGTGCCCATATAAATCCCATCAATGATGACGCCCACGGAAGGATCAAGGCTTTTATCGACCTCTTGATAGCTAACCCCGCGAATAGAGATAGCCGCCGCACCAGGCCCAGCTCCGCTGGTATCGATCGTTACATTTGGCGAGTACCCTTCGATATCGCGTAAATTACGAATACTCGATTTGGCTAATTCTGTCGTTAAGGCGGTGACGGCAACGGGTACTTCTTGTAAAGACTCATTACGCTTTCGAGCGGTAACGATAATCTCTTCTAATATCAGTGCATTATCCTGCGCCAATACTGGCAAACTGGAGAGCGTTGATGCCAACGCTACTGCGCTGGCAAGAGTCAGTGATGCACAAGGACGGAATGCTAGTAAAGCTTTATCTTTCTTCATGTAATACCCCATAAGTATGTTGTTTTTATTAGCTCGCCCTGCAATACCGAATTAGAACAGTGACTTAAAAACAACATATACTGTTTTTTTTATGCTGTATAGGTTTATTCGCTCTTGCGAGAAAAAAACAGTCTTGGCTGTTTTATTCATAGAGATATTGGATTAGACTCTGAAAATAATTCAAACAACGATACCGCGGAGAAAGTAATGGTGGATTTGAAGCTGGGTCTAGCGCAAGGATATTGGGGGGCATCTCCACAAGCTAACTTTGTGGAAATGGCCCAAGAGGCCGAAAAGCTAGGCTATGATTCAGTATGGTCAGCAGAATCTTGGGGTAATGATGCTTTTACGCCACTTTGTTGGATTGGTGCCCAAACCAAAACCATTAAACTGGGTACCGCCGTTGTCCAATTATCAGCACGGCCACCAACGTCCTGCGCGATGCATGCTTTGAGCCTTGATATGTTATCTGAGGGTCGCTTTATGCTGGGCCTAGGTGTTTCAGGACCACAGGTCGTTGAAGGTTGGTATGGCCAACCTTTTCCCAAGCCACTAGCGCGCACCCGTGAATATATCGATATTGTGCGCCAGGTATTTGCTAGAGAGGCACCGGTAACAAATAGTGGGCCGCATTACCCGCTGCCTTACCCCGGTGAAGATGGTATGGGTTTAGGCAAACCTCTGAAGCCTATTGTGCACCCTTTGCGTAATAAAATTCCCATTTTTATGGGCGCTGAAGGCCCTAAAAATATTGCCCTGTCGACAGAAATTGCCGATGGCTGGTTACCTTTGATTTATAACCCTTATGATGAAAGTGTTTATGAAAAGTCATTAACTAATGCCAAGCCGGATTTTGAAATTAGTCAAATGGTCATGGTCAATATTACTGACGATATCGGTGCGGCCCTGCATGGGGTTAAATCCTTTTTAAGTTTTTATGTGGGAGGCATGGGAGCCAAAAATACTAACTTTCACAAGGATCTATTCTGCCGGATGGGATATGAAACCGAGGCTAACAAAATTCAGCAACTGTTTATGGAAAATAAACGTGACGAAGCCGCTGCTATTATCCCTGATGAGCTAGCCGATGCATTGTCATTGGTTGGACCCAAGCACAGAATAAAGGATCGTCTGCAAGCTTGGCGTGATTCTAGGGTTACTACATTACTGATTGCGACCACAGATAAGCAGCAGCTGCGTGATATGGCTGAGCTGGTACTGTAGTGGTGGATGCAGAAAAAAACAAAGTCGCTGGCGGATAAAATAACGGTATTGGTAGGCGCAAAACAAGTCATTGGGCGCAATGCCAATAATAAATGTCGCATCATGTTAGCCGCGTGTACTGCGGCTAATTCTAATCTAGGCGCGGCAATAATCACAAATGATGAGCGACAACATTTTCATCTGGAAACTTTCCAACAGGAGACATCCGTATGAGCTGGAATTACAGTGAGGCTATTGATCGAATAGGGCAGAGCTCTATGGCTGATCGTCCTGCCCTTATTCACGAACATACAACAATAAGTTTTACTGAGTTGAGAGCGCGGGCGCATGGCATTGGCGCCTGGTTGCAAGGCTTGCAATTAGATCAGCCCGGCCACATTGGGCATTATATGCGTAACTCCAACGCCTATATGGAAACATTCCTTGGCAGCTCCATGGTGGGTTGCGCGCACGTGAATATTAATTATCGTTACCAAAATAAAGAACTAGAAGACCTGTGCAATACGCTCAATATCCAAGTGCTCGTTTATGGTGTTGAGTTTGCCGAGCGCGTTGCACAAATCAAACCACAGCTGAACAAAACAATTGCCTTTGTTGAGGTTTCTGATCCATCTTCTGCACAGTCAGCGCCGGTTAATGATTTTGCTGTTGCGGTTAAGGATTTATATCGACACCCTGCGGATACACTGAAAAAAGATACGGCCAGCGATAACCAGATTCTAATCGCCACTGGTGGTACTACGGGTTTACCCAAAGGCACGCAGTGGCAGCACACTGACCTCTGGCACAAAATGAAAGTGTGGAGCTATGGCGCTATGGCTCCCGCTGGATTGGAAGAGCCCCCAGAGTCTATTGATCAATATATTGAAATATTGCAAGACTTAGCGCCTTCAGCGCCGCTCTTTCCCCTTTGCCCGCTCATGCATGGGACGGGACTGATGATGGCATTAACGGCTCTTGCTCAAGCATCACCAGTAGTGACGACAGATAACTTAAGGTTTGATGCTGATTACTGCCTTGATTTAATTGCAGCTCATAAAGTGGGCTCATTGGTTATTGTTGGCGATGCTTTTGCGTTGCCATTACTGGAGAGTATTGAGCGTCGACAAGATGATAGTTTTAGCTCAATACAAGCGGTGATCTCATCAGGCGCGATTCTTAGTGATGAGAACAGGGCGCGTTTTATGGTGCAGCACAGCGCTATGTTACTGCTTGATACATTAGGCTCTAGTGAGTCCAGTGGCTATGCAATGACAACAGGGCAGGCCGGTGTGTTTATGCCAATGCCAACCACTCGGGTGTTTGATGATGAGATGAATGAAGTGCAAGCAGGCAGTGATGTTATTGGTATTGCTTATGCCGGTGGTTTTACCCCCGTTGGTTACTATAATGAGCCGGAAAAAAGTGCCGAAACCTTTGTCATTATAGGCGGCCAACGTTTCGTTAAAACCGGTGATCGTTGTACGGTAAGAGCTGATGGTATGTTAGAGCTATTGGGCAGGGACAGTACTGTTATCAATACCGGTGGCGAAAAAGTTTATACCGTTGAGGTCGAGCAATTATTGATTCGACATGCCGCTATTACTGATGCGGTGCTAGTGGGATTGCCGCATCCACGTTTTGGTAAAATGGTGGTAGCCATTGTAGAAGGGCCTAATCTCACTGCCGATACTTTGGATGTGGAGGCTTTGCAGTCATACCTGAAACAACATCTCGCTGATTACAAAGTTCCCAGAAAAATATATGCAACGCCCTCTATGCAGCGATTTGCCAACGGCAAGATTGATTATTCAATTATTACCGACATGGCTTCAGACGGTTTGTCTAAAGAGCAGTAACCCTAACAGGATTGGTTGTCTGCAGTTTTGCAAAGAACAATAACGACTTTATTTTAGAAAAAGTTGTCACACAAAGTAGAAATCAGTGTCAGGACCATTAACAGGAATTAAGTTATTGGATTAGTGCTATGGTTGCAGGCCCCAGTGTTATTCAAGCCTTTGCTGGTGTATCTCAAAGCTAAGCTAACTTGGATGCCCATGAGCCTACTCAGTACTATCAGCTTTTTTCAGATAAGTTGACGGCCTTAACCGTGATGCTTATGGCATTGCATCGCCGGTAACCGATACAGAAGTTGCTGGTTACTTTCGTGTTTTGGCTTTGATGACAATAACCCGATAGCATTATAAGAAACGACCTTCGGAGTTACGGGCAATGGCATATTAACCAGGTCAGTTCTAAGTATTACAGAGAGATCATCAAACTTGTTGCACGCTGTAATAATGACTGGTAGCAGCAAAGGAGCAAAGCGACGAGTTTTTGACGTTGGCATCCATTGTCCTATCCTATTTTTTAATGCTAAAAAGCATCTCAACTTCATCCGAGTAACAGCCCAGCTAATCGCTTGCGGTGATGACTGGCGTCGCCAAAGACTTGTTGTGCCCACTGTGCACGACGAATATAAAGTTGCGCGTCACACTCATAAGTAAAACCCATACCACCGTGAAACTGTACGGCGCGGTCGCCGGCAAACAACAGCGCTTGGCTTGCTTGTGCTTTAGCCATACGGCAGGCAATTTCAGCATCGTCATCTAAGCGGCCATCATCGATAATACTTGCCGCGTGATAAACAAAAGATTTGGCCGAATCCATATCGCAGAGTATGTCTACAGTGGGATGTTTGAGTGCTTGATAAGAGCCTATGATCTTACCGAATTGTTTGCGGGTTTTGATATATTCTACAATAAGGTCGAGACACGCGGCGGTGCTACCTGTAGCTTCAGCGGCTAATAACATGGCAGCAATTAATTGTATATCACGTAATAGTGTATCGTAATCGCCGGGTAACACGTTGCTTGCAGGAACACGTGCATCGCAAAAGTTGACCAAGGCGCAACGTTTAGTTTCATCGATTAGTTGTTGTTTATTAATCGCCTTTGGGTTGAGTGTTGATGCTGGGACTATAATCAGTTTTTTATCACCAGTAACCGTAGCCGATACAATAAAAAAATCAGCAACAGCTGCATCTTGCACCTGATTTTTAATGCCCTGTAATATTAACTCATCACCGTCAGCAATCGCATTCACTGTTACGTTGCTATCACCCCAATCTTCGTTTTCAAGCAGGGCGGTAGTGATAATATTTCCCCCTGCTATGGCCGGTAAATATGCCCTTTTTTGTTGATCAGAGCCACCGCGAATAATTGCCTGCGCAGCAATTGTCGAGGAGATAAAGGGTGTACTTAACAACGTTTTACCCATGCATTCAGCAATTGGCACTGCACTACCAATAGTTAGCCCTGAGCCTCCGAACTGCTCCGGGATAGCGATACCCATCCAGCCAAGGTTAACTAATTCTCGCCATACATCAGGGTTATATCCGGCTTCACTCTCTAGCAATATGCGTACAGCAGCGATGCTGGATCTTTTTTTACAAAACTCCCGCGCGCTATCCAGTAACATGGATTGCTCTTCGCTAAAGTGGATAGACTCATTATTACTTAAGGGTTTACTATTCATTAACATGTTAATTACGCTCTGAATATCCTTTAATTTGTAGCTATATTTGTACTTCGTAGTAAGTCGTTGCTAACTTTTAGGTAAGCCCAATACGTGTTCACCAATAATATTGGCTTGGATTTGTGAGGTTCCGCCACCAATGGTGGAAGAAAAACTATTGAAATAGGCGCGCTGCCAAAACCCGCCTTCGATGGCATTCTGATCGCCAACGTAAAGTGCGCCGTGAGCCCCTTGTAATGAAATCACAAACTGGCGCATGCGGCGATTATGCTCACTGACTCGTAATTTGTAGGATAAAGGCAATGACATAGGATAATCGCTGTTAAGCGCTTGGATAGCAGCACGACGTGCGCCCAAAGTGATTGCTTTTTCTTCCATAGCCAGTTTGACGAGCTGGTCACGTACCAGAGGATCGTGCAAGAGAGGTTTGCCATCTCGCTTAAGATCTTTGATGGCATTAATAGCATCATCCAATGCGATGCGTACAACCATCAGTCCACCTGCTGCACCTGCTGCGGCGCCACGTTCATATTGAAGAGTTTGCATTGCAATTTTCCAGCCTTCACCTTCTTCGCCCACTCGGCAGTCGACGTTGATGCGGGCATCGGTAAAAAACGTTTCGGTGAAACCATACTCGCCGGTTAGCTTTTTAATTGGGCGTGTTTCAATTCCTTCGGCTTTCATCGGTGATAAGAAAAATGACAGCCCATCATACTTACGCTCTGCTTGTGGGTTGGTGCGGGCAAGCAATATCATGTACTTGGCGTAATTACCCATAGTGGTCCATATTTTGCTGCCGTTGATCACGTAGTCATCGCCATCCCGTGTTGCCTTGACCTGAGCATTGCCAAGATCAGAGCCATGATCAGGCTCTGAAAAACCCTGACACCAGATATCTTCACCGCTGAGAATACCTTTAAGATATTTGGCTTTTTCTTCTTTTGAACCAATATCAAGAATCAATGGGCCAGCCCAACCAAGACCGATAACATTAAACGTGATTGGAGTTTGATGTTTGTGCATTTCTTTATCAGCAATAGATTGGAAGGCGGGGTCTAAGCTGCGGCCGCCATATTGCGTTGGCCAATGGACACCGAGAAAGCCTGCGTTCCACAATTTGTATTGCCACTCACGCAGAAATTCCAATTGCTGGTCGGTACCCACTTCCATGAAGGTTTGCGGTAATAAAAAGCCGGGGTCTTTAGGGTTGTTTTCATCGAGCCAAGCTGAAACCTCAAGGCGGAATTCTTGTAGCTCATTTGCTGACGCGGCCATAAGCTAATCTCCTGTCATTAAGGCTTGATTAAGCCAAATTATCTGCACGCTGGAAAGCGTCGCGCTCTTTTAGGCGATCAATATAACGAATGATTTGTGGTGAATAACGGTCTTGTAATTTAAGAAACTCACCGAGGTAAAGAGCATAACCTACGGTAATATCAGCGATGGTAAAGCGGCCGTCTACCAAGTAGTCGTGGTTTTCTAGATGGGTGTTTAACCGGCATAGGCGACCGATAAAGAACTTGGCATAGTCATCGGCTACCGGTTGTTTTTCTGGGCTTGGCTCTAGAATGTGATAACGCATAATAAGGGTTTGAGGAAAGGTGAGTGTGCTTTCACTGTGCTGCAACCAATTGAGGTAATTGCCATATTCGGGGTGATCACTTTGCAAGCCAAAATCCCAGCGCTGATAGCGATCAACAAGATACTGACAAATAGCTACTGACTCTGTCATCTGAGTGTCGCCATCAATGAAAAAAGGTATCGTTCCCAGTGGGTTTACCTCAAGGTATTCAGGTTTAAGTACGCGTGGTGGAAAAGGAGTCATTTCAACATCATGCTCTAAGCCCATTTCCTCTAACGCCCATAGCGGGCGCAAGGAGCGCGAACCTTTGCTGTGCCATAATTTCATTATTTTTGTTACTCACTTAGCCGATACAGCGGCTGTCATTAACCGATGTCACGTGCAAATACGTTAACCAATTAGGTTTATTTATTCCTGTTCTTATTCGCTAGAGCCGCTATTTTCCGGACCAATGAGGCGCTCTTTTTTCAGCGAATGCTTTGGGGCCTTCAATAAAATCACTACTGCTGGCCAGAATTTTGAGCGCCTCGTACTGATGAGTAACGGCTGTTTTTAAGTTCGGCTTTTCATTACCTTGGCGAAACATCTGCTTGGTCATTTGAATAGAAACGGGAGAGCAGGCGAGTATGGTCTGTGCTAGTTCAAGGGCTTCATCCAATACAGTACCAGAGCTGCAAATGCGATTAACAAAACCCATCCGCTGGCCTTCTTCGGCATCAATATATCGTCCCGTGAGTAATACATCCATGGCTTGTTTCTCGCCTATCTGCCGCGATAGCCGATGGATACCGCCGGCTATCGCGGCCAATCCTACTTTCGGTTCGGGTAGTGCAAAACGGGCGTTTTTGTCCGCAACAATCATGTCGCAGGCCAATGCTATTTCAAAGCCGCCGCCTAGTGCATAACCTTGCACGGCAGCGATAACCGGTTTATCTAGGTCAAAGCGTGAGGTTAAACCGGCAAAGCCCGTAGTTGGGATTTCTAGCTTGTTGCCTGCAGCTTGAAACTTTAGATCATTACCGGTTGAAAAGGCTTTTTCTCCAGCCCCTGTCAGAATGGCAATCCAAGCATTTTTATCGGCGGCAAAGTCGTTGAATATTAACTCGAGTTCGAAATTTGTTGGGGGGTGTAGAGCGTTTAAGGCTTCTGGCCTGTTAATAGTGATAATCCAAATGTGCTGTTTTTTTTCAAGCAAGCAAAAATCATATTGTTGGGTCATAGATGTCATATCCAGTAAAGAAGCATGTTGAGCAGTGTAAGTTAAAAGCCTTAAATATAAAACAGCCTTGACTGTTTTATATTTAAGGCTTTTAACTTACACTGCATGCAAATACTGAGAATACTGGGCTGTAGTGATTCTAATTTCCTGCCACTCCTTGTGCTGAGTACATGTTGCGTTTACTTATCGCTAAAAAGTTTTCCTCCTAAAAGAATCCAAACAAAGAGACATAAAGATCGAGCATATGGTTGCGGGTGCTAGGACTATAGTTACCAATACTCAATAGGTTCAATAGTTGACCTGCAAAATTTAACGATAAAACTAATGGGAGTCATCAGTGAAGAATTATGTAGAAGGTAAATCTATAATCATCACCGGAGCGGGTGGTGGTTTTGGTGGTTTGGTGAGCCAAAAGGCTGCCGCCATGGGAGCGAAAATTATTTGTGCCGATATTAACTTGGCGGCGGCAGAAGTCGTTGTCGCAGCTATTCATGATGCCGGCGGCACAGCGCAAGCTGTGGCAGCCGATGTCACCGATGCAGCACAAATGCGTGAGCTTGCCAGCGTTGCCTTAGCGGCATTTGGCTCGATAGACGTAATGATCAATAATGCTGGCATCATGCCCTTAGCCTTCATGAGCGATCACCCAGTAGCGCTAGATAAATGGCATCAATGTATCGACATTAATTTTAAAGGTGTGATCAATGGTACCGTTGCCGTTTATGACCAGATGATGGTGCAGGGGCGCGGCCAAATCATTAACATCTCATCAATCTATGGCAATCATGCCGTGCTGGGCTCTGCCGTATACGGCGCAACCAAGGCCGCGGTCAATTACTTTTCTGACTCTTTGCGGGTGGATGCTCGTGGCAAGATCAAAGTCACTGTTGTAAAACCCACCGCGGTGCTCAACACCGGTCTTGGTGCGGGTGTTATTAACCCTGCTGCAGCGGGTGGTAGCGTTGGTCATAATATGGATGAGCAGGGTGCGCTTCTTCAAAGTTTTATTGAAGGCAATAGCCCTGATGAAGCCCATGATTCAGGTAATATTGGCTATCAAATAATGGATCCTGAGCATATTGCTGACTCAATCATATATGCGATTAACCAGCCTTGGGGTGTGTCAATTGGTGATATCACTATCCGTGCGTCAGGGGATTATTATACTGTTTAGTGAATAGGTATTAATGGCAACGCGTCAGGTCACAGCCTAAAGCGTTTTTGACTCTAGGCGGTCTACGAGCTATAAAACGTAAATGTGCTAATACTGACGTATCAAGCCTAATTATAAATTATTTAAAGGTAAGCATTATGCGATCTTTACGTTGCTTAGCCGCTACTATCTTGTTTTTTTATTTTTGCTTATCAATAGCGGTTGCTAGCGAGCTTAAATTACCAAATCAACTGCCGGAATTGAGCATTACGTCAACTGAACTCTTGGGTCATAATGAACCAGGTATTGGCTTGGATGCGGGTGAAACCGTTAAGCAGTTTACGATCACAGATCATTTTGGAGCTTCAACCAGCTTTCCATCATTGCTCGATAAAGGGAATAGCTTAGTTATTTTTTATCGAGGTGGTTGGTGCCCATATTGTAATATGCAAATTAAGCAATTGACGGATGCATGGCCTGAATTTGAAAAGAGAGCCATAACGCCTGTGTTAATTAGTGCAGATAAACCCGATGCAGCAATGATGATGCAGCGTGGCTATGAAATTCCTTTTCCGGTGTTGTCAGATCCAGAGCTTATTGCACACAAAGCCTTTAATGTGATTTTTACATTACCTGAAAAATTAATCAGTGCTTATAAAGAGTATGGGGTTGATTTAGAAGATTGGTCGGGCCAAGGCCACCATCAATTTGCCGTATCATCAGCTTTTATTGTTGATACTAAGGGCACCATTAAGTGGGCTCATTCATCGCTAGATTACAAAACACGACCTAGTGTAAAGCAGTTATTATCGGCTATCGATGAGCTTAAAAAATAACCGAGTCCCGCGGAAGTTAATCGCAAGAGCCTACCGGAGCTGACGATGCTGCGTATTGATCATAGTTAATGTTGTAGAACAGGTGTTTTAGGCGATATTCGTCTAGATTTTGAATAGTTTTCCTTCATTGGTTGTAGCGGCGACGACGCAGTGATATTTTAATAGTCGGTTGTTTCTGTGTCGCTGCTAGCTACTCATTATGGCTTAGCTATGAATCATAATTACCACCCCCCCATGTTGTTAATGTGCAGGCCTGTTGGTCAGGTTTTATTCCGAGAGTTTTACTATGTCATATCGTTGTTTAGCGTTTATTGCCGGCCTGGCTTTTTTACCGTTTACTATGGCGGCTGACAGCGTTGATGTACCTGCATTGCAGCGGGTTGTAGAGCAAAATTTTAAGGGCTGCCTGCAGCGTTTCCAGCAGCAGGCTTTGGCAGAGGGCTATAGTGAATCGCTGGTACAATCTGCACTTGCCGACCTGCAGCCGGTTACAAAAGTTATTGTTTATGACCGCCGCCAACCTGAATTCAGCCAGTCTTTTCACGGTTACTTCTCGGCCCGCGTTACGGAAAGGGCAGTTAACAAAGGCCGAAAACTGCTAGCAGAGCACCGCATACTGCTCGATCAATTAACGCGTGATTATGGTGTGCCGGCACAATACTTGATCGCTTTCTGGGGTTTGGAGACAAACTTTGGTGGCTATATGGGTAAAATGCAGACGCTTGATTCGTTGGCAACGCTTGCCTGTGATCAGCGCCGCAGTACGTTTTTTACCAATGAACTATTGAGTGCACTCGCTGTAATACGCGACCACAAGCTCGACCCTAAATCTATGCGTGGCTCCTGGGCCGGTGCAGTGGGTCATACCCAATTTATGCCGTCTGCATATGTTGCCTATGCAGTTGATGGTGATGGCGACGGTCGAGCCGACTTGTGGAATAGCATTCCCGATGCGCTAACCTCCGGGGCCAACTTTTTACAGCAGTTGGGCTGGAAGCGAGATTTACGCTGGGGGCGCGAGGTGCAGCTACCTGTTGATTTTGATTATGCGTTGGCCGGACGTGATCTGCCGTTACCGCTGGCTAGTTGGATTGAGCAAGGTGTTCGCACTGCAGATGGTCTACCGTTGGTTGCGCTCGACCTAGATGCCGCCGTAGTTATTCCGTCTGGTCATCGAGGTCCTGCGTTTTTGGCGTATGATAATTTTAAGGTGATTATGCGTTGGAACCGCTCTGAGTTTTACGCGCTTGCGGTAGGTCATTTTGCTGATAGGATAAACGGTGGTGGCGCGCTGAATAAAGCACCGCTGGTCGAAAAATCCCTGAGTATTAAAGGCGTTAAAAATCTACAACTCGCGCTAAATCAACAGGGTTTTGATGCAGGCAAGGCCGACGGCATACTAGGCAGTAAAACCCGTATTGCATTGCGCGGCTATCAGGCAAGCATTAATCTGATTGCTGATGGTTTCCCTGATACTTTGAGTTTGAAAGCTTTAAATATTGATGTAGAGGATAGATAGCGGCTATCTATAATCTGGCCAACTTGAAAAGACGGCTATTTATAGCGTTTACAAACTATGCGATTTGATTAATCCGCGCAATGTATAAAGCCTAATGTGACATAGCCTTCGCGACAAAAACGATAGCCATCTCTTTTGCCATTAATGCGGAGTCTTTATTTCCGCTAACATGGGCATCAACAATCGCCCCCTCTAATAATATATTTAGTTGTTTCGCCAGTAGCTCAGGGTCTTTTGCGCCAGCTTGCTCGGCCTGTCCTCGAATATACTCACGCACCAGCCGTTTGTGCTCGGTACTAATCATATGGCAGGGGTCATCATGGGATGAAAACTCGGCCGAGGCGTTTATAAACATACAGCCGGAAAATTCCTTTTCTTGAAACCATTGATGGTGAGCGTCAAAAATAGTTAATAATCTTTCCTTTGGGGTACTGCTCAGTCGTTCGGTCTCACGCATCATGTTGTTTCTGAACAATTCATCGCGCTTACGCAATGTCGCCAGTACCAGTTCATGCTTGGATGTGAAGTGGTTATAGAGGGTTTTTTTCGATACTCCAGCCTCCTTAATAATGCCCGCCACACCGGTGGCATTAAAACCATCGCGATAAAACAGTTTTAAGGCTTGCGAAACAATCACGTCTCTTTTAGATAGTGCGGGCATATTGGCTCCAGAGCCAGAATTAGATAGAGACTGTTAAGTTTACATTAAATTATAGCTATTGCTATGTCTGCTTGTTAAAAGCCCCATCACAAGTCACATTCATTATCCCTATTACATTGTAACTAACTGATTTTAAACATATATAAAATTACATGATAATTGTCTTTGACAAAATAGACCGATCGGTATACCTTTATTTCAAGTAGACCGATCGGTTTTTTAAAAGGAGAGTGAGATGAGTGCAGCAATTAAGCCGCCATTTAATTTGGCTTCTGCTCAAGAGAAGGTGCGGCGGGCCGAAGATTTGTGGAATAGCAAGACCCCTCAGCAGGTTGCGCTGGCCTACACAGGAAGCTCCGAGTGGCGTAACCGCAGCGAGTTTGTGCAGGGGAGGGAGGCTATCGCTGAACTGCTAACCCGCAAGTGGCAGCATGAACTGGATTACCGCTTAAAAAAGGAGCTGTTTATCTTCCAAGATAATCGCATTGCGGTGCAGTTTGAGTATGAATTTCACGATGACAATGGCCAGTGGTTTCGCGCCTATGGTCTTGAGCATTGGGAGTTCGATACCGAAGGGCTGATGCAAACCCGTAGCGCCAGTATCAATGAGTTGGCGATTGACGAATCGGAACGTCGAATCCTTTAATAACCTTCAAATTTTTTTACCCAGCGTTAAACAAAACCATAGCTATATTTCAATCCAACCTCAACTACAGAAGGAAAATATTATGTCTATTATCAAACTTCACCGTCATGCACTATCTGGTCACTCACACCGGGTTCAGTTATTTTTATCTGTTCTTGGCCTCAACGCCGACATTATTGACATTGATCTTGGCAGTGGTGAGCACAAAAAATCTGCCTTTCTGCAGAAAAATCGCTTTGGACAATTACCGGTTTTAGAGGATGACGATACTACGCTGTCAGATTCCAATGCCATTTTGGTCTACTTGGCGACTAAATACGATACTAGCCGCCAATGGTTACCTGAAAATGCCGTGGCAGCTTCTGAGGTTCAGCGTTTTCTATCAGTAGCGGCAAGTAAAGTGGCCTATGGTCCTGCGTCTGCGCGATTGGTTAATGTATTTGGTGCGGGCTTTGATCTTCAAGCCTTGATCACTGAATCTCATGTTTTGTTGGCTCATCTCGATGCTCATTTACAGGGCCGTGATTGGTTAGCAACAGACAAAGCAACCATTGCCGATATTGCCAACTATACCTACATCGCCCATGCACCAGAAGGCGATGTGTCGTTAGAAAACTATGCAAATGTTCGTGCTTGGTTGCAACGCATTGAGCGGCTACCCGGTTTTGTCGGGATGCAAGTAACGGCTGTTGGTCTGGCAGCTTAAGCGCATGGTGGTGAGTCAGCCATATTATTAGATGATGATATGGCAGGGTTATTGTGTACAACTTTTTGATAAATCACGCTCAGGGGAAACGTATGAAAAAAGTGATGATGTTACTGGCCAATGGTGTTGAGCCCCTTGAAATGGCTGCCTTCAGCGATGTGTTAGGTTGGGCAACCCTGGTAGGGGATGAGGCCATTGAGTTGATTGATGTGGGGATGCAGTCGCAGATTAAAACAACTTTTGGATTACAGCTGCAACCCAACTATTTGTTAAAAGATATAAACTTGGATGATTTTGACGCGCTGGCAATACCTGGCGGGTTTGAACCCAGTGGCTTTTATGATGATGCATTGAGCGAGCCTTTTCTTGAGGTTATCCGCCATTTTGCTACCGAGGGAAAAGTCATTGCCAGTGTCTGTGTTGCAGCTATTGCATTAGGTGAGTCTGGCGTTCTAAAAGGAAAAAAAGCCACTACCTATCATCAAGCTGGTGGTAAGCGAAAAAATCAACTCATTGAAAGCGGGGCGCTTTTTATTGATGAAGCTGTTGTTATTGATGAAAACGTTATTACTTCAACCGGCCCCGGCACTGCAATAGAGGTTGCGCTCACGTTACTTGAAAAACTCAGTAGTAAAAATAATGCAGACGATTTACGAACGGTGATGAGAATACCCACGCCCAATAAAAAATGGTTACAGGCACCTCAAGTGTGATGACATTAAGTAAATGGTTTCTCGTCATACGAGATTTTGGCTAACAGACTGAGCAGAGTAATGACTATGAAAAATATTACCGGTACGGTCGCTAAGACAGTCATTTCGCCCTTTCATCGCGGTGAGCAAGCCATTCAGCAACAGCTTGGTGTCCGAGAAAAAATGGAACGCTTTGGTAATCACGTTATTCGCGACCATATGCCAGAGCAGCATCGGGAGTTTTATCAACAGCTGCCGTTTATTTTTGCGGGTCATGCTGATGCTCAAGGTTGGCCATGGGCATCAATATTATTTAATGAGCCTGGGTTTATCCAATCGCCTGATAACAAAACCTTGACAATAAATGCTCATCCCGTCGTTGGTGACCCCTTAGCAACTATGTTACTACCGGGGACTCGTCTCGGGTTGTTAGGAATAGAATTACCCACTCGTCGACGCAATCGCTTGGCCGCACATATTATTGAAACCTCTGACCAACAGATTAATGTACAGGTCGATCAGTCCTTCGGTAATTGTCCGCAGTATATCCAGAGTCGTGAACTAGAAAGGGTGGATGATAAAACACTACCGATGCCAGCGGTGAAAGAGTTACAAAAACTTAATGCCCGCGCGGGTGCATTAATAGCCAATAGCGATACGTTTTTTGTGGCCAGCTATGTGAGCAATAACACAGGTGAAGCCAGTGAAGGCGCGGACGTTTCACACCGCGGTGGCCGCCCTGGATTTATCCGTGTTGATAGCGATAGTACCCTGACTATTCCTGATTACCTCGGTAATAATCATTTCAATACCTTTGGTAACATTACCGAAAACGCTAGAGCGGGATTATTGTTTCTTGATTTTGAAAGAGGCCATCTATTAACACTAACAGGCACTGTAGACATTCTATGGGATTCTCCCGACACAGAACACTTTGAAGGTGCTGAGCGTCTATGGCAATTCCATATCGATCATGGTCGGTGGATTGAAAACGGCTTGCCGCTGCGTTGGAAGATGGATGAATACTCTCCAAATACCTTGCTTACCGGCACTTGGGCTGAGGCAGAAAAGAAAAGGCAGGCCGAGTTGCGGCGAGAACAGTGGTTACCCTATGAGATAAAAAACATTATTGAAGAAAGTAGTGAGATCAAATCATTTTATTTACAGTCTGAAAATAACGCTGTACCGAGCTTTAAACCGGGCCAGTTTTTAACCGTTAAACTATCTGTTGATGGCAAGGACACTATCAGAACCTATACCGTATCCAGTGCCCCTGCCGATCTCATACTACGCTTTAGCGTAAAGCGTGAAATATCATTAGATGACAATGTCCCTGACGGGCTATTCTCAAACTTTATGCATAGTAAGCTGGCTATAGGCGACACGATTTATGCCAAAGCACCCAGTGGCGCGTTTACCTTTGATGCTGCAGAGCAGCGCCCCGCGGTATTATTAGCTGGCGGTGTTGGTATTACACCGATGGTGTCAATGGCGCGACACGCACTGATAGAAGGCGTGCGTACTCGGTCAGCCCGACCGACCACATTAATTTGTGCGGCCAGCAGTGATGACCAGCGAGCTTTTTTTAAGGAGCTACAGGATATAGAGCAGCAATCGAATGGTACTGTTCGCAGCTTATGGGCCTTGAGTGAAGTGGATAAAACCATGAAAATTGGTCTGGATTATCACCATCACGGCCGTATATCTGCGCAATTATTACAAGCGGTTTTACCCTTGGATGACTATGAGTTTTATCTCTGTGGTCCGGCCTCTTTTATGCAATCAATGTATGACTTACTGAGGGGGTTGGGTGTAAACGATGCAAGAGTGTTTGCAGAAGAATTTGGCCCTGCGTCGTTGCGGCGCGCAGCTGATCAACCCAGTAAAAAATCTGAAACTCTAGCTCAAGCTAGCGAAGCAATAATTGCGTTTACCGATTCAAGTATTGAGCAAGCCTGGTCGGAAAAGGATGGCAGCTTATTGGACTTTGCCGAATCTCATGGCTTAAACCTCGAGTTTGGTTGTCGAAGTGGACAGTGCGGGGCTTGTAAAGCCGAGTTGATCTCAGGTGCGGTGAGCTATCTGACTGAGCCCTCATCTCCACTTAAAGAAGGTGAAGTATTGCTTTGTTGTGCTGTCCCAGCTGCGATAGAAGGGCAGGATGTTGTCAAACTTTCAATAAAAGTATAAAAAATGATGTGTCTACGTGTTTTCGATATTTTTCTCTGAGTAAATCTAGATGTTTTTATATGTGCATTCATTCAAAAAGGAAAAGTCATGGCTACCTTAATCATTGTCGATCTAACACCCACCGATAAACAAAAGCTCGGCGCCTATAGCACCCAAGCTGCCGAGACATTAAAGCCTTACGGCGGTGAGTTTCTGGCCAAGGGGCCGATAGAAGCGTTGCATGGTGCTACTAGTTTTACTACCAAGGTAGTGATCCGATTTCCCGACCGCGAAAGCGCGGTGAATTGGTATCACTCCGATGCCTATCAGGCGATTATCCCTACCCGAGATCAGGGCATGGATAGTCAGTTTCATCTGGTGGGTTAATGCAGTTTTAAGCTAATTTTCAGCTATGCAATGCCAACGATTCGCAACTGGTTAATAATCGCTGCGAAGATAGGATCACATTTCTTTTGGAGTCTACATTCTTTAATAAAGCGTTAGCATTGAAATAGTTGCAACTTCATTTCTTAGACCATAGTGATAGCTCAAGCTCGATTGAGCTATCACTATGAAGCCAATCTTGATGTACTTGTTCGCATGGGAAACTATCGGCTTGGGTCTGACGAACTTGTTGTTGATAAAGAAGAGCACTCACAAATATTAATGGAGGACTTTGCCGTCGTACTGATCGATGAAGCGGAGCAACTTAAGCATCACCGGACTCGCTTTACAGTGGCCTATTGAAACTGTTGTGAGATAATAAACACCTACGAATCACAGGGAATATATTTTAAGTTTGATAGCAACTTTTTTCACCTTTCTCACGCCTATGTTCAGCTATGCCGAAATTAGCCCTAAAGTGCTAATCGTTTTAGCCGTAATTCGCAGCTAGCAGACACGGGCAAAAAAACGGGCTTTGGGTTGCCAGAACTTACCCATCTTTATTGCGAGCATTCAAGGGGCGTGGCACCAGTAGATACCGATAGCTATGATGAATAAACCACAAAAATTCGTTATTTGAGTCGAAATCGACCTCAATTCACCGAGCTTCCGAAGAGTGCTGACGCGAGGCTTCAGTCAGAGCAAGTTCTATTTGTATCATCCTAGTTTCCGTGATGTATTTAAAGTTTTAGAAAAACTTGATGCGGTTGAGTACAGCCAAGTCACCAACCACGATTCTAGAGCGCCCTTAAGCGATTAATTTATTGCGATAAAAAGATCAAAATCTCCGGTTTCGGTGTACTATGCCTCCAAATAAAAAGGGGAGCCTTTGTTATGCCTATTGAACAAAAATCAGAATCACAGTCCGTCAAACAAGCCTTTGAAATAGCCATCAGACTTGGCCTTGTAGTTTTGCTTGGCATATTCTGCCTAAACATCCTTAGTCCGTTTATATCGCTGGTCTTATGGGCTGCTGTTATTGCTGTCGCGATGTCGGTGCCGTTTGCTTCAATGCAGGCAAAGCTAGGCGGCAGCAAGAAGCTCGCAATAACCGCCTTTCTAGCCATCGGACTAGGAATTACCTTGGTACCGGCGATTATGTTTTCTGAATCTATGTTCGAAAGTGCCACTTCAATCGGCAGCGGCATAGTCGAGGGTACATTTGAAATTCAGCCTCCGAACGATTCTGTAAAAGATTGGCCGGTAATTGGCGAGCGCGTTCACGCGGAGTGGAGCAATGCCTCAGCAGATTTAACCGCTTTTCTAAGTACTAACCGAGATATGCTCACCGGCTTCGGTAAGGCGTTGGCCAGCAGCGCTGCAGGATTAGCCGGTGGTATTTTGCAATTCGCATTTGCTATTATAGTCGCCGCTGTGTTCTTGGCCAATTCGGAAGTTTCCAACAAGGGGCTACGGACTCTAACTCACCGACTAGTTGGGAAAAGTGGCGATGAGTTTCTCGTACTCTCTGTCGCAACGATTCGAAGTGTCGCGTTAGGTGTACTCGGTATCGCCTTGATTCAGGCGATACTCGGCGGTCTAGGAATGGTCGTAGTAGGCGTCCCCGGCGCCGGCCTTTGGGCCCTAGCCATCTTAGTAGTCGCTGTAGCTCAACTTCCCCCCTGGCTTATATTGTGGCCTGTGGCCTTTTATGTGTTCTCCGTTGAGTCATCGACTATGAGTGTGATCTTCTTTATTTATGCGACCATTGTGTCCTTCGCTGATATGTTTCTTAAGCCTCTGCTGCTAGGCCGAGGAGTGGAAGCACCAATGCTAGTGATACTGCTGGGCGCTATAGGCGGCATGCTCTATCTCGGCATCATCGGCCTGTTCTTAGGTGCTGTGATACTAGCGCTTAGCTACAAACTAATGATGGCATGGCTAGACTTGTATAACGCAGAGAGCAACGAATAAGGAAACACAAGCATGCTTATACCCTTGATAATAGGCATCGCCACGATCGGTCTTACTATGGCGATTCAGGTTTTTGCCGTGGTGTTCATGATACGTTGGCTAATAGGCTATCTGAACCAGCACCAACTCACCGATGATTTTCGGGTCGACGCCTATGTGCTTTCCTTAGTATTAGTAGTGATGTTTTTCGGGCATATCATTCAAATCAGTATATGGGCAGTATTGTTTTTGCTGATAGGTGAATTTTCTGATATTGCCACTGCCTTTTATCATTCCGCGGTGAACTTCGCATCACTTGGTTACGGCGACATAACCATGGCCGCACCCTGGCGACTACTCGGCGCCCTCGAAGCCTGTAACGGAGTGCTCATGTTCGGGCTTACCACAGGCACACTTC
Organism: Pseudohongiellaceae bacterium; assembly: GCA_051277005.1. Classification (GTDB taxonomy): domain Bacteria; phylum Pseudomonadota; class Gammaproteobacteria; order Pseudomonadales; family Dasaniaceae; genus Dasania. The sequence goes on from JBNMPS010000013.1 coordinate 27,517, forward strand.
TGACGGTGATGAATAAAATATTTAGCCGTCACAAAGACCGCTTCGGAAAAATTAATAATCTTTAACAGAAAAATCAGAGACCTAGAATATTAACTCGGCGCGGTGTCTTTCACCGCTCATTGCGCTGCTCGCATTGAGCGCCTTTGAGGCGTCGTCCTCGATACGAGCGGCCCGACTAAGCTATAATTCACTATCTGCTGGTCCACGGAGTGTCTAGGCAGGCCTCGCGCAGTGGCGGACGATTTTCGTTTTGATCCAGTGTCCGCTCCAGGCTCATTCGCCAGCGGGTACCTTTTAAAAAATGGAAAATAGGGTCAATTAGTGTTCGGCTTTAAATAGCAGGCAAAGTTCGCGGTTGGTTTTCTTCAACCTCGCTATCGATAGCAAATCACAAGGCTGTAACCTAAGCAAAATTCGTATTCATGATTTTTAATCGGGTAGCCCTATCTCCAGTCACGACATGATAATGAAAAAGAAATTCACCGTCCTTGAAATTTGAAATTACAGAACAAACGAGATATTTAAGTAAGGATGGTCCAACAAAAGCTAATCTGAAATCAAAGGATTCTTTGTTTCCATTTGGACAATAACATCAATTTATAGATCAACATTGCAGAATGGCTGGCTAGAAAACTGGGTGAAAATAATTGAGCTTGATCCTGCTATATATGGCATTTACTCAATGCGACGAACCAAATCTCCGCTTATCTATAAATGCATTAAAAGTTAAGATTTGTTCAATTATTACTAGATCATACAGAAATTGAAACCACAATCAGAAATAGGCATTTGTTTATACCCGTTGTAAAAAGCCGACCCTTAAGCGCTTAGGGAGGCGAAAAACCAACGATGAGTATGATGAGAACAAGCGCGCTTTCATGTCTCCTCTTTGGTATAGTCGTCACTATTAATAGGGTCTCCACAAACGTTCACCGAAATTGCAAAGAGAATAAATATCATGAGCAATGCAGGCAAGAAAGTATGGCACAGATGGAAACTGGCTTGTGCACTTATACTCGCACTTGCAAGTGCTGTAGTTTCCGCAGGCGAATGGCCGCAGGAACTTGCCTTAGATGGCGGAACCATTGTGGTCTATCAGCCGCAGCCAGAGGCGTTGAGCGGAAAAACGCTCACTGGTCGAGCCGCTATGTCTATTGAGATAGAGGGTAAGGCCCCGATTTACGGTGTCTTTTGGTTCACATCTACCATTGAGACTGATCGCTCAACAGATTCAGTAAGCATCAGCGATGTGGACGTGAAAAAAGTGACCTGGCCAGACTCCAAAGATACCGGCGAGCAGCGTTTTAAACAGGCGGCGGAAAAGGCTCTGTTAGGTGCCACCTTCGATACCTATTTGTCTACTCTGACCTCATCGCTCGCGGTAGCGGATAATGCCAAGAAGAGCCTTGAAGATATCAATAATGATCCACCACAGATTAAATTCAGCCAAGAACTGTCGGTGCTGCTGTCATACGACGGAAAGCCACATTTTCAGGAAGTAGAAAATAGCCCGTTTGAGCGCGCCCTGAATACGCCATTAGTTGTAGTGCGTGACACGCGTAATAAACAGTATTTCCTCACCAGTGGCAGTTTGTGGTATCAGGCGGATGACGCTCTAGGCCCTTGGAAACCGACAAAAACCCCCCCTTCAGATCTGAAGGCAATGATACCAAAGTCGGATGACCCTGTGCCGGTGACAATACCCTCTATTATGGTAGCTACCGAGGCGACAGAGCTAATTGTCAGTTCAGGTAAGCCCAGCTGGAATAGTCTGTTGGGAGGCAAGCTTCTCTACGTACAAAACACCGAGACACCCTGGATACGGGATTTGGCCAGCGGCAATATGTATCTTCAACTTTCGGGAAGATGGTTCAGGAGTGCAAGTGAGCAGGGGCCTTGGACGTTTGTCCGCCCCGACAAACTGCCCGAAGCATTTAAGGAAATTCCCCCAGCCTCTGATATTGGCGGGATACGCTCATCGGTGGCAGGCACTGAGGAGGCGGACGACGCGGTAGCCAATGCACAGATTCCCCAGACAACAGCAATAAAACGTAACGAAGCTAGCCTAACCGTCGAGTACGATGGCAAGCCCGATTTTGAAGGTATAAAGGGCACTGAAGTGGCGTATGCGGTGAACACTGCCGCTCAGGTGTTACGAATTAACGGCAAGTACTATGCAGTCGATAACGGTGTGTGGTTTATCTCGATGGCAGCCAAAGGACCTTGGGTGGTAGCGGATACTATTCCCAGTGATGAAATTGCAAAAATTCCTCCTAGTTCTTCGGTCTACAATACCACCTACGTTACGGTCTATGACTCAACGCCAGATGTAGTCTATGTAGGTTATACGCCGGGTTACATGTGGTCTTATCCCTATTACGGTGTACCGATTTACGGCACCGGCTGGTATTACCCACCCTATTACGGAAATTACTATTATCCCCGAGCCCCTACATGGGGCTTACACGCGGGCTACAACCCTTGGACAGGCTGGACCGTCGGCGTGAGCTGGGGCGGACCATTTTTTCGCGTGGGTGCTGTTTGGGGCGGTGGTTATAGCCATGGTTATTACCCTGGTCGTTGCTGTGGTGGCCGTTATGGTGGCGGGTATCATCATAACGACATCAATATAAACACCGGCGATATTAATATTGGTAACAATGTAAACGTGGGTAACCGCAAGAAAGTGGAGAATAACTTTTCCAATATAAAGCGCAATACCAATATTTATAACAATGACAAAAATCTGCACCGCAATGCAGACCGCTCGACTGCTCGTGCAAATATGAAAACCGCGCGCAGCAGTTCAGATCGAAAAAATAATTTATACGCGAGTAAGAATGGGAAAGTAGCGCGACGTGATGCCGACCAGTGGCAGGTACATGACAACAACAAATGGAATAACGTCGCTCCTGAGAAGAAGCCCTCGGGTGATGGGCTTCAATCGCGAGAAATAAAACCTCAGCGTGATATATCCAAGCCGAGTAATGTGTCAAGGCCGAGTAATGTGTCAAGGCCGAGTAATGTGTCAAGGCCGAGTAATATATCGAGGCCGGCAAGTCGCCCCGAATTCAACCATAGGAGCATGAATCGGGATTTAAGTGCACGCAGTCGAGGTTCTTTCGGTGGCGGTGGGCGTATGCGTCGGTAGCATAGGTATGATTGTCGTGGCTAGGTGCTAAATGGCCTCGTGTTAGCTGTCAATTTCAGTGCGGCGATTTGTTCTTAAGCATTGACTGAGGCGTTTAAGCACCTACTGAAGAATAGGTTTGTGGGGTAAGAGTTGTCCCCAACTGCGTTGCGTCACCTCGCTAACTGCTTATTTTTTTACAGCTATTGGGTATCGGGTGCTCTTGACGGCAGTCTTCAAAACGTAGGTGAGGAAATGTATTTCAGTTGGTCACGTTGAAGATATTCTTCAATTTCTCACGTAATATTGTTTTTTGGTGCTTTTATTCGAGAATTAAATTGTTCGCCATAAACCGCATAAAAGTTTTTACCCGCTCGCTATTTCTCAAATCCCGGTGGGTTAACATCCATAGTTTATACTCGCTGACTACTTCGCCATCGAATAATTCCACTAAACTTTTATGCTTTCTTGCTTCATGGCTTGAAAGAAAGCCCGCGCCCATACCGCTGAGTACTGCGCTGAGTACGTCTGGCATTGACTCTGCATACAATACAACCTTTGATTCGATAGCATTGTTTTTAAACCAGCGTTTAGCAGTGGTTTCAGCTGATCGCTGCCAAATGACCCATTCATAATCATGAATGCTAGCGTTTTTGGGGAGCCGTTTTAAGTATTTTTTGCTGGCATAAACTCTGGCTTTAATAAGACCGAGGCAGCGGCCAACCAGTAGTTCCGGTGGCGATTCGGCAATACGCAGTACGATATCTACTTCCTGTTGGCTGATATTATGGCTTGCCATGGTGCTGTTAATTTCCAGGGTGATCTCTGGGTGTAGGCGCTGGAATTCGCTATACAGCGGGTAGATACTAAAAGTACCAAGTTCAGGCTGTGATATGCGCAGTTTTCCTTGGGCGACATCATGATGGCCCTCAGCTTTTAAGAGCGCCTGATTTAGGCTGGATTCAATTGATTGTCCATCAGCGTAGAGCCGTTCTCCTGCGCGGGTCAATTCATAGCCGCGTTGCAGCTTTTTAAAAAGTTTACTGTTTAGTCCTGACTCAAATTGTTCAATACGTCGTAACACGGTGGAGTGACTTACCCCGATCTCTTTGGCCGCACCCGATACAGTACCCCTGCGAGCTACTACGAGAAAGTAGCGAAAATTTTCCCAGTCTTGCATATTGATAACTCCCTCTGCTAGTGGCTATTAACATTCATCACTATATGCATTGTTTATAAATAGACACTTATTGTCGATATATGTGCAATTTACGACTATAGCATTAACGCCTACACTACGGCACATCGTAATATCACCAAAGGAGTTCAATCA
>JBNMPS010000014.1:0-31689 GCA_051277005.1 Pseudohongiellaceae bacterium
CGTTACAGGGAGCATGTGATTCATGGAATTCGCGGTTGTTTCTACACGGCCACCGAGCTTGCGCGGTTATTACAAGAGGCGAAACTCGCATTAAAACTAAGCAAATTTTTACTCAAGCTGGACCGGTATCGTTTCATCGTTAGTGACAACATTGGTTATGTCTGTCGAGACCAGCAACTTGATAGACGAACTGCACGTCACACCCATGTTCTAACGGCATAGCCGCCGTTAGGATGAGCGATGTGGCAAAATATCGACCGGCTCACTCAGGCGATGTATTGATTGGAGGCATAACCATACTCAAAGCTGGCCATTAAGCTTAAAGAGTTGATTGAAGCGTCCTTTAAACCCAAAAACAGAAACATAACATCCCATCAAGGCGATTGATTTGTCATTGGGCGCGCTGCTGGGCCCATAATTAGTGGTTATCTAACTAATATGGATGGAAGCTACCAAAGGCACCATCACCCGTTTCTGAATAGTTAAGTGGGTATCCTCGAGTTTCTCTTGGCTCGAAAGTGGGTACTGCCATAGAGGAAAAATTGGGAACCAAGCCATACCTGCTATTAACGAAGGGGATCTCGCTCGGTGAACGTTTGTTCAGCTGGTGTTCTAGCATCGCCTTGTTACCAAGGATATCAAGTAATCTCTGGTGTGGATTTTTTCTATCATTATTGAGTGATGTATTATCATTGGGAAAAACACTTTCGGGATAAGTACAGGTCCGGCAATTTCTTTTAAGTCTCGCTGCAATCGACCCCGGCTGCGAGTGCTTACCATGTATCTGAGCCGAGCGTTGTTCGTTAGTGTATCTATGCGGCATGTATAATCTCCTTTATGGGCATAGTAATCTCGGCGTAAGGCACTAAGGATACCGTGCTAAAAAATAATGAAATTAAAAAATAGAAAAAGAATTAACTAAAAATGATGGCTTTTTATTCCGACTAATGAACTTGGTTTTCCCTAAGTGATTATTTTTAGTCAACGCTACACGTGGTTTTCTTATGAGTTTTTATTTAATAAAATATTAACAGAGATTGCTGGTGTTTAATAAAACATATTTGTAACAAATTATTGCAAAGTATCGATTAATATACCCTGGCTAGCGTGAATACTAAGTGTTTTTGGTGATAACTTGGTTGTTTGCTACATAGATATTGCCAATTAACAACTAGATGCGGTTGAAGTATCCTTCCTCATTTTCACGTTAAGCTATGCATTGATTGATTGATTGATTGATTGATTGATTGATTGATTGATTGATTGATTGATTGATTTTTGGGTTTGTGTTGTATGAAACTGTGATTTAGTTCATGTTTTTCGGTGCGTATGTTTTACTGTCCTACTATCCAGATACACTTACTGAAGATATCATGGTTGTTCCAACGGAACACCCGTAAGAGGCTAATAACTCAATAAGCAGCGCTTTATAGGGAGTATCATAAGCTGGTATCATTATTCATGAAAGATTACAGCTCTGATTTTACGCTACCGGAATCAATGAATCCAGGAACCATTGCTATGCTCTATTACAAGCGCTGGACGATTGAAAAAGCATTCAATAATAGCAAAAGTAATTTCACTGAAAGGAAAGTTTGGTCATGAAATCTTAATGCGCTGAATAATCAAATGCGTTTTACTGCCATGGCGTATAACATTATGCGTATTTTTGAAGAAGAATCCAAAGCAAAGATCCCAGAACGTATTCATCCATCCGATAAAAAAATAACAAATCTCTCGAAAAAAGACAGAATATTTCCCCGGAAAAAAGCTGCTTTGTTAACCCATTATTTTTTCATGTCAGCATTGCGCGTATAGGCTGATTCGCCATTCGAGCCCTACAAAGTGCAATGGTTACGGGAAGGTTGGTTATGGCCGTCATGGATAGCGTGGGGGGGGGGGCATTTAAAACCCAGGATGACGGGAATTACGGAACACTGATGGAAGATATAGGAGATTCGCCCCATACGTTTAAAGAGGCCTGCACCATGAAAATAGTAACCCTCGCACTGCTTAGCGGTGCACTTATTAACAGTTCGTTAGCGGCTGTCATTTTTGAATCAGACTTTTCTTCTGATTCGGGCTATAGCATTAGCAATGCTAACTTAGCTGATACTAATAACGCTCCCTCTGGCTGGGATAGCGTTATAGCTGAAGGAAAGTCATCCATAGAGGTCATAAGTGGGGAAGGTTTAAATGGGAAGAATGCCCTTAAACTAGCCTGGGATCCTAACCTCACTCAACCCACCATCCGGCTTATGAAGCACTTAACGGGTGATATAAATACCGGCTATGACGAACTTTACATACGCTACCATGTACGCTTTCCCAACAACTTTAAAGCGGGTGATGGCACGTCTACGCTACCGTATTGGAAATGGGGACGCCTCTGGCAAAATACATCTCCAACCATTAGAAGCTCATGGACTGAAAACCGTGTAGATTCACATTATGTGGTTTGGAATTTTGGAGGTAGCCCAACCTATGGTATTTATACCAATGTTACTGTAGGCGCTAACACGGGTAATAACCTAGCATCAGGCAGTGCCGGCGGCGATCGATACAAAATTGACTATTACAATGGTATTACTGACTTTTCCCTAGCCAATGGTTTTTTCCAAAATGTAGGTAATGGCAAGTGGGATATAGACTGGTCGGCAAATCCTGGACACTTTGTCACCTACACTAACAATCAATCACAGACATGGCATACAATTGAGTATCATATTAAATTAGCGACCAGCACGACATCTAATGATGGTATTTGGGAAATGTGGTTTGATGGTGAATATCAAGGTGACTGGGTTCGAATAAAAGAACTTGGCGGAGCACCACCCCTTAACGGCATCCCTACTGCCAAATATGGCAGCGGATTTAACTTTTTTGTTTTCTTCGACAATATGACTTCCTGGAATAAGCACTGGAGTCAAGACGGAGTAGATGGCTTCATTTATGTTAATGACGTTATTGTTAGTGACTCCTATATTGGGCCAACCTATCTTGTAGGCAAAAAAGCAAGGCCTTCGCCCATCACCATGCTCGATGTAACGGTTAACCAGTAATTAACAGCTGACCCTTAACTTTTAATTTATAAAGTTAAGAACTTCATAGCTTCTCGACCTAATTTCAATTCTTTGGCTTATTTAAACTTTCTATCTCCAGTTTTTCCATATCGGTTTCAAATCAAGCCTAGTGTTATAGCGCGCATTGTAGGTATAAGGGCCTTCCACTTTTTTATTATGAAAATGTGACTTAGCTCATGACCTAACCTACTCAATATTTTCTTGGTTACTGGAGAATCTGGATTTCACCTACGTTGAATTCCAGACGTTCAATAAAGGATGCCTTTATCACTGTTTTTGTAGCGTCAAAGCCACTTTTTAATAAAATTTTATGCATCTATTAGGATTCAGGTCAGATCATTAAAGGCGATTAACGCCGCGGTGATTGCAACATTGAGTGATTCAACATTATTTTGCATTGGGATGATAAGTTCCTGATCAGCCAATTTGGCGACTGCTGGGCTTACCCCCTCAGTTTCGTTGCCCAATACATAAATAGTTAACCCTGTAGCTTGATGGCTAAACAAAGATTTTTTGGCTTGCAATGATAGGGTGCAAATTTGTGCACCGTTCTCTTTAAATACTTTTAAACCTTGCTCAATTGTATCGCAGTAAATCACAGGTGTTTTAAATAAAGTTCCTGTACTAGCCTTTATAACTAATGGCGAAAGGGCGGCACAGCCTTTTTGGGGCAATAGCAAACCGTCAATATTACCCGCACATACTGAGCGAATAATCATCCCCAAATTTTGTGGGTTGGTAATTCTATCAAGGGCAATGAGCCTAGTAGGCTTATCTTGTCGTGTACTTAAAAACTGGTCAATGGATTGATAGCGCTGTAACTGCATATCCGCAGCAACACCTTGATCCTGTTTTGAGTTTTTAGATATTCGAGATAAAGCTTTTTTATCGTGATATTGGATCTCTATGCCCCTAGCTTCAGCGGCTTGAATAATCTCAGCGATAATACCTTGAGGTTTATTAGATTCTGCTAGGTGTAACCTATAAAAAGTAATGCTCTTATCTTGCAAGGCTTCTAGAACCGGCTTTCTACCATAAATGGTTAATAAACTTTTAACAAAAGCGTGTTTTTTCTTGTATTGCTCAGAGTCAGTTCTTGGGGTGGTGGAGTTCATACGTTCTGTCTATTCATAGAGGAGTCATTAAGGCAATGTTAATGTAAAGCAGCCGCCGTTGTCGTGGTTAGAGAGTGAAATTTCACCATACTGACCTTTGCAGCGATGAAGGCTGGCTATTTCTGCAGCAAAATACAGACCCAAATTGGTACTACCGGAGTTAAAATCAACACCGCGATCTGTATTGCTTAGATTATCGATAATAGAGTGTGGATAGCCTCTGCCGTTATCTTTTATATTTAGCTGAATACCATCTAAGTGACGAACGCAATCAATAGTAACGCTATCTTTGGTATATTTTGCGCAATTAACAAGTATGTTGGATATAACTCCAGCAATTAAGTTTTCATCAAAATAAGCAGTTAAATTTTCTTCGCATACAATAGTTATTGAGACTTTATTGATATCAAAAAGTAACTGCTGGCTGGCAACTTGCTCTTCCAAAAAATCATAAACGTAGACCTCATCGTTGGCGATGGAAAGCTGATTATTTTCTAGACGGTAAAGGCCAAGAAGGTGGATTAACGAATGATTTATACGCGATGCCTCTCCATGAAGCACACTATAATTTCTCCGCTTTTCTTTGTCGGCCTCTTCAATATCAATCATTTCTTCTAGGGAATTAAGGAGCATGCCTAAAGAGTTTTTAATGTCGTGTACTGATGAGGCCAGTAGCATCGAAAAGTTTAGTTTATTATTAGACAATTGTTGATCTCTTTATTGTTGTGCTAGCTTTTCTAAATGGGTACTAACAGCTTGGTAACGATCATACAGCGTACTGCTTGCATCTAAATGCGAAAGTTTTTCTGCAGCCTCTCGTCCCCTTTCAACACCTCTCTTACTGGGACCATCGGCATTCATTTTTTTAACAAGCGCCAGCATAAGGTTTAAATTTAAACTCGCATTATTTGGGTAGTGCATGAGTGCTTGGTTAAATAACTGAACAGCTTTATCAAACTCTTTGTCGGCAAATAGTTTTTTACCGGTTTGGTTAAGCTCAATAGCTTTACGTTTACCATGCGCGGTGATTGGCTCGTCAGACATGGCGTCGATTTTCATGCAAATCTCGGGGTCGTCTTTATGTTTTGCAGCGAGTTTTCTCAATAGCTCAAGTGATTTATCATCGTCGCCAATAGCCTTGTAGGTTTTTGCCATATCAAGCGTTAGTTGTACTGATCGGTCATCAACTTTGTCTATTCGCGATTGAATCGCATTAACTTTTCCACGTGATTTTTCTGTCTCGCCCGCATCGGCATAGGCGCCAGCCTCAATAATGTCGGACTGTAAATTAATGTTTTCGTGGTTTTTATATTTTCTCCGCGCGCGCCGTAGTACTTCTTCTACGTCGTTTAAACGTTTTTTGGGTTTCTCCGTACTATTCTGCAACTCAGATGAGATGCAGCGAGCAAGCTTAAAGTGATGCTCCGGTGTTTCATAGACAGAATTATTACCTAGTCGAATAACTTTTTTATGCGCATTTTCGGCCCGCGTCCAATCATGATTGGTTTCGGCGAGTTGAGCGAGCTTTTCTTGGCGCAAAATGGCATTAGGTGAAATTTCTGCCGCTTTCTCGAGTAAGCTTTGCGCCTCTTCTGCTTCGCCTTTGCGTGTTTTAATATCGGCCATACAGTCGTATATTTCTAAGCACTGACAGCCGCCACTGATTAATTTACCAAAAATTACCTCCGCCCCGTCTAACTCATTTAAAGCCATCAAACTCTTGCCTAGCCCAATGGTGGCCCACTCGACATCGCGCGTATCGAGTACCTTTTTATACAATTCTTTTGCTTGGCCATATTTATGTTTTTTGTAATAACAGCTACCCATTATACGGTGACAACGGTTTTCATATTTGTCCTGTAAATCAATCCGGGTCTTGCAAAGCTCAATGGCAAGTTCAAAATCCAATCTATCCATTGCCGAGTTAATTTCATGCAGGGCTTCTTTTTCCAAAACCATACGGCCTAAACGTTTTTGTAAAACGCTCTGAGTGAAGGGTTTGGTTAAATAATCGTCAGGCTGATACTCCAAGGCACCGAACACCATGCTTTTGGTTGTTTCAGCGGTGATCATCATATAGAGGCTGGTTTGTTTTAGGGTACCTTTGTAGCGCATCTCCTCCAATATTTGTTGCCCAGACCTGCCATCTCCAAGATTGTAGTCAGCTAGAATGATGTCGTATTTATTTTCTTCACACTTTTCTATGGCTTCGTCACCACTTGATGCGGTATCAATTTGCTCAACGCCAAAGTTAACAAGCATGCGTCGAATAGATCCTCGCATATCGGGATAGTCGTCTATGATGAGAGCAGACTTTTGTTTAAATATTTTTATTAAAGCGAGCTGAGTAGATGCCATGTTTTTGTCGATATTTGTTTATGTTTAAAAGATATTACCTTAATAATATCTATACTGATCAATATGTTACTTCAATTACCTGTTAGTATAGTTGAGTTTTATCATATTTCTTTAATTAAATTTTATTCTTTGTAAATCGGGGCAATGCTTTGAACATATTTGAGAAGTTGATGGCGGCAAGTTGGCAAGACATATCATTATGTTGTGCATTAATTGAGCGGCAGCTGCCAAATTATGCCTTATTCTCACAGATATCTCATTTTGGCGATAGTCAGATACTCAGAAACGGCTTAGAGGTTGTTTGGGCAAGTTGTGCGGGGCATGAGCAGCACGTTAATTTTGAGAAGCAGCTTGAGAAGCTTGAAGTTATCACCCCTGAATTAAATAACTTTGATAATTTTGGTGTAAGGCCTGCGGTTGATTGCTGCGTATCTTTGTCGATGCTCTTTGAAGTCTGTGCAGACATGCAAGAGCTTGACGTTGCCACGTTCACAGCTGTTTATTTATCAACCATCCAAGCTTACCTTGAATTAGTGGAAAATTCGGAGATTGATGCCTCATACGATCACCCACTATTAAGTGAGGCAGAGTCGTTTTTTACTGCAGTTAGAGGTATGTTAGATGATGAATCCCTAGCTCGAGATGTTAGGGTTAAGGCGCTAAAGGAATTTTTGAAAGGCATTAACTACAGTAATATCGGCATAGAATATACATTATAAAGTAACCTTAACTATTTGTTTCTACATACTTTTATGAACAAAATAATTCTCTACGGGACTCTCGGCTGCCACCTTTGCGATGAAGCCTACGATCTCGTAAAGCCCTTACTTTCGGCTACAGCTTTCACCATAGAGAAAGTCGACATTGCTGAAAATACAGAATTATTGTCGCTGTACGACGTGCGTATACCTGTGCTGTACAGACCCAGTTTGCAGCTTGAACTTGACTGGCCATTTGACCACGCAATCATTGAAGCTTTTTTGTCGGCAAATGCCTAGATCATAAAAAAACGATTGCTAGTGCCATATATTGCTTCTGCAATTTCAGCTTTATGACTACCTCGCAAATCGCAGACCGCGTCTAGCACATAAGGGAGAGTACAGGGTTCATTTCGGCCTTTCTTAATGACAACCGGCTTTATTACTGATTTAGGTAATAAATAGGGTGCATCTGTTTCTATCATTAAGCGATCAAGCGGGATATCAGAGACAAATTCTCGTAAATGCTCTCCTCGTTTTGGGTCACATAGCCACCCTGTAATGCCTATATGTAAATCTAGGTCGAGGTATTTAAAGCATTGCTGCTTACTTCCTGTAAAACAGTGAATTACGGCATTTACTAATTTATCTCTATAAAGTTTAATTATCTCAAACTGCTGCATGAACGCGTCCCGCTCATGCAGGAACAACGGTAGCTGAGTTTCTATGGCCATTTCAATATGCTGTTCAAAAGCTATTATTTGTTGGCTTGGGGTGGAAAAATTGCGATTAAAGTCCAGCCCTGTTTCGCCGATGGCCTTAACGCATGAATTAGCGCTCAAATCACGTATTTGGCTCATACTATCAATAGACAGCGTTTTGGCATCGTGGGGATGAATACCAACAGTACTATATAGTAAACCAGGAAATTGCTGCGCAAGGATGATCGCTTGCTCTGATTCGACGATATTAGTACCGGTAATGACTATTTTGTGGATCCCGGCAGCTTGGGCGTTAGCGATAACGAGCTTTATATCTTCGGCAAAGCGCTTGCTAGTAAGATTGGCTCCTATATCAAACAAAGGTATTTGTTGGGTTTCTTGAGCGGTTGCTTGTGTCATATTACTTGGCTACTGGTTGACGAGATATTGTTACGTTATTCTAGCTTTGGCTGATATGCAAGCTATTGAAATTAAGTAAGTTTTACCTGGGTGGCAAGCAGTAATTGAACTACTATTAGTTCAGACCAAAAGTGTTTATAGATAGTAATATCTCGACTACACTTACGGTTATTATCCTTAATAGCTATGAGCCAGGATACCCTCCAGGCTCAAAGAAGGAAGAATTAAATATATGTCTGATCTGTTAAAAAACGTTGATTCTCGTACCGACCTCGTGGGTAGAAACCGACTAGAGCTGCTGACCTTTAGGCTTAAAGGTTCGCAACTATTTGCTATAAATGTTTTTAAAGTTCAGGAAATACAAAAGCTACCCAAGCTCAATCGTTTACCACAAAGCGATGATGTTGTTGTTGGCGTCACCACGATTCGGAACGAAACCATCCCCGTTATAGATTTAAGCCTAGCGATAGGCCGTAGCGCAATTCCTCAAGATGAAAACGCCTCAATGATTGTGACTGAATATAATCGATCAGTGCAGGCTTTTGTGGTGGGTTCAGTTGACAGAATTGTTAATCTTAATTGGGAGGAGGTCATGCCACCTCCATCAGCTTCTGGGCGAAATAATTTCTTAACCGCAATTACTCACGTTGAAGACAAAATTGTTGAAATCATTGATGTAGAAAAAGTGCTTGCTGGTGTCATCAATTTTAATACTACAATATCTGATGAATTTTTGAACGATGATATCCTGGCCTATGCCAAGAGCATGGAGGTGTTGCTCGTAGACGATTCACGCCTAGCGATTGATCAAGCCAGCTCGACGCTTAAACAGATGGGTTTAAAAGTGATTGTTGAAATGAATGGTTTAAAGGCGCTGCAACGCTTACAAAGTTGGCGTGATGAAGGGATTGATGTTTGCGATAAATTACTCATGGTCATTACCGATGCTGAAATGCCTGAGATGGACGGGTATAGACTTACCACTGAAATAAGAAAAGATCCGCAATTGAAAGACTTGTTCGTCATGTTACATACCTCTCTAAGCGGTAACTTTAATAACGCCATGGTTAAAAAGGTTGGTTGTGACGGTTTTTTATCTAAGTTTCAACCTGACAGAATGGCTGAGGAAGTACAAAAACATATCCGTGACACTATGATGAAAAATAATTAATATTTCTCTTTTTGGTAGGTAATTACTTCCTCATGATTTTCTACCATATTTATTTCTTTTCCGAGTCTATGCCCATATATTACTGATGAAGCCAATACGTTTTTAATGTAATTACGGGTTTCATGATAAGGCAGTGTATCAATCCAAATATCATAATCTAATTCTTGAGTCTGGCGTTGTAGCCACCGTTTAACACGGTAGGGGCCTGCGTTAAACGCAGCTGTCGCTAAAATCTTATTACCTTGAAATATAGTCATTAAAGACTGTAGGTAATGACTGCCGAGGACTATATTGGTGTTGGCTTTATATATATCGGTATGTTTGAATTTCACGCCACTTTGATTGGCAATTTGTTTTGCAGTAGCTGGCAGCAATTGCATTAAACCTTTAGCGCCGGCTGAAGAATAGGCATCGGTTGCAAAAGCACTTTCTTGTCGAGTTATTGCATATATCCATTCAGGTTGAAGCTTCGTTTTTTTTGCGGCAGGCAAAATGTTATCTTGATATGCCAGTGGAAAGCGTAAGTTCAAATCGTCTTTGTGGCTAGCTTTTGTCGATGACAATATAACCTGCTGGTGCCACTGCCATTGTTGAGCTAACACGCTAGCCGTTAATTGCAACTCTGGGGAAAAATCTTTAGTGGCGTTATGCCATTCTCGTCTTGCGGCTACAACCTCATTCATTTGATAAAATAGCTGGGCTCTTTCAATCGCAGGAATTAATGCCATTGATGCGGTATCAATATCGCTGGGCAGGGCCCTTTGCTCTAAGTTGATTCTTTTGTTTAAGTATTTTGCTGCCAAAAAACCGTAGTAATGTCTTTGTTGAGATAAACTGTCGAATAAACTATAGGCGGACAATGAATCAGGGTTTTGTTTTATTTGGGTTTTTGCCAGCCAGTATTGCCATTGTGACTTTTGTTGTTGCTCTTGAGGGAGTAGGCTAATCCATCGCTCGGCGGTAGACCATTGCTGTTGTTTTATTGCAAGCAGAATTCGCCATTCCAATAAAAACAAATCGTCGCCATTGGGATCATTTTTAATTAACCAAGACAGTGCCTTGGGATTACCGCTAGCAATTAAGTTTCGACCTATAGTCTGTTTGATATGTTCTATTTCTTTAGGCGAAAAATTAAACTTTTGTGCGTAATAAGGCCACAGCTTAATGGCACTTTCCACATCCTTATTGGCAAGCTGTAGAGTAGACGAAATCACAATATCTTTTTCATAAATACTGTTGCTACTGAATTTTGAGATATCGCTGAGTTTACCGGGCCTCTGGTAAATATTAATCAATTTGTTGATGTGAGGTTTTAAATCTTTAGCGGACGTCTTAGCCAAGTAGCGAGCTAAGGTGTAATTGTTGGCGGTAATCGCTAGTTTGGCTCTTTCCCAGACAATATCATTTGTCCTTAGCCCCGCGCGCTGCCAGCGCTTAAATGGTTTGTCACAGGCCGAAGGTAGCGACTTTTCAGTCACCCAAAGTTTATTGGTGTGTATTAAAGCGCTATTTATCTTGCCTTGTTGATGGAGTGCCTCAAGATGATGGCAGTGTGCCTCTATACTGGCGTCTTCTTGAATATAAAACTGTAAAAATGATTGCCAGCGTTTATTCTTAGCCAAATGCGACAGCCATTTTTTTCTAAACTGTCGGGCGGGTACTGAGCTGCTGTAGCGCGTTAAAAATAATTGAGCTTGTTGGTTGCTGACCTGCTGAATGTTTTTATACAACAAGGCCTTTTCGGCATAGGGGATTAACGGGTAGTCTTGTAATTTGTGCATACCCCTTGCTGCCAGGTTGAGTTGGCCTTTACGGATCTGAATAAGTGTTTCTTTGTATACCCGTAGCTGGGTATCTTCTTTTGAGCTGATGCTCAAACTATAGACAGCACTGGAGCATGAGAGCAATAAGTAGCACGCAGTAAAAATGGGCAGAAGATAATTCATTGTTCAGCGGCCTGATATCATCATTAGATCATTATACATCTTGGCGGCTCATACAATATTCGTATTTGCACCTAGTCTATGTAGTATAATCAAATTTTTTGTCACTAGCCGGTAAATCACTGCTTATTTAGCGTGCAGTCCGTCGCATTTTAAAGAGTTTTAAACGCAATATGCCCCTCATACGAATTGATAATATTGGCTTAGCTTTTGGCCCCCATGTTTTACTAGAACAAGCCAACCTCCAGCTGTATAAAGGCGACCGTATATGCCTAATAGGCCGCAATGGCGCGGGCAAATCAACATTAATGAAATTGGTGTCACAACAGATACAGCCAGACAGCGGTACAATTTGGTTTAGGCCCGGCATGAAAGTAGCGAGACTTGAGCAAGAATTACCCCCCGCAGATCACCGAACAGTTCTTGAGTTTGTTAGTGAAGGTTTGGCTGAAACGACTGAGCTACTCGCTCAGTATGACAAGCTGGCTAGTGAGGCTATGGATGAAAAAAGCCTGAATAAGCTATCTATTTTGCAGCACAAATTAGAAGCCGTCGATGGCTGGTCTATTCAGCAAAAAATTGACGAAGTGATAACACGGTTAGGCTTACCTAGCGATAAGCGGATGGACGAATTATCAGGTGGCTGGCGTCGTAGGGTGGCTTTAGGCCAGGCATTAGTGACATCGCCTGATATCTTGTTACTCGATGAACCCACCAACCACTTAGACATTGAAACCATAGAGTGGCTTGAAAAACATTTACTGGAATTTACCGGCGCCATCTTATTTATTACTCATGATCGCTCTTTGGTACGTCGTGTAGCCACTAAGGTGGTCGAGCTTGATCGGGGTAAGTTGCAGCTGTTCCCCTCTAATTATGATGGATATTTAACTGATAAAGCCCATCAGCTTGTGGTTGAAGATCAACAAAATGCGCTATTTGATAAGCGATTAGCTCAAGAAGAAGTCTGGATTCGTCAAGGTATTAAGGCACGAAGAACCCGTAACGAAGGCCGTGTTAGATCGCTTGAAAAGCTCCGTGACCAGCGCTCGGCAAGAAGGGAGCAAGTAGGCTCTGCCAACATCCAAGTTGAGCAGTCCGCCAGCTCTGGGAAATTGGTGGCTGAGTTAACCGACATTAGCTTTGGCTATAAAGATTCAAACTTGTTTAGCCATGTCACTACAAAGGTTCAGCGTGGCGATAAAATTGGCCTAATTGGTCCCAACGGTGTTGGCAAAACGACATTGCTAAAGATCATGCTAGGCGAACTTGAGGCGACTTCTGGCAAGGTACAGCTCGGTACCAAGCAAAATGTCGCTTACTTTGACCAAATGCGTGATCACCTTGAGGGTAATAAAACCATCGTTGATACAGTGGGGCAGGGTAGAGACAGCATTACCATTAACGGTAAATCTCGTCACATTATGAGCTATCTGAGTGATTTCTTATTTTCACCAGAGCGGGCTCGCACACCGTTAAAAGCTTTATCCGGTGGTGAGCGTAACCGCGTGCAGCTAGCGTGCCTGTTTAGTCAGCCAGCTAACATATTGGTTCTAGATGAACCCACTAATGACTTAGATGTTGAAACCTTAGAGCTACTAGAGTCTATCTTTATCGACTTTGGCGGCACTATTTTATTAGTCAGCCATGATAGGGAGTTCATGGACAATGTGGTAACTAGCACCTTAGTATTTGAAGGTAATGGCATCGTTAATGAATATGTAGGCGGCTATGACGATTGGATAAGGCAGTCAGGCGGCTACGCCAAAATTCGTGAAAAACAGGCCGCACAAGCTAAGACGCTTAAAGAATCCGGGGCAGCTAAGGAACAACAAACTTCACAATCAGTTAAACCCGCTAAAAAATTAAGCTATAAATTACAGCGAGAGCTTGATGAAGTGCCGGGCTTAATTGAAAACCTTGAGCAGCAACAGCAACAGTTACAAGAGGAGTCTATGTCAGCTGATTTTTATCAGCAGGGTAAGGCGCTGGTGGCTCAACAGCTACAAAAGCTTACTGATGTCGATGAGCAACTGCAGCAAGCTTATGAGCGATGGGAAGCGCTCACCGAAGAGTAACTACTCCGTTCACAGCCTAAATCTCGCTGAACTACGTTAAAAAATGATCATTTACACCTGTAAACTCACATTTTTCGCCTGGCTCAGCACAATTTGTACTGCAATCGGAACGGTTACGGAGAGTGCTGAGTAGTTACACCGAAGATTAAGTTTTAGCGCCAATTCTTACGGCAAGCACGTCGCACTTGGCGCCGTGTAATACGCCGTTAGCCGTTGAGCCTAATAAAAGCGCTAAACCGTGGCGGCCATGGCTGCCAATGACAATCACGTCGGCGTCGAGTATTTCGGCCTGGTTGTGTATTTCGGTTTCAGGCCTGCCCATAATGATGTGCTGACGCTCTTCCGGAATTTGATACCGTTTGCCAATTTCAGTTAATTTTTGCTTGGCTTGCTCTTGGATATCTTCCTGTAAGGTAGAAAAACCTATTGGGATATCACCTCCGTAAGCAAAACTTATGGGTTCAACAATATGCACAACATGGATTAAACAACTTTCATCCTGTTGGATACTGACAGCTTTTGACGCTACTTGACCGGCTTCTTCCGTTAGATCTATCGCCAGCAAGATCGTTTTGTATTGGCTCATTGTTTATCCCTCCCGGTTTTAAGTCTTTCATGTGAAGGTTTGTTTTATGATTAAGGTATAAGATTGCTATTTAGTCTAGTGATTTAGATCAAAATAATGACTAACGCCTTAATAAGGCTTTTGACATGACACAGTTAGTGTATCGTTTAAATATAAATTTTATTGTAACTACTCAGCTCACAGCCAAAATCGCGCTGAACCGCGTTAAAAAATGATCATTTACACTTGTAAACTCACATTTTTCGCCTTACTCAGCACAATTTTGACTGCAATCTGAATAGCTACGGGCAGTGCTGAGTAGTTACATTTTATTTAAAAAATTATTAGAGAGTTACATGAGTTACCTTATTATAATTGTCATCGTTGCGGTTGTTTTAGGCCCTGTTATGTGGCTAATGCCAACGGCAAGACAAAAACAACAAGTGGCTCTAAGGCAATATGCTATGGAGCTTGGCTTACAGATAAAGATTTGTGATATGCCTCAATCTTACCGAGAAAGGGTCAGAAAAGAATCGATTGAACAGGGGGTTGTATATCGGCTGCCACTGATTCGAAACCGACCATTATCCAAATCTAAAGTGTATTGTTTACACAAAGCTGATGAAATATTTGAGTGGCAATCAGATGCCCTTGCCGGTAAGCAGCAGGTGTTTGAGAGAGCACTTTCACTGTGCCCTAGCTCAGCAACGGCCATTGAGTTCAGTGCAGCGGGTGTCGCCTGTTACTGGCAAGAAAAAGGTGGCATGCCGGCAGTTGATGACATTAAAAAATCACTGGAACAATTAAGGTCTGAATTAAAGGATGTGATGCAAGCATGAGTACAATCAAAGCGGGTACCTATAAGCATTATAAAGGGCATGACTACCAGGTCTATGAAGTAGCCACTCATTCTGAAACAGAAGAGCAACTTGTCGTTTACAGGCCTTTGTATGGTGAGAGGGCACTTTGGGTGCGCCCCCTTGCAATGTTTCTAGAATCCGTTGAAATAGAGGGCCAGAAAACCCCAAGATTTACGTATATTGAAGAAAGTGAAACGGTTAAACTATAAGTTCAGGCTGATTAAAAAGTGAGCGATTAGTGCTGCCGGTATAGGGCGCAGGGTAGCGCCAATTATCAAAAAATAAAATCTTCTTCTTGACCAACGGCAGTTCTCCACTTATATATGTCGCCATTAAATAATTCAACCGCCCCCTTTAATAGAAGGACACTATGGCAAAATCATTAGTAATTGTGGAGTCTCCAGCCAAAGCTAAGACCATCAATAAATACCTTGGCAATGACTATATCGTTAAATCCAGTGTTGGTCATATCCGTGATTTACCAACCTCTGGCAGTAGCAAAAGCGACCCAAAAGAGCGTGCCAAGCAAGCGGCTAAAACCCGTAAAATGGCGCCAAAAGCTAAGGCTGCTTATAAAAAGAAGAAGTCTAGTGACCAGCTCATTAAACGTATGGGTATCAACCCTGATAATGACTGGGAGGCGCACTATGAGATTCTTCCTGGCAAAGAGAAAGTTGTTAACGAACTCAGGCAACTCGCTAAAGACGCTGACCACATCTATCTCGCAACCGATTTGGATCGTGAGGGAGAAGCTATTGCCTGGCATCTTCGAGAGGCCATTGGCGGCGATGAAAGCCGCTATAGCCGAGTGGTGTTTAATGAAATCACCAAAAAAGCTATTCAGGAGGCTTTTGAAAAACCCAGCGTTTTAGACATTGACCGTGTTAACGCCCAGCAAGCACGACGTTTTTTGGATCGCGTTGTTGGTTATATGGTTTCGCCATTATTGTGGGCCAAAGTGGCTAGAGGCTTATCGGCGGGAAGAGTGCAGTCAGTCGCCACTCGACTGGTAGTAGAGCGTGAGCAAGAAATTCGTGCATTTGAACCCGAAGAATACTGGCAGGTATTTGTTGATGCCGCAGCGAAAGCGCGTAATCTTCGACTTGAACTTAAAAAACAGGGCGATAATAATTTTCGCCCTAATAGCGAAGCGCAAACCAATGCCGCTTTAGCTACGCTTAAAGGCGAAACGTTTACGGTTGCCCAGCGCAATGACAAACCAACCACCTCTAAACCAGGCGCGCCTTACATTACCTCCACACTGCAGCAGGCCGCAAGTACGCGCTTAGGCTTCGGCGTGAAGAAGACCATGATGATGGCTCAGCGCTTGTATGAAGCAGGCTACATTACCTATATGCGTACAGATTCGACCAATTTAAGCGCTGAAGCTGTTACCAACTGCCGAGATTTCATCACCGACAACTATGGGGCCAAATACATACCAGACGCTCCAGTCTCTTATAGCAGCAAAGAAGGTGCACAAGAAGCGCATGAAGCTATTCGCCCTTCGGATGTAAGTGTAGAAACTAAAAACCTCAAAAAAATGGAGCGCGATGCTGAGCGCCTCTATGAGTTAATCTGGCGCCAATTTGTTGCTTGTCAGATGACAGCGGCAGAATTCACAAGTACAAGTATTGTTATTAAAGCGGGTGAGTTTGAACTGAGAACACGTGGCCGTATCTTGCGCTTTGACGGATTCTTAAAAGCCCAGCCACCCGCCGGTAAAAAAGACGACGATGTCATTCTTCCCGACGTCAAAGTCAATGATGTTTTAGACGTTAAACAGATTGATCCTAGCCAGCATTTCACCAAACCAACAGCTCGCTTTGGTGAAGCCAGCTTGGTTAAAGAGTTAGAGAAACGCGGTATTGGTCGACCATCGACTTACGCCTCAATTATTTCAACCATTCAAGATCGCGGTTATGTGCGCGTTGAAAATCGTCGTTTTTATTCCGAGAAAATGGGCGATGTGGTTACTGAGAGGCTGGTTGAAAGTTTTTCCGATCTTTTAGACTACAGTTTTACCGCCAACATGGAAGCGTCACTCGATAAGGTCGCCGATGGCAACACTAATTGGATCTCTTTGCTCAACAGCTTTTATAAAGAGTTTAAAGGCAAGCTTGAAACTGCCGGCAACGAAGAGGGCGGCATGCGTGAGAATGCGCCCACTGAAACCGATGTTGAATGCCCTAAATGCAGCCGTCATATGCAGGTTCGTACGGCAAGTACTGGAGTATTTTTAGGTTGTTCCGGTTACGCCTTACCCCCTAAAGAGCGCTGTAAGAGTACGATTAATCTTGTTTCTGGTGATGAAGTTGTTAGTGTCGATGATGATGAAGAAGCTGAATCACGCTTACTCATCAACAAGCGTCGTTGCAAATTATGTAACACCGCCATGGATAGCTACCTCATAGACGAAGGGCGCAAGCTCCATGTGTGTGGTAATAATCCCGATTGTACTGGCTTTGAAGTGGAAGCTGGCACGTTCAAAATTAAAGGTTATGAAGGCCCGTTATTGGAGTGCGACAAGTGCTCAGCTGAGATGCAGCTAAAGTCTGGTCGATTCGGAAAATACTTTGGCTGCATGAGTGAAGACTGCAAAAACACCCGGAAGCTCTTAAAGAGCGGCGAAGCGGCTCCACCCAAAATGGATCCAGTACCGATGCCTGAGCTTGAGTGTGTGAAAGTTGATGATCATTACATTCTGCGTGATGGTGCTTCAGGTTTATTTTTAGCCGCGAGCAACTTCCCCAAAAATCGCGAGACTCGTGCACCGTTAGTTGAAGAGTTAATCCCTCATAGAGATGAAATTGATGTGAAATATGCTCATATCATGAAAGCACCGACCGTCGATAACGAGGGTAATAAAACGATTGTGCGCTTTAGCCGTAAAACGAAAGAGCAATACGTGCAATCAGAAATAGAAGGCAAGGCGACGGGGTGGAAGGCGTTCTACAGTAAAGGTAAATGGAACATTGAAGAGCCGGCCGTTAAACGTAAAGCGGCTACTAAGCCCAAAAAGAAAAAATAAGATGGCTGCAAGTGGCGAGGTTAATCAGCGGCTTTACTGCTGCCGCTTGCAGTTAGATTACTATCAACAACTAGTGGCTCAGGCTGATCTACCCGTTTCGGTCATTTATTGTTTAGCCGGGGAGTCTAGCCTGCACCACCTTAAAGCCTTGTATTACGCCTATCTTAAAGAGATTGCGGCTAACTATAATCAGCCACAGCTTACGCCTCAATCAGCGATAGCATTGACTGACCATATCCAAACCGCAGAGGTAGAGGAGCTAAGCTCCCTCGAAAGCACTGATGGCAGCTGGCTGTCAGAGCTTCTTCAATGTCGACAGTCAGAGGCCGTCACAAGGCATCCAGGCGTCATTATGAGCAGTGTTGCTGCTGATACTGCCCTGGACGTTAATGTCCTTAGACTGACGCTAGATGAGCTTAAATTGTTGATATCCCGCCAGAGAGAGCTCACTCAGGAGTGGTAGTATCAGCGCATGACTGTTAGAATAGATCACATATTTGTTGTGTTAGGTTAAATCTGTGCCCTCGTCAGTCTTAGAAATTATCGAATTATCAAACGGTGACATCGTTTTAAAACGCGCCGATCATAAGGATGAGGCATTAGTCACTATTCGCTTTTCCGATGAAGCTAAAACCTTTATTGATGACGCGTCTATTGATGTGGCCAAGGCCATGATTCAAGCCGGTATTGAAACGGCGGCTGAAATTGCTGACGAGCGTGGTGTTGTTAAAGCAGAGATTGTCGACAGCGCCGAACATACTATTCATTAAAACCCCTCATCTTTCACGCAATGACAACATCTCTTCTTATTCACACTAATCATTTAAAATAACAATTATGGTTGATTGACTAAGATTAATAGCGATCCTTCAACATTCTGATTACCCCTCTAGTAACGATTAGAGCTTATTCGGCCTAATGAGCCGGTCTATGTGCTTTTTAGGGAGAGGGCAGCGCCAAGTATTCGGTATAACCGACGCTTGCGAGCCAGGATAGCGTGAAACCGAGCCTCGATTATCAGCCGTATTCCACAGGGCTCATTAAGCAGGCTTGACGTTTAATTACTTTGACTTCTGAAGCCTTAATTTTACATACAAAACCCCTTTGATATCATGCAAATAGGGGTTTTACATATAGCTATTTACGGCATAGATCTTTATAATTGCGCCCATTTTTAGAGGGTACACTTGGGTTTTTGGCTCTAGTGAGTGTTTAGCCTATTTTGGTCCATGCTTATGCTTGGATTGATGGGTAGTTATAAGCACTGAATAACAGCGGTCAACGCAGTGTCCTCACAGATTTTTTAAATTTAACCTCACTAGAACGAGAAGTGGCAGCCTATGATTAAGATCAATCGGGGTTTGGACTTGCCAATCTCTGGTGCACCGGAGCAGGTTATTCAAGAGGGCCCTAAAACTAGGGCCGTTGCGGTAATCGGCTACGACTATGTTGGGATGAAGCCCACTATGGAAGTGCAGCAGGGTGATCGAGTCAAAACTGGCCAGGTAATCTTTACTGATAAGAAAACCGAAGGTGTTAAGTTCACAGCCTTTGCGACGGGAATAGTTTCGGCTATCAACCGTGGTGACAAGCGTGTGTTCCAATCATTGGTTATTGATATCGAAGAAGATGAGTTTGAGTCTTTCCCTAAACTAGATCCGGCCACCGTTAGCCCCGAGGATGCGGTAGCTAATCTGATTAACACTGGACTCTGGACGGCCTTTAGAACGCGTCCATACAGCCGTGTACCCGCGATTGATGTTAAGCCTAACTCCATTTTTGTAACCGCTATAGACACTAATCCATTAGCCTGTGACCCAGCCGTTGTCATCGCTGAGCAGAAACAAGCATTTACCGATGGTTTAAATGTACTCGCCAAACTAACCGCTAAAGTGTTTGTTTGTAAGGCGCCTGGCACAGACATCCCGGCAGGTAATGCCCAAGCTGAAGAGTTTGCAGGGCCACACCCAGCTGGTTTAGTCGGCACCCATATTCATAACCTTGATCCCGTTAATGCTAACAAAACTGTTTGGCACGTTGGCTACCAAGATGTTATCGCTATCGGTAAAACCTTCACTGAAGGTCAATTATCAACGGATCGCGTCGTTGCCTTAGCCGGCCCACAAGTTGAGCAGCCTCGTTTAGTGCGTTCACGCTTAGGTGCTGACTTGCAGCAACTAACCGCTGGCCAAACCAAAGCTGGCGAAAATCGTATTATTAGTGGTTCGGTATTGGGCGGCCGCACTGCGGCGGCGTCAGTGTCTTACTTGGGTCGTTACCACACCCAAATCAGCGTATTGCTTGAAGGTGATAAGCGTGAATTTATGGGGTGGATGTCACCCGGTGTTAGCAAGCACTCAAACTTAGGCATTTACATCTCTCAGTTCATGAAGAGCAAGCTCTTCAACTTTACGACCAGCACCAATGGTAGTGAGCGTGCGATGGTGCCGGTAGGTAACTACGAGAACATAATGCCTTTAGACATTTTACCGACTCAGTTGTTGCGTTCTTTAATTGTTGGCGATACTGAAATGGCGCAAGCCCTAGGCTGTTTAGAGCTGGACGAAGAAGATCTTGCCTTGTGCAGCTATGTTTGCGCAGGTAAATATGAGTACGGCCCGATTCTTCGCTCTAACCTGAATCGCATTGAGAAGGAGGGTTAACCCATGGCGCTTAAAAAAATATTACACAATTTAGAACCCCACTTTGAAAAAGGCGGTAGATTCGAACAGTGGTACGCTTTATTTGAAGCAGTTGACACGTTCTTTTACTCCCCAAATTCCACGACAAAAACAACAGCTCACGTACGCGACGGCATAGACCTTAAGCGCATGATGATTACTGTTTGGTTATGTGCTTTCCCGGCTATGTTTTACGGCATGTGGAATGTGGGTTTTCAAGCCAATACTATTTTAGCGGCGAGTACCGCTATTGATGTCACTGGCGATTGGCATTATGCCTTATTAGGCATGTTTGCTGGCAACGACCCAAGCAGTATTTGGGACAATATGTGGCTAGGTGCCGTATATTTCTTACCCATTTATGCCGTTACCTTTATTGTAGGTATCTCTTGGGAAATATTGTTCGCCATGAAGCGCGGTCATGAAATTAACGAAGGTTTCTTTGTTACTTCTATTTTGTTCGCGTTGATCTGCCCACCTTCAATTCCACTATGGCAAGTTGCTTTAGGCATCAGCTTTGGTGTTGTGATTGGTAAAGAGGTGTTTGGTGGCACGGGTAAAAACTTCTTAAACCCAGCATTAACGGGTCGTGCGTTTCTGTTCTTTGCCTACCCTGCGCAAATGTCAGGTGATGCGGTTTGGACTGCAATTGACGGCTATACCGGTGCGACGGCTTTATCGATTGCTGCTAGTGAAGGTATGGCTGCGTTACAGCAAGCTGTTTCTTGGAGCGACGCATTCCTAGGCAACCTTCAAGGCTCTATTGGTGAGACATCCACCTTGGCCATCTTAATAGGTGGCGGTATTTTGCTTTGGACGCGTATTGCTTCTTGGCGCATTGTTACGGGCGTAATGATTGGCATGGTTGCAACCTCTACCTTATTCAATTTATTAGCTGATAGCTCAAGCAACCCCATGTTTGCCATGCCTTGGGAATGGCATTTGGTATTAGGTGGTTTTGCTTTCGCCATGATGTTTATGGCAACTGACCCCGTTTCAGCTTCAATGACTGATGCAGGTAAATGGTTCTTCGGTGCGTTGATAGGCCTTATGGTCGTGCTTATTCGTGTTGTTAACCCGGCTTTCCCTGAGGGAATGATGTTGGCGGTACTATTTGCTAACTTATTCGCTCCGTTAATTGACCACTTTGTGGTTCAGGCAAATATCAAACGGAGGCTTGCACGTGTCTAAAGAAACGACTCAAAAAACTATTACAGTTGCATTAGTACTTTGTTTAGTTTGTTCATTAGTTGTTGCTGGCGCTGCGGTTTTGTTGAAAGACAAGCAGCAAGCTAACAAACTAGTCGACAAACAAAGCAACATTCTTGCAGCGGCGGGTTTACTAGACCCAAGCCAAAACATTGCCGAGCAATTTGCACAAATTAAATCACGCGTTGTTGATTTAGATAAAGGTGTATTTGCTGACGATATCGATGCGGCTACGTTCAACCAGCGAGCTGCGGCTAAAGACCCATCTAGATCAATCAATTTAACGGGCGACCAAGACCAAGCTAAAATTTCACGTCGTGAAAACTACGCGCTGGTCTATCTTGTTGAAAAAGATGGCCAACTAGACAAAGTTATTTTGCCTATTCGTGGTTACGGTCTTTGGTCAACACTGCACGGTTTCTTAGCGTTAGAAAACGACGTTAACACCGTTGTTGGTTTAGGCTTCTCTGAGCACGGTGAAACACCTGGGCTTGGTGGCGAAGTTGATAACCCTAAATGGAAAGCTATCTGGCCTGGCAAGAAAGTTTATGCGGGCGACGATGTGAAAATTGCATTGATTAAGGGTACGGTTAATCCTTCATCTAGCAATGCCGCTTACGAAATTGATGGTTTGGCAGGTGCAACCCTGACTAGCCGTGGTATCACTAATCTTGTTCAGTTTTGGCTGGGTGATTTAGGTTTTCAAAAATTCCTCACTAACTTACATGCAGGGGAGGCCGGATAATGTCAAAAATTAAAGATACATTAATTGACCCCATTTTTAAGAACAACCCCATTGCCTTACAGGTATTAGGTGTATGCTCCGCCTTGGCGGTTACTTCTAGCTTAAAAGTTACATTGGTCATGTGTTTGTCGGTAACCGTTGTTACTGGCTGCTCTAACTTCTGTATATCGCTAATTCGTAATCAGATTCCCAACAGCATCCGTATCATCGTACAGATGGTTATTATTGCCTCGTTGGTCATCGTGGTTGATCAATTGCTTAAAGCGTATGCTTATGAAATCAGCAAACAGCTTTCGGTATTTGTTGGTTTGATTATCACCAACTGTATCGTTATGGGCCGTGCAGAAGCCTTTGCAATGAAAAATCCACCTGTGCCAAGCTTCTTTGATGGTATCGGTAACGGCCTGGGTTACAGTGCCGTGTTGATTTTTGTTGCCTTCTTCCGCGAGCTATTTGGTTCGGGTAAATTGTTCGGCTTCGAAGTTCTGCCTTTGGTTAATGATGGTGGCTGGTACGTACCTAATGGTTTACTGCTGTTACCCCCCAGTGCGTTCTTCTTGATTGGTTTATTTATCTGGGCATTACGCGCCGCTAAGAAAGATCAAGTTGAAGTTCCTGAATTCACAATGGCGCCTAATACTCGTGCCCAGGAGAATGTGTAAATGGAACATTATCTAAGTTTATTCGTACGTTCTATTTTTATCGATAACATGGCACTGAGCTTCTTCCTCGGCATGTGCACCTTGTTGGCATTATCGAAAAAAATGCAAGCAGCGATTGGTTTGGGAATAGCGGTAATTGTGGTACTAACTATCACTGTTCCGGTTAACTACTTGATCTACACCTACTTGCTTAAAGAAGGTGCTCTGGTTTGGTTGAGTCCTGGTTTTGCCACAGTTAACCTAAGCTTTTTGGGGTTGTTGAGCTACATCGGTGTTATCGCCGCATTGGTTCAGATTCTCGAAATGTTTTTGGACAAATTCGTACCGGCTTTATACAACGCACTTGGCGTTTTCTTGCCATTGATTACAGTAAACTGCGCCATCATGGGTGCGTCACTGTTCATGGTAGAGCGTGATTACGACCTAGGTGAGTCTGTTGTGTTTGGTTTGGGGTCGGGTATCGGTTGGGCTTTAGCTATTATTTTACTGGCAGGTATTCGCGAAAAAATGAAATACAGCGATGTACCTGAAGGTTTGCAAGGCTTAGGCATTACATTTATTACCGTTGGTTTGATGTCGTTAGGCTTCATGTCATTCGGTGGTATCGATCTTTAACCGAGAATATAGAGGAATATTATGAATACAGTAATCGTTCTCGGTGTTGCGATGTTCACATCCATTGTTTTGGCTTTGGTTGTAATCATCTTGTTTGCCCGCTCACGTATGGTGAGCTCGGGTAACGTCAATATCGAAATTAATGGCGAAAAAACGTTATCGGTTCCTGCCGGTGATAAATTGCTACAAACGCTAGCCAACAACGGTGTTTTTCTTGCATCGG
This sequence comes from Pseudohongiellaceae bacterium, assembly GCA_051277005.1. Lineage (GTDB taxonomy): Bacteria > Pseudomonadota > Gammaproteobacteria > Pseudomonadales > Dasaniaceae > Dasania. Next base: position 24,159 of record JBNMPS010000014.1, read on the forward strand.
CTTGTGGCGGCGGTGGTAGCTGTGCGCAGTGTAAATGTATTGTTAATGAAGGTGGTGGTTCATTACTACCCACTGAAGAACCCCATTTCACCAAGCGCGAAGTTAAAGAAGGTTTACGTTTGTCTTGCCAAACTCCTGTTAAGCAAGATATGAAAATTGAAGTGCCAGAAGAAGTGTTTGGTATCAAGCAATGGGAAACCACTGTTGCCAGCAATGAAAATGTTGCCACCTTTATCAAAGAACTTGTATTAACATTACCTGAAGGTGAGGATGTTGATTTTCGTGCCGGTGGTTATGTTCAGCTAGAAGCACCTGCTCACCATGTTAAATATTCTGATTTTGATTTAGGTGATGACTATAAAGGGGACTGGGAGCGCTTTGGTTTCTTAGCGGTAGAATCTATTGTTAAAGAACCTATTATTCGTGCTTACTCAATGGCTAACTACCCGGGGGAAAAGGGTATTGTTAAGTTCAATATTCGTTGCGCGACGCCACCACCTAATAACTTGGCGTTAACGCCAGGAAAAATGTCTTCGTGGGTGTTTAACCTGAAGCCAGGCGACAAAGTTAAGGTGCTGGGTCCATTCGGTGAGTTCTTTGCCAAAGAAACGGATAATGAAATGGTGTTTGTGGGTGGTGGTGCGGGTATGGCCCCCATGCGGTCACACATATTCGATCAGCTTAAGCGTCTATCCTCGAAGCGTAAGATTTCTTTTTGGTATGGTGCTCGCTCTATGCGTGAAGTTTTCTATGCTGAAGAGTACGATCAACTAGCAAAAGAAAACCCCAATTTTGAGTGGCACTTAGCATTAAGTGACCCGCAAGCTGAAGATAATTGGACGGGGCTAACGGGATTCATTCATAATGTTTTACAGAAAGAATACCTAAACGATCACTCAGCGCCTGAAGATTGTGAGTACTATATGTGTGGGCCTCCAATGATGAACTCCGCTGTTACGGGTATGTTGAGCGATTTAGGTGTCGAGAAAGAAAACATTATGCTAGATGAGTTTAGCTAATAATGAATTGCGCAATAATCAAACGGAGAGCCTATGTGCTCTCCGTTTTTGTTTTCAGTTTCGGTTTATTATCAGCTTGCGCTGAGAAACCGTTACATTCAGTGAAGTTGTCAGGCTCAACAATGGGTACCACTTACCACATCACCGTGGTAGATCCGGAGCATAAGGCCGATTCAGCAGCGCTTCAATCTCAAATTGATTCAAGACTGGCTGACCTTAATCAACAGATGTCGACCTACCTGCCTGATTCAGAGTTAATGCAGTTCAATAGGGCTCCTGTTGGTGAGTCAGTCAGCATCAGCCCAGAGTTTTTTCATGTGTTACTGCAAAGCTTGGAAATTAGCTGGCTAACGGGCGGCGCATTTGATGTGACCGTTGGGCCTTTGGTTAATCTTTGGGGGTTCGGTAATACAGGGCATGAAGACAATGTGCCCAGCGATGAGAAGGTTGCGGCCTTATTAGTGAATACAGGCTTTCAACATATTGAGCTAAATATTGGTGATATAACGTTGGCCAAGAAAAAACTGATTAAGATAGATCTCTCCGCAATCGCCAAAGGTTACGCCGTTGATCAACTCGCTTCTTTGCTACAAGAAGCCGGTTTTAGCCAGTTTATGGTAGAAGTTGGCGGCGAGCTTCGGCTGGCTGGTAAAAGCCCTACACGCCAGCTTTGGCGCATTGCGATTGAGCAGCCTGATAGCAACTTGGGGGGTATTTATAAAGCAATATCGGTAAGCGATAACGCCGTAGCGACCTCGGGTGATTATCGTAACTATTTTGAGAAAGACGGTGTGCAATATTCACATACCATTTCACCGGTTACTGGTAAGCCTATTACGCATAACCTGGCGTCAGTCACAGTCATTACTGATGAAGCAGCCCTTGCAGACGGGCTGGCTACGGCAATCAATGTGATGGGGCCAGAGGCTGGAATGAACTTGGCCCAACAGCAAGGTTTAGCGATATATCTGTTAATCAACACGGGGAATGGCTTTGAGTCCAAATACAGCGATGCTTTTAAACCTTATTTGCAGTAACATTGTCACCACAAGATAAAGGGATTAAAGCACTTTGTGGGCTAACCCTGTTTACACTGAGATTTAATTATGTCTATGTTCATTATTACGTTCTGTTTCATTGCCTTCGTTATTGCTGCCATGGCTATTGGTGTAATCATGGGGCAAAAACCCATTAAGGGCTCTTGTGGTGGTATGAGTGCCTTGGGTTTGGAAACCGCCTGCGATGTATGCGGCGGTGATGAGAAGAGGTGTGACAAGGAAAGTAAACGCGTTGCTGGGTTCCCCGATACAGATCTGGCCTATGATGCTACTAAAACCCATTAACAGGCCAGCTTAAAGACTAACCTCTTAATTTAAAAAGGGCAAGTTCTAGAAAGAGCCTACCCTTTTTTATTTACAGTGACGCTTGCAGCAATATATAAATTATATTAATCGCCTTTGGCGTTACGCTTATCTTGCATTTGTTGCTGAATAACATGCTTCGATAACTGTTGACGATCGAGATCTTTCATTTCTACAAACTCGGCACCAATAACATATTGATTGGCGTCTTCTCTTATATTAACAACCTTACCAAAGACCGATAAAGACACATGGGATAGGCTAAGAACAAGTTCAATAGCCAAACAATCTCCTATTTTGATTGTTCTTAAGTCTTTAGCCACAAATTCTAAGCCGCCCTCACTAATAAGCACTTTTTGCTCACTGCTTTCTTGAGCTTGATCATCAGTGTCAATGAGGTAGTTGGCGATAAGATCTATGCGTTTATTAACATTGCGAAGATACTGCTCTACGTTTCGATTTTGCTCGGCAATCACTCTTAATGTGGCATGTAACTCTTGTTCTGAAAGACGAAGCGACTCCGATAATTCCATAGCGGGGCTTTTACTCAAGCTTTTAGGCCATTCACTGTTTTTAATTTGCTGAGATGTAATGGGGGCAATGCGTAATTTTACACTGGAATTCACCCTATAATAGTTACGTAAATCCGAGGTATCAAAAGGGTTTATCTTAGTTTGAGGAGACGATTTATCCATAGATAGGTTACACTCTCTTAAATTGTACCTGGGTAAGCTGTGTTATTACTGTTAAATCATTATCTTTATCGTGATAATACCTAACAGAGATACTTACTTTGCCCTTAATTAAATAATACTATAACGATAGTTGCCCAAATAACAATGTACAAACCCTTGGCCTTATTCATCGGTCTGCGCTATACCCAAGCCAAGCGCCGAAATCAATTCATCTCTTTTGTGTCACTCATTTCATTATTGGGCATGATATTGGGCGTTTTTGCATTAATTGTAGTACTTTCGGTGATGAATGGCTTTCAGTCTGAATTACGCGATAGAATCCTATCCGTTATACCCCATGGCTCAGTGTATTCACAGCAGCCATTGCTTAAATGGCAGTCGTGGCAAAAGCTAATCAGTGAACATGATGAAGTTGTTTCTGCCTCACCCTTTATCGAAGGCAGTGTGATGCTAAATCGTAATAACATCATGCGAAATGCCAAGTTAACCGCTATCGACCCTCAATTCGAACACTCTTTAACCTCAATTACCGACCATATTGTTGCCGGTGAACTTAGCCAATTCAAAGCAGGTGAATATAGCATCGTTATGGGTGATATTCTCGCCCGATATTTATCAATTAGGCCGGGTGACGAAGTCACCATGATGCTGCCCAAGGTCACCATTACCCCCATGGGGGTTTACCCAAGAGTAAAACGCTTTAAAGTCGTGGCCTTATTCAGTGTCGGCGCACAATTAGATAGCGACACGGTTTTTATTCATTTAAATGATGGCCAGAAATTATTCCAGTTAGGCTCTGCTGTTGATGGTATACGTATTGAACTACAGGATATCTTTTTAGCTGACGATATATTCCCTCGTATTGCTAAGGTTCTTGGCAATGAAGCAAAGATCAAAACGTGGCAGCAAACTCAGGGGACATTATTTCAAGCGATGAAAATGGAAAAGATCATGATTAGCTTGCTGCTCTTGGTGATTGTGATTATTGCTGCGTTTAATATTATTTCGATACTCACTATGATGGTGGCTGATAAACGTTCTGATATCGCCGTATTACGCACCATGGGAATGAAACCTAATCAAGTTCGTAATATCTTTATAATACAGGGCGTAGCAGTAGGCTGCAGCGGCATCATACTTGGCGTTTTATTAGGCCTACCTGTTGCTTATTATATTGGGGATATCGTAATTGGGTTTGAATCGATATTGGGTTTAACCGTCTTTAATCCCAACGTCTATTTTATCAGCAAGATACCATCTGTGATTAAGTGGTCTGATGTTTCGACCGTTATAATAGCTGGTTTTATGCTTAGCGCATTGGCAACTATTTATCCCGCTATTAGAGCGGCAAAAATTCATCCCGCAGAAGCGTTGCGTTACGAATAGGTTAAGGTTAGTAGTAATTATGACAACAACCCCTTTTAACAGTCCCAAGCACTCGGCTGTTTCTGCTATACCGGTTTTGACTTGCCGTGATTTATATAAGTCATACCAACAGGGACCTCAAAAATTAACGGTTTTAGCTGGCGTCGAGTTAATTGTTAATGCAGGAGAAATGATCGCGATTGTTGGCGCATCCGGCTCAGGCAAATCAACTTTACTCAATATGTTAGGGGGTTTGGATCTTCCTACGCAAGGTGACGTTGCCGTTAATGGTGAATCCTTTAATACCTTAACAGAGTCCGGGCGTGGTTTATTACGCCTTAAAAACTTAGGTTTTGTTTACCAATTTCATCACTTACTGGGTGAATTTACGGCCCTTGAAAATGTGGCGATGCCAATGTTATTGGGTAAAACATCCGTTCAACAAGCAACCATAAAGGCCACCCAGTTATTGCAGCGGGTGGGCTTAGGGGCGCGTTTAACCCATAAACCGAGTGAACTTTCGGGTGGTGAGCGGCAACGTGTTGCGATCGCAAGAGCGCTAGTAACTGATCCTAAATGTGTCTTAATGGATGAGCCAACCGGTAACCTCGATAACCACACGGCAGATGATATTCATAAATTAATGATGGAGCTTAATGGCGCACTCGATACAAGCTTTATTATTGTGACTCATGATATTGAATTAGCTAATCGTATGGATTGTGTTTATGAGCTATCTGAAGGCCAACTCCACAGGCAAGTCTTGTAATTATGTTTAAGCCTTTCACCGTATTTATTGGTTTACGTTATGCTGTAACTAAGCAGCGCAATCAACTTGTATCGTTTATTTCATTGGTTTCCATGCTAGGCATGACGGTGGGCGTTGCATTATTGATTGTTGTGCTATCAGTCATGAATGGTTTTGATAAGGAAATGCGTGAGCGCATTTTGGGCTTAGTCCCGCATATAACCATCAAAAATCACGGCGAGCCACAGCAATGGCAAGCAATAGAATTAATTATCAAGCAGCATGCTGATGTTGAAGCAGTAGCGCCTTTTATTCAAATGGGTGGCATGCTTATACGCGGAGCAGATGTTGAATCCGTAATGATTTATGGCATTGATGCTGAACGTGAATCATCCGTATCTATCATTAATCAATTCCTGCTGAATAATTCATTAACTCAACTTGCTGGTGCGAGCGATAACGCCATCATTGGCAAAGCCTTAGCGCAACGTTTGCAGTTAGTTGTTGGGGATTCAATTAATATTATGTTAGCCGAGCAAAATATAAGTGGGAAAATAACCCCTCGCTTTAAACGCTTAAAGGTATCGGCACTTTTTGAAACTGGTACGGAAGTTGATCAATCAGTAGCGCTGATTTCATTTGATACTGCACAGGTAATGGCCACAGGCGATAGTACCGTGCGAGGCTTACGCGTGTTATTGTCCGATACCTTAAGCGCACCTAGAGTAGCATGGGAACTGGAACAAAATTTACCCTATGGTTTTTCAGCAAGTGACTGGACCCATAGTCACGGTAATTTATATTCAGCTATTCAACTTTCTAAGCAATTAGTGGGTTTAATGTTGCTCACTATTATTGCGGTGGCAGCATTCAATGTGGTTTCTGCATTGGTTATGATTGTTACCGACAAACAATCTGACATTGCCATCCTAAGAACGATTGGCTTATCACCAAAAGCTATCATGGCGATTTTTGTGGTGCAAGGAGCGTTTATTGGCTTAATAGGCACTATTTTAGGTGTGTTGTTTGGATTACTTTTGAGCGTTACCGTATCTGAGGTTGTAGCAGGTTTGGAGGCTTTATTTAATTATCAGTTTTTAAGTTCGGACGTTTATCCTATTGATTATATGCCTGTTGATATTCGTCTCAATGATATTGTTTTAGTCGCCACCGCCGGGTTTACCATGAGCGTACTAGCAACATTGTATCCTGCGTGGCGTGCAGCAAAAGTACAACCCGCAGAGGCTTTGCGTTATGAGTAGCGCAAACAGCTATTGTTTAGATCTTCTCGCCAAGCGATTTTGACGTCGCTCTCGCCATAATTGAATGACATGAAAGCGCCAAGTAATACGCATAATGGCACTGCCCAATAAACCAAAAAACAAACCACAAACTAAACAGCCCAATAAAAATGGCTGCCAAATAATAATTAATTCACTTCCAAGCCACTGCCAAGAAAGCTCAAAGCTAAACTCAGCCGCCTCAGGATTGCCAATTAATGCAACCCCGACTTTATAGGCCATGTAGAACATAGGAGGCATGGTAATAGGGTTGCTAATCCAAACTAAGACTACCGATAACGGCATGTTTGCTCTAAAGACAACAGCCAGAAATGCAGCAAAAATCATTTGCGAGGGCAAAGGGATAAAGGCCACAAAAAGGCCAATAAAGACTGCCGTCGAGGCGCAGCGACGGTTTAAGTGCCATAAGTTGGAGTCATGAAGCCATGTGCCCAAAAACTGTAAGGATTTGTGGTTCTTTATCCATTCTGGATCAGGTAAAAACCGTTGAATGATCTTTTTTGGCATGGTTACAGCATTAATCCTTATAAAACCTATGTGCCCAAGCTAAAAATTCGAGTATGTAGCGCTTTATATGACCTGGGCGAAGCATATTATGCACGGAAGATAATCTTACGGAAACCCGTATATGCAATCACGGATGATTGTAACACAATTCCAACTTTCTTCAATTAAATCAAATAGTTATCTGCGCATTTGTATTGTTTATAAAAGCGCGTCGCGCTGGCATTAAATAACAAACAAACAAAATCAATTAGTTACACTTTTTAAAACCCCTGTATTTCCCCAATCCGGAACGTATAAGCCAGACTCTACTTCTTCAAAAATCTCACGTCTTGGTTCAACCTAAAAAACGCCTTCGGCCCAAGTTCTTACGGCGTTAGTAGGCTCTGAGAATAAAAATATAATCAAGGTAAATGACCGCATCAATACCTGCCAAAATAGTGAAGTTGGCGGTGAATTGCGACCCTACTCACATAATAGTGTGTTCGCTCTGGTGCCATTAGAGAGTAAGTGTTAAATTCCCGCGAAATCGATCGGC